>JAIMBO010000149.1 GCA_023511405.1 Rubrobacteraceae bacterium
ATACTCCAGGGTCGCCGGGACGTCGAGGATGGATTTCACGCCCGAGCAGACCACGGCGACCGGCGTCCGGGAGAGGGCGGCGAGGTCGGCCGAGACGTCCCAGGACTCGCGCGCCCCGCGGTGCACCCCGCCGAGCCCCCCGGTGGCGAAGAGCCGTATCCCGAGGCGCGCAGCGAGATGCGCCGTGGCGGCGACGGTCGTCGCCCCGTGGATGCCCTTCGTCGCCGCGATGGGGAGGTCGCGCGCCGAGAGCTTGGCCACCTCCTCCGCGGTTGCGAGAAGCTCTATCTCGTCCGCCCCGAGCCCCACCCTGGGGACGCCATCGACGACGCCCACGGTCGCGGGAATCGCACCCTCATCTCGTACGATCTCCTCCAGCTCGCGGGCGACGCGCAGGTTGTCCGGTCGGGGCAGGCCGTGAGAGATCAGGGTGGACTCCAGCGCGACGACCGGACGGCCCTCCCGCAGGGCCTCCTCCACCTCCGGGCTGGCTTCGATCCTTGCTTTCAATGCATCACTCCTTGCGGTAGGGGCGACCGATCGCCGCCGGGGGGATCGCCCTGCCCCCGACGCCCGCGAGCACCAGGATCGTGAGTACGTAGGGGATCATCTGCGAGAACTCCACCGGGACGAAGCCCTGCCCGTAGCGGGTCGCGACGGCCTCCGCGAAGCCGAACAGGAGCGCGGCCAGGGTGGCGCCTATCGGGTGCCAGCGGCCGAAGATCATCGCCGCGAGCGCGATGAAGCCCCGCCCGCCGGTCATGTTCTCGGTGAACGCCGAGAGGAGCCCGGTCGAGAGGTAGAGCCCTCCGAGCCCGGCCATCAGCCCCGAGATCGCAACACCGTAGTAGCGCATCCGGCTCACGCTGATCCCGGCGACGTCGACCGATTCGGGGGACTCACCGGTCGCCCTGAGCCTGAGCCCGAAGCTGGTCTTGAAGAGCACGAAGTATGCCAGGGGGATGAGCAGGTACATGATGTAGACGATCGCGTCCTGATCGAAGAGGGCGGGGCCTACGAACGGGATCCTGCTGAGGAGCGGGATGCTCAGGTTGTTGAAGTTGGGGACGGTGGGCGTGGTGCCCTTGTGCCCGAAGATGATGAGCATGATGAACCCGGGGGCGGCGAGAGCGAGCAGGTTTATGGCGGTGCCGGAGATAATCTGGTCGGCCTCGAAGGTTACGCACATCAGCGCGTGGATGAGCGCGAAGACGAGCCCGGCGAGGAGCGCGAAGAGGAGCCCAACCCACACGCTCCCGGCGAAGTACCCGCCCACGGCCCCGGCGAACGCGCTGATCAGCATCATCCCCTCGAGCCCTATGTTCATCACCCCCGAGCGCTCGCTGAAGACCGCCCCGACGGCCGTGAGGATGAGCGGTGTGGCGTTGCTGATGGTCCCCGAGAGGAGCGGCGTGATCTGACCCACGAAATCCGCCACTCAGGCCTCCTTCCCTCTCCTGCCCGAGAGCATCGCCCTGAGGCGTTTTCTGCCTATAAGGAGCTCGACGAGCCCCACCGCCGTGACGAAGAGCAGTATGATCGCGATGATCACGTTCGCGAGATCCAGCGGCACCTGCGTCGCGAACTGCATCTGCTGCGCCCCGCCCTGCAGCGCCCCGAGCAGGAGCGCCCCGAGTACGATCCCGGCCGGGTGGTTGCGCCCGAGCATCGCGACCCCGATGCCGTTGAACCCGAGGTTCGAGACGAACGGCACGCTCATGCTCCCGAACGTCCCGATCACCTCGATCCCGCCACCCACGGCCGCGAACGCCCCGCCTATGGCCATCGCGAGCGTCGTGCTCAGCCCGAGGCTCATCCCCGCGTAGCGGGCGGCCTCCGGGGAGTGCCCCACGGCGCGCAGCACGTAGCCGAGCGTGGTGCGCCACAGCAAGAGGTACGCCGCCACCGCGGCCAGTATGGCGACGAGCGAACCGTAGTTGGCCTGCCCGAGCCCGCCCCCGAGGTAGGCGAGCCGGGCGCTCACGAAACCGGTGCCCGGCACCGTGCCGTGCCCGGAGAACGGGTGTTGCGCCAGCCAGTAGGCGAGGTTTATGCCCACGTAGTTGAGCATGATCGTGGTTATCACCTCGTGCGCCCCGAAGCGGGCCTTGAGAAGGCCGGGGATGGCCCCCCACAAAAACCCCGCCGCGAGACAGGCCAGGATGATGATCGCCACCCACACCACCCCGCTCCCCGCGACGGTGGTGCCGAGCGCGGCCGCGGTGATCGCCCCGATGAAGAGCTGTCCCTCACCCCCGATGTTGAACATCGAGGCCCGGAAGGGGATCGCGAAGGCGAGCCCGGTGAGGACCAGCGGCGTGGCGTTTACGAGCGTCCGGCCCACCGCCGGCGCCGAGCCGAACGCCCCGTCGAGCAGCGCCCCGTAGGCCGCAGCCGGGTTGTTGCCGGTCGCCGCGACGATGATCGCCCCTATCACGAGCGCGAGCACTATCGCGACGACCGGGAAAAGGAGCGCCCGGATGCTCCCGACGAGCAGCCGGCGGGCAAAAGAGCCGGTGACTCCGGCCGCGCTCACCTGAGGCCCGCCTCCTCGGGGCTGTGACCGGCCATCAGCAACCCCAGCTGTTCGTCGGTCGCCTCATCGGCCTCCAGCTCGCCCACTATCCTGCCGTCGTAGATCACCGCGATCCTGTCGGAGAGCGAGCGCACCTCTTCGAGCTCCATCGAGATCAGGAGCACCGCCTTGCCCGCCTCCCGCTGCTTCAGCAGCATCTCGTGCACGAACTCTATCGCCCCCACGTCCAGACCCCGGGTGGGCTGGGAGGCGATGATGACCCCGGGCTCCCCGGAGAGCTCGCGCGCCAGGATCACCTTCTGCTGGTTGCCCCCGGAGAGGGTCCGGGCCGGCGCGTCCGGGTCGAGCGGCCTCACGTCGAAGGCCCGAAGCTGCTTCTCCGCCTCCCGGCGCATCCGGCCCGGGAAGAGCCATCCCCACCGCGAGAACGGCGCCTTCGCGTAGGATTTCAGCGCGTAGTTCTCGGCCAGCGTGAACTCCTGCACGAGCCCTTTCTCCCTGCGGTCCTCCGGGATGTACGCGAGCCCCCGCTCGTGGCGCTCCCGCGCGCCGAGGTGCGTCACCTCCTCCCCGTCGAGGTAGATCCCGCCGGAGTCCACGGGGCGCATCCCGGCGAGCGCCTCGGCGAGCTCGGTCTGCCCGTTGCCGTCGACCCCGGCTATCCCGAGGATCTCCCCGGCACGCACCGCGAGGTCTACGCCCCTGACCCCCACCCCGAACTCCGACTCGACGACGAGCCCCCTCGCCTCCAGCCGGAGGGCCTCCCCCTTCACCTCCGGCTTCTTCTCCACCTGCAGGACCACGTCCCGCCCGACCATGAGCCGGGCGAGCTGCCGGGCGTCGGAGTCGGAGGTGCGCACGGTGTCCACGACCCTCCCGTCGCGGATGACCGTTATGTTGTCGCTCACCCCGAAGAGCTCCTCGAGCTTGTGGGTGATGAAGATGATCGAGAGCCCGTCGGCGACGAGCTCCTTCAGGACCCCGAAGAGGTCCCGCGTCTCCTGCGGCGTGAGCACGGCCGTGGGCTCGTCCAGGACCAGGATGCGAGCCTCCCGGTAGAGCGCCTTGAGGATCTCGACCCGCTGCTGCAGCCCCACCGAGAGGTCCGACACCCGGGCCCTCGGGTCCACCCGGAGCCCGTAGCGCCGGCTGAGCTCCTCGGTGGCCCGGATCGCCCCGCTCATGTCCAGCGTCCCACCCCTCCCGCGCGGCTCCGAGCCGAGCACGATGTTCTCCGCCACGGTGAGCCGCGGGATGAGCGTGAAGTGCTGGTGGACCATCCCGATCCCGAGCCGGACCGCATCCGCCGGGGTCCGGATCTCGACCCGCTCCCCGTCGACGAAGATCTCACCCTCGTCCGGGCTGTAGAGGCCGTAGAGGATCTTCATCAGGGTGGACTTGCCCGCCCCGTTCTCCCCCAGAAGCCCCAGGACCTCGCCGCGGTGCAGCACGAGCGAGATGTGGTCGTTGGCCACGACGGGCCCGAAGGTCTTCGTGACCCCCCGCATCTCGAGCACGGCCGGAGGGCCGGAGGGTCGGCGTTCCGTATCCCTGCCCGCGCTCATCCGGCTCTACCCGGACTACTTAGAAGGCGTGGTGGGCACCTTTATCTTGCCCGAGATTATCCCCTCGCGCGCCTTCTTCAGGTCGTTCTTGACCTTCTGGGGGACGAGGTTCGAGAAGCGGTGGAACGGGGCCAGCTTGTAGCCTCCGTTCTTGAGCCCGAACTCTATGGTCTTCCCGGCTGGGAACTTGCCCTTCGCGGCATCCTCTATCGTCTGGAAGACCGCGTTGTCCACGCCCTTGACCGTCGAGGTCAGGATCGGATCCTTCGGGAACTGCGGGGCCTGGTCCTGGTCCACCCCGATGGCGAAGACGTGCTTCTCACGCGCCGCCTCGAAAGCCCCCGAGGCACTGTTGCCGGCCGCCGGGTAGACGATGTCCGCCCCCTGGCTGATCTGGTTGAGCGCGATCTGCTTGGCCGTCGCCGGGTCGTTGAACGCATCCGGGGTCGAACCCACGTACTGGTTTATCACCTTGCAGTCCGGGCACACGGACTTCACCCCGGCGTCGAACCCGGCCTGGAAACTGCGGATCAGGGGCGAGTTCTGCCCTCCTATGAAACCGACGACCTTGGTCTTGGGGTTGGTGTAGGGCGTCTTGATCTGGGTCATGTCCCCCGCGACCACGCCCGCGAGGTAGGCCCCCTCGTTGTCCTTGAAGACCAGGCTAGCAACGTTCGGAGCCTTCACCACCGAGTCGACGATCGCGAAGTTGGT
>JAIMBO010000019.1 GCA_023511405.1 Rubrobacteraceae bacterium
TGTTGTACGCTACGAAATCCCCCCCGCTCCCCCCGTACTCCTCGGGTACCGTCAGCCCGAGAAACCCCTCCTCGGCCATCTGGGCGACGATGTCGTACGGGAAGCGCCCCTCCCGATCCAACGCCGCCGCCCGCGGCTTTACTACCCCATCCGCAAACTCCCGCGCCTTCTCCCTCCAGGCCCGCTGCTCAGGTGTCGGATCGAAGTCCATCAGCCCTCCTGGTATCTGCACTCCACCTCGATGAGTTTAGCAGCAGCAGTTCCCCGGGACTCGCAATTTATCTCTGTGTTTAGTTTTCTTTTTTATCGAGCAAAATGTGTAAAAGGTCCGGGAGGTGATCTTGAAGATGCGGGGTACGCTCGAGGGTTTCGGTGTACTGGATGGTCACGACTACATGAACCTTACGACGTTCCGGAGGAGCGGGGAGCCGGTTCGGACGCCGGTGTGGTTCGCGAAGGACGGGGAGAAGCTCTACGTGTACACGGGGCGCGCAAGCGGGAAGGTCAAAAGGATCCGCAACTACGGGGGTGTGATCGTCGGGCCGTGCGACAGGCGTGGGAGGCCGCTCGGTCCGGAGGTTGCGGGCGTGGCCCGCCTGCTCGCGGCGGAGGAGAGCGCGCATCCCGAGCGCCTCCTGAGGGAGAAGTACGGGGCTCAGATGCGTCTCTTCCGCGGCGCGCAGCGGCTGTTCGGGAGGAGTGGGGCTCAGGTATACCTCGAGATCACCCCGGCCCCGCCGGACGACCCCGTAAACGAGCGCCTCGCGGAGCGAAGCGCCCCGGGACGGGCGCCGAGGTCAGCACGCTACCGCTGGTACCACGCCGCCGCCTTCGGGCTCGCGGTGAACGCGGTCTCGGCCGCGCTCTCCCGCCCGGATGACGGAGAGCGGCGGCAGTACGAGGAGCTGCGCCAGGCCCCCTTCGCCCCGCCCGGGTGGGTCTTCGGACCGGCCTGGACGACAAACAACATAAGCCAGCTCTGGGGCGACCTCAGGCTCCTGAACCTGCCCGAAGACACACACGACCGCCGTCCGCTGCTCGCCCTGCAGGGCGCGAGCTGGGCGCTCTACGCCACCTTCACCTGGGCGTACTTCAGGAAGCGAAGTCCCCTGCTCGCGCTCGGATGGACCTCGGCCTTTCACGCCCTCACCCTCGGCAGCACGGTCCTCGGCCTTCGGGTCGACCGCCGCTTCGCAGCCTCACAAGTCCCTATCCTGATCTGGCTCTCCATCGCAACGCCCACCGCGGCTTACCAGGCACTGTACAATCCCGACCCCCTCTTCGGCACCCCGGCGCCACTGCCGGAGACATCCTCCGGCCGGTGAGCGCCATGGGACCTCGAGGGCGAGCGACGTCGGGTGGTGGACGAGGAGGGTTTGGGGCTCTGATCTCGTTCGCCGCCGGACGGCGGACGAAGTGGTTCGTGCTGGCGGTCTGGGTGATCGCGGCCGGCATCACCGGGCCTTTCGGGGGCAGGCTCCCCTCGGTGGAGAAGAACGACCAGTCGAGCTTCCTGCCGGCGAGCGCCCAGTCGACGCAGGCGTTGGAGTTACAGAAGCGATTCTTCGGGAAGAACCAGCCGATACCGGCGGTGGTCGTCTTCCGACGGGCGGATGGGCTGACGCGCTCCGACTACGAGAAAGTCATGCAAGATCGCCAGGCGGTGGCGAAGCTCGGCACCAGGGGGATCGGAGCCCCCTCCCCGCCCGTACCCTCCAGGGACGGCAAGGCGCTGCTCTTCACCGTTCCCATAAAAGCATCGAGCGACGATCCGTCGGTGCTGCAGAACGCGGTCTCAGCGATCCGCCGGACCGTCGAGAAGGATACCGGGGGGCTCGCGGTCGCGGTGACCGGCCCGGCGGGGTTCACCTCCGATCTCGTGGAGGTCTTTGGGGGGATAGACACCAAACTGCTCTTCGCGACGGCGCTCGTGGTCGCGGCGCTCCTGCTCCTCACCTACCGCAGCCCGTTTCTGTGGCTTCTGCCGCTCGTCTCGGTCGGGCTTGCCGAAGGAATCTCGCAGGCCGTCTACTACGGGCTGGCCGGTGCAGGGATCACCATCAGCGGGCAGACGGCCGGGCTCGCCACGGTGCTCCTGTTCGGCGCCGGGACCGACTACGCGCTGTTGCTCGTCGCCCGCTATCGGGAGGAGCTGCGCCGGCACGAGGACCGGCACGAGGCCATGGCCTACGCGCTCAGGCAGGCCGGTCCGGCCATCCTCGCCTCCGCCGGCACGGTGACGATAGGGCTTCTGTGCCTGCTCGCCTCCGAACTCAACAACAACCGGGGGCTCGGTCCGGTCGGGGCCGCGGCGGTGCTCCTGGCGCTGCTCGCGATGCTCACGGCCCTGCCGGCGCTGCTGCTCGTGCTCGGGCGGGGGGTCTTCTGGCCGTACGTCCCGCGCTACGGGACACCCTCGCGCGAAGAGGCGGGGGTGTTCTTCAGGCTCGGGCGCACAATCTCCGCGAGGAAGAGGTTCGTGTGGGTGACGACCGCCGTCGTGCTCGCGATCCTCGCGTTCGGGCTCGTCAGGTTAGACACCGGCCTCACCCCGCAGCAGGGCTTCCGGGGCAAAGTCGACTCTGTAGAGGGTCAGAAGCTTCTGGCGAAGAGCTACCCTGCGGGTGCGAGCGCCCCGGCGACCGTCGTGGTGCGCCCGGCGGACAGGGCAAGGGAGGTGCGTGAGGCGGCGCGGAAGGTCGGGGACACCTCGCGGATCGGGCCGATAGAGAAGAGAGGCGGCGTCGCCCGCTTCGACGTCACGCTCGCGTCCGGGCCCTACTCGCAAAAATCCTTCGGAGCGGTAAAGGAGCTGCGGGAGAAACTCGGCAAGATAAACGGGGTCGAGGCCTACGTCGGCGGCACGACCGCCCAGCAACTCGATACCCGGCAGGCAGCCGCGCGGGACAGCGAGGTGATCGTGCCGCTCGTCCTGCTCGTCGTGCTCGTAATACTCGGCCTCCTGCTGCGCTCGGTCGTCGCCCCCGTAATCCTCATAGCCACGGTGATCCTCTCGTTCGCCGCGGCGCTCGGGGTGAGCGTGGTCGTCTTCGAGTCCCTCTTCGGCTTTCCGGGGATAGATCCCTCGCTGCCGCTCCTGGCGTTCGTCTTCCTCGTCGCGCTCGGGGTGGACTACAACATCTTCCTCGTCGCCCGGGCGCGTGAGGAGGCCGGGCGTCACGGTACCCGGGAGGGCATGCTCCGGGCGCTCGCCGTCACCGGCGGGGTCATCACCTCCGCCGGGATCGTGCTCGCCGCGACCTTCTCGGTGCTCGGGGTGCTCCCGCTCGTCGTGCTCACCGAGATCGGGTTCATCGTCGCCTTCGGGGTACTGCTGGACACCCTGGTGGTACGCTCGGTCCTGGTACCGGCGATCGTGATGGACGCCGGGAAGAGGTTCTGGTGGCCCTCGAACCCGGAGGAAGACCGTAGCCCCCGGTATTGACAGGGTCCGGTCGGGAGGTAACATGGGCGCCGGACGAAAAGAGAGGGAAAGGGATACCATGCCAGAAGCGGACGGGGCGTACGAGATCCGGGGCATAGCCGAAGCCAGGCTCTACCCGCCGAACGAAGCCCTGAAGGCCCAGAGCCCCTTCAGGGACGCCGGGGAAGCCGGAGAGTTCATCGAGTGGGCGCGCAGGGACCCGGACGCGTACTGGGCTCGCATCGCCTCGGAGCTCGAGTGGTTCACGAGCTGGGACACCGTCAGGCAGGGTGAGCTCCCGGAGTTCCGCTACTTCGTCGGTGCGACCTCCAACGTGAGCCACAACTGCCTCGACCGGCACCTGAAGCTCGGCCGCAAGAACAAGGCGGCGTTACTCTGGGAATCGGAGGACGGCCGGCGGGAGGTCTGGACCTACCAGCAGCTCCACGACGAGGTCAACCGGCTCGCGAACGCCCTGAAGGACCTCGGGGTCGGGCGGGGGGACGTCGTCGCGATCTACATGGGCAACATCCCGGAGGTCTTCGCGAGCGTCCACGCCTGCTACCGCATCGGGGCGCTCTACAACATCATCTTCGCCGGATTCTCCACCGACGCCGTACGCCAGCGTCTGGAGGACTCGCATCCCAAAGCCGTCATCGTCGCAGACGCAACCTCCCGGCGCGGGCGCGAGGTGCCGCTCAAGCGGACGCTGGACGAGGCGGCGGAGGGCATCGACTCGATCGAGGCCGTCGTCGTCGTGCCGCGCGCAGGCGCGGAGGTGACGCTCGTCTCCGGGCGGGACCACCTCTACCCCGATCTTTTGCGCACCGCATCCCGCTGGTGCCCGCCGGAGCCCATCGAGGCGAACGAGCCCGGCTTCATCATCTACACCAGCGGCACCGAGTCCAGGCCCAAGGGTGTCGTACACTCCGGGCTCGGGTTCCTGGTAGGGACCTACGCCGACGTCAAGTGGTCCATGAACCCGCAGGAAGACGACGTCTACTGGTGCACGGCGGACGTCGGATGGCTGACCTTCCCGATCTGGTCGCTCGTCGGCGGGCTCGCGCACGGGGTGACGATGGTCGTCTACGAGGGTGCGCTCAACCACCCGGACCCCGGCCGCATCTACGAGGTCGCCGAGCGCTACCGGGTGAGCAAGATCTTCACCGCCCCGACCGCCCTGCGCATGCTGCGCGGCGCCGGGGAGCGGTGGCTCGAGGGACGCGACCTCTCCGAGCTGGACCTCATCTCGCTCGTCGGCGAACCGATAGACCCCGAGACCTGGCACTGGGTCCACCAGGTCGTCGGACGGGGACACGTCTTCGTCAACAACACCTACGGGCAGACCGAGACCGCCACGGGCTGGACCTCGGCGCTCGTCGGGATAAGCGGCGCGAAGCCCGGCTCCTGCGGGCAGGCGCTCCCCGGCTATACCGCCGAGGTCGTCGACGAGCGCGGGGAGCCGGTCCCGCCCGGCACCCAGGGCTACCTCACGATCACCAGACCATTCCCGTGCCTGGCCCGCACGGTGTGGGGTGACCACCAGCGCTACCTCGACACCTACTTCAAACGCTTCCCGGGCCGCTACTTCTCGGCGGACGCCTGCGTGGTGGACGAGGACGGCCACTACTGGGTCACCGGGAGGGTCGACGACGTCATAAACGTCAGCGGCCACCGGCTCGGGACGATGGAGATAGAGGCCGCCCTGCTGAACCACCCAGACGTCGCCGAGGCCGCGGTCATCGGCGTTCCGGATCAGACGAAGGGGACGGTGCCGGTCGCCTTCGTGCTGCTGCGCGCGGGGGCCGAACCGAAGGAAGGCATCGAGGAGGAGCTCGAGCGGCAGGTCGTCGATCACGTGGGGCCGATCGCGCGCCCGGCGGCCATCCACGTCGTGAGCGCGCTCCCGAAGACGAGGAGCGGCAAGATCATGCGCCGGCTCCTGCGTGAACTCATCGTCGACGGCAGGGTACGCGGCGATACGACCGCGCTCGAGGACCCGGAGTCGGTGAGCGTACTGGAGAAGGAGCTCCCCGCGAAGAGCGGCTAGCGGTCGCGGCGGGCGGCCTTCGATCCCGGTGGCACGAGGACCCTGAGGGCATCGCGCTCCACCCTGAAGGTCTTGGGTGTGGAGGAGACTATCTCACCGTCGACGTTTATCCGCTGGACGGGGTCGGTCTCGAGGTGGACCTCCGTTGTCTTGAAGTGGCTCACCCCCTCCTCGCGGATGAAGTCGCCGCTCTTCAGGTAGAGGACCACCCCGAGCAGGTCGCGGTGCCGCATGATCTCGATGACGCAGACGTCCAGCGCATCGTCGTCTATCTCGGAGTCGGGGGCGACGATGAACCCCCCGCCGTAGAACCGGCCGTTACCCACCGCGACCTGTAAGAGCCGCTCGAACTCCACCGGCTCATGATCTCCTTTCGGGAAGGTCAACCGGGCCGAGAACGGCTCGTGACGCAGGAACGCCCGCACCGCCGCGAGCGGGTAGGCCAGTGCACCGGCCCGCTTCTTGAGCCGGGGCGAGAGGGCCTGGGTCACCTCGACCCCCATCCCGACCGAGGCGACGTTGACGAAGTAGTCGTCGCCGGCGACCCCGAGGTCCACGTCGACCACCTCTCCGTGCACCACGACCCTGCAGGCCGCCTCCACGTCCTGCGGTATCTCCAGCGTGCGGGCGAAGTCGTTCGCGGTTCCGAGAGGCAGCAGCCCGAGCACCGTCTCCCTTCCGGCCAGGAAGTCCACGGCCGAGCTGACCGTGCCGTCGCCACCACCCAGGATGAGCAGCTCGCACCCCTCCTGGACCAGCTCGCGCACCGTCTCTGGCAGACGAGCGGGGTCTTGCAGAGGGTGGGTCTTCTCCACCCGGAGGCCCATCTCCTCCAACACCTCCAGCGCCCGGAAGAAAGCCCGCTCACCATCCCGCGAGCGGGTGTTCACGACCAGCGCAACCCTCTCCGGGTCGAATTCGTTACCCACCGGCTCCTCCAATGCAGGCCCCAGGTACGTCCGGCACCACGTGCCGCCCGCCCTCCGGCGCCTCTCGTCCCCTTACTCTTCCTCGCGGGAGATCAGTTCGACCAGAGCGTCCACGGCCGCCTGCTCGTCCGCGCCTTCGGCTCGTATGGTGATCTGATGTCCTTTCTTCGCGGCGAGCGTCATGAGCGAGAGCGGGCTCTTGGCGTTGGCCTCCTTGCCGTCCTTTATGACTTTTATGTCGGAGACGAACTGCCTGGCGGTCCTGACGAACTGGGCCGCGGGTCTGGCGTGCAACCCCTCGGCCGGCCCCACGGTGGTCTGTCTCTCTACCACTCCGAAAGCTCCTCTCGCACGAAACTACCCTTCATCTATGCGAACGCGTGCGGATGAAGTCTAGCAGAGCGGCGGATCGGCGGTGTCCAGGCCGGGCGAGGGTCCCTCCCCGCCCCCGAGGGCCGCGGTGATCCTCCTCGCCGCCTCCAGGATCTCGTCATGCCCGAGGATCTCTGGCTCCCCAGCGAGCATGGCGCGATAGTACAGCCTGGAGGCTTCTTCCAGCAGGAAGAGGTTCGAGAGGGCATCCTCTGGATGCTCCCCCAGGACGACCGCTCCGCTGCTCCGCACCAGGCACGCCCGCAACCCTTCAGAGAGCTCCTCCTCCACGTTGAGGGCGAACTGCTCCGTTCCGTAGGGAGCGCGCCGCGTGACCGGCACGTGCCCGTCCTCCGAGAGAATCGTGAGCATGGGATGCAGCGGGGGGATCTCCCACCCGAGGCACGCCAGCACCGTGGCATAGGGGGGCTGAGCGCAGATCACGCCCCCGGCGACCGGAAGGTTGCGGTAGATGCAGGCGTGCACAAGGGTCTCGGCGGGGGGCGTCAGGTCGCCCTCCAGTACCCGACCATCGCCGTCCAGCAGCAAGAGATCCCGCGGCCACGGCTCACCCTCCCTCCTCTCGGGGGTTACGATGATGGCACCCGCCTCCCCGCGGGCGCTGACGCTCCCGAAGGTACCGGACACCATCCCCACCCCTACCAGCCGGTGGGCCGTATCCAGTATCCCTCTCCGCAACTCAGTGTGGACGAATCCCCCTTCCCATCCGAAGCCGGCCTCGGGGTGGTTCCCGCACGTTCCGGACGATCCGCGCGGCTTCCAGGAAACCGCGACATCCCGGCACGATAACATGTTGTGCTGTAGCTGGCAATCGAAAACCAGCGAAAATCGAGGATTCTCTCCCGCACGAGGGGTGCTGCGGACGTCCGGATCTCCCGGTGGTTCACCCACCCCGGCGGAGGTAGAGTTGGGCGGAGGCGGCTTCGCCGGTCTGGGGCGAGGGCAACGGTCGGAGATCGGAGACCACCGAACGGTCGAGGTGGGAAGCGTGGGGATGGTTCACCTCGATCAGGTTGCCCGCAGGGTCGCGCAGGTAGAGCTGGACGGCACCGTCCGGAAGCTCGTAGACTCCCGAGTAGTAACCTTCCTTCACCCGGACGCCCATCTCCTCCGCCTTCCGGTAGACCCGCTCGAAGTCCTCCACGTCTATCCCGAAGTGGTGGGAGCGGGGAGCGGGGTCTTCGCTCAGGAAGAGGTGAAGCTGCAGGTCGCCCACCCGCAGCCAGCGCACCGGGAACGGGAAGTTCGGGGAGGGGATCTCCTCCATCCCGAAGAGCTCCCGGTAGAAGCGGGCGGATTCTTCCAGATCATGTGCCCCCACGCTCACGTGCGTCAGCCCTCTCGCCCCCATAACCCTCCTCTCTCGGACCACGGTCGGATTATACGCGGGGAAGCTTTGGGGATACACTGAGGTCCATGGCAGCACCCGGAAGCGGGGAAGGAGCGCGCGGGTTCGTCCGTGACCGGCTCACGTGGGTGGTATACACCCTGGTCGGGTACTTCTCCTACCTGGAGACTTCCCTCGGGCCCCTCATGCCGTTTTTGAGGTCCGAGCTGGGGTTCGACTACACGGTGGCGAGCCTGCACTTCAGCGCGTTCGCCCTCGGGGGCGTGCTCACGGGCGTGCTCGGCGAACGGGTGAGCGCGAGGTGGGGACGCCGGGTGAGCCTGTGGGGCGGCGGGGCGGGGATGGCGGCGGGAGCGGTTCTCCTGGCGGCGAGTCCGGTCACGACGGGGACCATCGCGGGCGCGTTCTTCATGGGTACGGCTGGGTCGCTGCTCCTGATCACGACACAGTCCGTCCTCTCCGACCGCCACGAACGGAACGGGGCGGTGGCCATCACCGAGTCGAACGCCGCGGCGAGCGCCTGCGCGATCGCCGCGTCCCTCGCCGTCGGGACATCCGCCGCGGCGGGTCTCGGCTGGCGGGCGGCGCTCCTGCCCCCGATCCTCGTCTTCCTCCTGCTCTCCCCGAGCGTGAGGCTGAGGATGCCGCGGGAGGGGCCTTCCCCACGCCGAGGGGCCGGAGGGCAGCCCGCCGGGAAGCTCCCGTCCCGCTTCTGGGCCTACTGGGGCGTGCTCTCCCTTGGAGTCGCCATCGAGTGGTGCGTGACCTACTGGGGAGCGGCGTTTCTGAAGGCCGGGGCCGGGCTCTCGAGCGCGGAGGCGGCGGGCGCTTTAAGCGTCTTCCCGGCGGCGATGCTGGCGGGGAGGCTGCTCGGCAGCATCGCCGCCCGCAGGGTCCCCGTGACGACGCTGCTCACGGCCACCCTGACGGTGGCGCTCGTGGGCTTCCCCGTCTTCTGGCTCTCGGGCGGTGAAGTCCCCACCCTCGCCGGGCTGGCCGCGACGGGGCTGGGCATCGGGAGCGTCTACCCGCTCTCGGTCTCGGCGGGGGTCGACTCGTCCTCCCGGCAGTCCGACCGGGCCACGGCGCGCCTCTCCCTGGGTGCCAGCGGGGCGATCCTGCTCGCGCCCTTCGCCCTCGGAGCCCTGGCCGACCGTACGAGCATCGAGGCAGCCTACGGCATCGTGCTCCCCATGCTCGTTTTCGCCGTCGCCCTCACGCTGGTGGCCCGAAGGCTCGGCTAGAGCACCACCACCGCGTCCCCCTCCCGGATCACACCGTCCTCCAGGATGCGGGCACCGATGCCGCCGCGGTTGCGCAGGGCCCGGGTCATACCGGGTTCGGTGAGCCGTTGCACGTGGCGACACGGCGGGCGCGTGCGATCGTACTCGAGCAGCACCTCCCCGATCCGGAACCGCCGGCGGCGGAGGTCGGAGAGACGGATCCCACGGGTCACGATGTTGCGCCGGTGTTCGCCGTTGGTGACGGAGATGCCCGCCTCGCGTTCTATCTCTTCGAGCGCCTCGGCCTCTATCAGGGTGACCTCGCACACGCCCTCGGGGAAGCGGCTCCAGTATCCGGTGCCCTCGCAGTAGCGGTCCCCCGCGAGCCCCCGGCCGGCCAGCGCCCGAACTTCTCCCACGCGCAGCATCGGGGCGCTGCCGCGCGGGGTCACGTAGATCGCCTCGACCGTCCCGCCCATTCACTCACCCCACCGGCTCGACGCAGGCAGGCCCGTCGTTCGCCGGGTTGTTCACCACACGGTCCACCGGGTAGGCCTCCAGGGTTTCGCCCTCGTACGGCTTGAGCAGCGGCAGGAGAACGTCCGGGTCGTGCACGGAGACATCCAGCCAGAGGTCGTATTCCTCGGGATCGAGGATCACCGGCATGCGTTCGTGGATCGGGGCGAGGAGCCCGTTCGCGTCGGTGGTTATGATCGTGCAGGAGCGGATCTCATCCGCTCCCCCGCGCCACACCTCCCAGAGTCCGGCGAAGGCGAACGGGGAACCGTCGCGCATCTTTATGTAGTAGGGTTGCCTGCCGTCATCCTCCTTCCTCCACTCGTAGAATCCATCCGCGAGGACGAGGCAGCGGCGGCTGCGGAAAGCTCGTCGGTAGGAGGGCTTCTCGGCCACGCTCTCTGCGCGCGCGTTGATCATGCGGTTACCTATCCCGGGATCGTCGGCCCAGGAGGGTACGAGCCCCCAACGAAACTTCTCGAGCCTCCTCGTCTTTTCCCGGAGGACGACCGCGGCCACCTCGCGCGAGGGCGCTATGTTGTAGCTCGGAGAGAGTTCGGGCAGCGGCCCCGGGAGGTCGAACTTCTCGGCGAGCTCTTCCACGGGCACCCTGAGCGTGTACCTTCCACACATCCTCACCCACCTCTTCTACATCTTTAGCAGGGACACCCGGAGAAGATAACAGGAGAACGCGCCTCTCCCCACCCCGAAGCTGCTCCTAGCGCGGTCGGGAGCGGGTGAGAAGAAACTCGAGCGTGCTGCGGGTGCCATCCGGGGATCGAACCTCCTCCCGGAACGCCCACAGGAGCACGGTCTCCGGCTCCACCCGGCTCGACCGCCGCACGGCGGGCAACCTCCCGCCCCACCGCAGGACGGCCTCGGCGGCGGTCGCGGCCGCCACCGTCGCCAGCGCCCTGCCGGTCGGGGTGCCGAGCGCGGCCCGGAGCCCGGGGAGCAGACGCCTCCCGGAGGGCAGTGAGGCGCCCCGGCGCTCCAGGACGCCTCTCCGGGGTCTCCGGTCGTCGTGGGAGCTCTCGTCCATCACACCGATTCTCGCACCCGGCGCGGCCTCACGCTACCCGCGGGGCTTCGCCCGCTCGTACTGGGACGGCCAGGGGACGTCCACCCCGAGCTCAAGCGCGGCGTGCAGCGGCCAGTACGGATCTCGCAACAGCTGGCGGGCGAGCAGGACCGCGTCCGCCTTGCCACCCGCGACGATCTCCTCGGCCTGCTCCGGCTCGGTGATGAGCCCGACGGCACCGGTCATCACCCCAGTCTCCTTGCGCACCACCTCCGCGAAGGGGACCTGGTAGCCGGGCCGAACCTCGATCTTCGCGTTCGGCACGACACCCCCGGAGGAACAATCCACGAGGTCCACACCGATCTCCTCGAGCCTGCGGGAGAGCTTGACCGAATCCTCCAGGCTCCATCCACCTTCCACCCAGTCGGTGGCCGAGATACGCACGAAGAGCGGCAGCTCCTCGGGCCAGACCTCTCGCACCGCCTCAGCCACCTCGAGCGGCAGTCGGACCCTGTTCTCGAAAGAACCCCCGTACTCGTCCTCCCGCCGGTTGGAGAGCGGGGAGAGGAACTGGTGCAGCAGGTAGCCGTGCGCCATGTGCAGTTCCACGACCTTGAACCCCGCCTGCAGGCTGCGCCTCGCCGCCCGCGCGAAAGACTCCACGACATGCTCGATGTCCTCCCGCGTCATCTCCCGCGGCATCGGATAGCCCTCCGCGAAGGGCAGCGGGCTCGGAGCCAGCGGCTGCCATCCTCCCTCCTCCCGGGGGATCGGAGAACCACCCCGCCACGGAGCATCGGTCGAGGCCTTGCGTCCGGCGTGTCCGAGCTGTATGCCTGGGACGGCGCCCTGCTCAAAGACGAAGCGGGTTATGCGGGAGAAGGCCCGTACGTGGTCGTCCGACCACATCCCGGTGTCCCAGGGGCTTATACGCCCCTCCGGGCTCACGGCCGTGGCCTCGGCGATCACCAGCGCCGCGCCCCCCACGGCCCGGGACCCCAGGTGCACGAGATGCCAGTCGCCCGGCATCCCATCCTCGCACGAGTACTGACACATGGGGGAGACGAAGATCCTGTTCTTGAAACGAATCCCGCGTATCTCGAGCGGAGAAAACAGCTCGCTCATGTCCGGCTCCTTCTCATATACGACTCACCGATCAAAAGCTCTTCCATGGGCCCTCAAAGTTCGAGCCCCGCAGGGATTCTACGACTTCGGCGGTGGTTCCGGTGTGATCTCCTTTCCGACCCAGGACGCCCGCAGCCGGCTTGCAGCCGCTTCACCGGACGGGATAGAATCGTCCACATGCATGGGAGAAGGAGAGAACGCCGCATCTTCACCCGCAGAAGACGCCGAAGGACGGGTCTGGGCCTGCTCCTCATGCTGGTTCTGGTGGCGGTCGCGGGGGTCGTCGCCTTCGGTCTCAACGTCCCCGGGCACGACACGGGCCAGAAACCATCACCTAAGGGCGAAAACACGCAGGCATCGGTCAAGCCCGCGAAAGGAGACGCCCCGCGAAGCCAGGCCCGCACCGCGAGTGAAGCCGGTGGAGGGAAGACGACCCCACGCACCTCCGGGCGAAAAAGCAAGCCCCAGGCGAAAGAACGAGCGGCCAAGAAACCCTCGCATCCCGTCAAAAGAAAGGAAGCCCGGGCCTCGCGGGGCTCCGTCTGCGGACCTACGCCGCCGAAACCGCCGAACGACGCCCTCTACCTGACGGTGCCCAAACTGGACATCTACGGAGACACGGTCACCAACAGCGACTCCGAAGCCGCGCTGAACCAGGGGGCCATAAAGCTCCCCCCGACTGGGTTCCCCTGGCAACCCTGCGCGAACACCTACATAGTCGGGCACCGCATAGGGTACGCCGGCACCCAGAGCTACTACCAGTTCTACAACCTTCCCTCCATGCAGCCGGGGGATGAGATCATACTCACCGACGCCAACGGCACCCGCTACATCTACCGGGTGACGCGCGTCTTCGCGGTGGGCCCCTACGACACCCGCTACACCTACCCGGTCCCCGGCAAGAACCTGGTGACGCTGCAGACCTGCATCACCTCGCTCAACGACTGGTGGACCATAGGCCCGGCGATGTACAACGACTCTCCCAACCTGGACCGCCTGCTGGTGCAGGGAGAGCGGGTGGCGATAGAACCCGGCTCTCCCCGCTGACCCCGGAACCTCAGGCGGGATTCGTGCTCTTGGCCCTGATCGTCTTGACCAGCTCCGCCCGGACTATCAGACGCTCCGTGTAGTTGGGGAGGGTGCAGCTCTGCAGCGTGAGTATGCTCTTGCCCCGCACGGGCCTGGTGACCCAGATCTCGGTCGGATAGACGGCGAACTTCTTGTAGACTTTGTAGACGTACTCGTTGCCGTTGGCGTCGGTGACGTAGACCTTGTCCCCCTTCTTCAGGTTGTTGAGGTCGTAAAAGGCGAGAAGGCTCTTCGTCCCGACGTAGCCGAGCCGGTGCCCGGCGATATACACGTTCGCCCCTTTCTGCCAGGGGAACCCCGTTCCTTTTATGTGTATGGCCACGTGGTTGTTGAGGGCCTGGTTGTTGGTGCTCCTCGCAGTCGGCACCAGAGCGTTCTTGACCCGGCTCATCGCGGGGATGGTCAGGTGCAGGTTTTTGTTCTTGGGAACCTCGATGCCGGGAAGGGTGCCCCGGCTCGGGTCCTTCTTCTGCACCAGCGGAATGCTGAAATTGCCCGCCCGGGGATGCTTCACCACCCCACCGGCGTTGACGTCCGTGCCGAAGAAGTTGAAACCGAGCAGCCCTACACCGGCCAGGATCAGGGCGATGCTCAGAGTCTGCAGGACGATCCTCTTGACGTTCATCTCTTCGAGTACACCTCCATCTCTCAGGCGTAGGGAAGCCACCTCCACGCAGGAGGCAAGCTACAGCCTGAAAACCTGGAGTGCCGGTGGTGAAGGTCGCTGGGGTAGAGCCGCCGCGAGAACCGGGATTCTCTTTACGGCGGAGACGGGAGAAGCCCGCCCGAAAGAACCGTTCCGCCGCAACAGCATACCCAGCGCGGTGCAGAAGGAGAGCGAGAGCAGCGTGGCGAGCAGCCCGAGACCCTGCAGCAACCCCTGATCCTGAGGGGCCTCCCTCTGCAGGAGGCCCGGGGCGGCGTGATCATGAGCGTGCCCCAGGGCCTGCCGCCCCCCCGAGCCGACATGGTGGGCAACGGCCTGCTCGGCGTGCAGGACCCGCGGGGAGACCCCGAAGAGGCAGCTCAGGCTGGCGAGGAGGATGAAGAGCAACCCGGCCCCGGTCAGCCTCGGCGAAGGCATCCCGACCTCCTCCCTCTCCACGAGAGTTCTGCGTACGCTGCCATCACGACAAAGTTTACCCCAATCGCAGCGTGATCTACGCGCACCCTATACCGTGCCCGGGCTCACCACCCCGAAGGCCCACAGAAGCGCGATGATCACCGGCTGGTGCACCAGGTAGATGAAGAGGGTGTGCCGCCCGACGAAGGCGAGCGGACGCATCGGGCGCGGCGCCTGCCCGAGAGGCTTCACGTCCCGTCGCCGCAGGTAGAACGTGTTGCCGACGAAAAGCCCGAGCAACACCACCCCGAACCACGGCAGCAGCGCCCTGTAATCTGCCATGTACACCCCGGCGGGCAGAACGCCGAATGGGGCGAGAAGAAATCCCCAGACCCCCGGCAGTACGAACCAGCTCTGGTCGGCCTGGATGAAGGCCCCGGCCGCGACCACCGAGAGCCCGAAGAACAGGTTCGTCCAGCGCCGCCGCAGAAAGGGATAGGCCAGGACGATAGAGGCCCCGAGCATGTGCAGTATGCCGAAGATGACGACCCCCGCTCCGAGGAGCCAGAAGACCACCGTTATCCCCATGCCGTAGCCGAAGATCCTCAGGCCCCGCCGCAGATACTTCGGGAAGAGGTTCGCCTCCGGTCCCACCTTCATGCGCGCCCTCTGGTGGCTCAAGGCGAGCGAGAGCCCGGCCAGAAACACGAACATGAAGGCGCTCGTATCTGCGAAGTTGCCCCAGAACATGCCCACCGCGTTCACGGGATAGCCGGCGAGGAAGTCCAGATCGTAGACGAAATGGTAGGTGGCGACCAGGACCATGGCGATCCCCCGCACCACGTCGACATCCCAGAACCTACCCCCTACCTTCCCGGCGAAGGCCGCGCTCTCGGACCCCGGTCTGCTCTCCTCCAATCCCATCACCGAGATATTGCCACAACCAGGCCGACGGGACAGGCGTCTCACGGGGAAGATTACGATGCCTCCCGGAAACGTTCCCGAAGCACGGCGTACCGGACCATCCCCCCGAACTCCTCGCGCAGCTCCATCCCGAGCCGCTCCATCATCCCCCTCCAGGCACGCCGGCGCGCACCGGTGTGGCTCCAGATCTCCTCGAGCCCGAGCTCTTCGAAGCCGTATCGCAGCACCTCCCGGCAGGCCTCGGGGGCGAGGCCCATGCACCAGTACTCCTTCGAGAGCGCGTAAGAGAGCAGGATACGCCCGCCGTCCGCCGGTTCGAGCCCGCAGTGCCCGATGAGCGCGCCGTCCTCGCGGTGGACCATCGCGAGCTGCCCGAGACCGCGAGGATAGAGACCCAGCCACCTCTCGAGGGCCGCCGCCACGCCGTCGCGATCAACGCCCCCCGCCCAACCGAAACCGCGGGTCGTCTCCTCGGCATCGAGGCGCGCGAGCGTATCCAGCTCCTGCGGCGAGAACTCCCTGAGAACGAGCCTCGGCGTAACGAGCTCCACGAGCACCTCACCTCCTCCGCGCGGGCGCGATCTCGACGACCAGCCGCCCGAGCTTCGGCATCGCCTCCCGGACGGCCTCCCGCAACCGCCGCTCCACCTCGCGCGCCTCTTCCAGCGTCATCGCCGGCGGCAGCAACACGCACACCTCCGAATGGACCCGATGCCCGACCCAGCGGGCCCGGACACTCTCCACACCCTCGACGCCGGGCACCCTCCCGCAGACCCGGCCTATCGTCTCGGGGATCTCCGGCTCTATGGCGTCCATCATCCGGCGCCACATCGAGAGCGCCGAATCCCTGACGATGAACAGGATGGCGATGGTGATGAGGATGCCCACGATGGGATCCACGACCGGGTACCCGAGCCAGACTCCCCCGGCCCCGACGAGCACCGCGAGCGAGGTGAACCCGTCCACGCGGGCGTGCTGCCCGTCGGCGACCATCGCGGCGCTCCCGATCTTCTTCCCCACCCCGATGCGAAACTGCGCCACTAACTCGTTGCCGAGAAAGCCGATCACGGCGGCGAGCGCGACCCACCCGACGTTCGAGACCTCGGAGCCGTGGATCAGACGCTCAATAGACTCGTAGGCGGCTACGCACGCGCTGAAGAAGATCACCGCGACGATCGCCACCCCCGCAAGATCCTCGGCCCTCCCGTAGCCGTAGGTGTGTGCACGGTCAGCCGCTTTCTTACCGAGCGCGAACGCGAGCCACAGCGGCAGCGAGGTGAGCGAATCCCCGAAGTTGTGGATGGTGTCGGCGAGCAGCGCGACCGAGCCCGAGAAGACGACCACCAAAAGCTGCAAGAGCGCGGTGAGCATGAGCCCCACCAGCGATATCTTGAGCGCCCTTATGCCCTCCTCACTCGCCTCGAGCGCCTCGTCCACGCCTTCGTGGCTCTCGTGCGCGTGCCCGAACGGAAGAAGATGCGAGAGCAGGTGCACGATGCCTCCGTGCTCGCGGCCGCTCAACGGCGCCTCCCCGGCTCGAACAGCCGCGCGTGGTCCACGTGATAGAGCGCCTCCCGGAGCAGTACCCCGAGGTGGTCGTCGACGAGCGCGTAGAAGGCCCTCTTGCCCTCCCTGCGCCGCCGCACCAGCCCGAGGTCCCTGAGCACCCTGAGCTGATGGCTCGTCGCGGACCCGCTCATCCCGACCACCTTCGCCAGCTCTCCCGCCGTGAGCTCGCCGTGCTCCAGCAACGCGAAGAGCGCCCTCACCCGCGTCGGGCCGGAGAGCGCCCCCATCAGGCCCGCGATCCTCTCGTCCACCCGACCCATCTCCCCGCTCAAGACGTCCCGCGGCTCAAGCAGCCGCTCCCCCGGCGAAGCTTCCCTGAAGTGCGTCATGAGAATGATTCTCTCACATCTGAAGAATTCTTCAAATATGATACGGAGGCAGGGTTTCGACCCTGCCTCCACCCTGGACTAGTCGCCGGGCGGGAACTCGTAAGACGCGGGAGGCTTGCCCTTCATCTTGCCGATTACCAGCGCTATCTCCTCGTGTTCTTTGATCGGGACCTTGCGAGGATCCCCCTTGTAAAGTTTGCCGTCGACGTAGACGCGGAGCGGCTCTGAGCGGCTAACATCGAACGAGAGAACTTTGTTCCTGGAGAGCGGAGCACCCCAGATATCGAAGAAGTCGCCCAGGGTGTAGGTGCGCTGGACCGGGGATTCGACGTGGATTATGCCGCTGGAGTCGTGGGTGTGCAGCCAGTAGATGCACTTTCCGGGGATGCCTATCTGGGAGGGCACCCTGACCTTCCTGCCGTTGGCGAAGATGTCGAGGTGGGCGTGGATGTGGAAGAGGAGCTGCTCGCTGGTTGCGCACTTTATCCCGTCTATGGGCTGGCCTGTGCCCCCGTTGCTATTGAAGTTAGCCTGAGGCTCGTAGGGGTTGGGGCGTGAGAGCCAGGCCAGAGCGCCGACCATCGCCGCGACGACGATAACCACGACCACCGCTACCGTTCCGAGCCCGATCGATCTGGTTCCGTTCGGGTTCCTGCGTTTTACCGAAGCACGCTCACCCGTACCGCGGTTCCGGCCCCGGCTGTCGTTCCTGCTCAAGTTTTTCTCCTCTTGGGATCGTGGAACCACCTCGCACTCGCAGGCGACGCTCGCCTGCGGGTGTATTGCAATCGTCTCTCTTAGACAGTTGTGAGGAGATTCCAGGGAGGGAGCGGATCTGGGGCGAGGTAAAACTCTGCGGGTGGCCTCTGATCTGCTGGCCGCCTCCCGCAGAATGCGGCGAAGGCGAAAGCCACGACGGAGGCGGCGAGGATCGCCGCAGCGCAGGAAGCCGGACAGGCGGCGGAAGACGCGTGTGGTGGCTGCTGGCATCCGTCCGGACCGCATCCTCCACCCGCCGACTGCGGGTGGAACGACACGAAGACGACCAGCAGGGCCGCCAGCACGACGGCGTATGTGCGGCGCAAAGTCAAACCTTATGGATTATCCCACGAACCACCTTGCTTCGCCGCCGCGCGCTTCTTCAAAAATTCTTCGAAAACAACAAAGCGCCGGTCGCACGAAACCACCCGAGACGTAACCCCTTGTGCACCAGATTTCGGTCATCGCGCTCGACGAGTGCGGCCATCCTCGCGGCGATCAGGCTCTTCCCCGGCGTAGCAGCCGCACTGCTCCCCACGCCAGGACTCCAGCCCCTCCCTCACCGCAACCCCCGCGATCACGAGCGCCGCCAGAGGATCGGCCCACCACCACCCGAACAGGGCGTTGGCTCCGAGCCCGATCAACAACGCGGCGGAGAGGTAGGCACAGAGCATGTTCTGGGTGCCCTCGCCCTTGACCGCCGCCGATCCGAGTTCCTCACCAACTCGAGCCTTCGCCCGGGCAAGCGGCGGCATGATGAGCAGCGTAACGACGGACAACCCCATCCCTACCCGGCTCGTCGCCGGATGCTCCTGCAGCAAGAGCGTCCTTCCGGACTCGATCCCGACGTAAGCCGCGAGCAGGAAGTAGCTGAGCCCGATCATCCTCTGCGCCCGCCTCTCGGCACCCTCCGACGAGATCCTCCCGGAAGCGAACCTCCAGAGGATGACGATCCCGGCGGCCGCCTCGATCAGCGAATCGGCTCCAAAGCCGATCAGGGCTATGGATCCCGCCACGATCCCCGCCCCTATGGCCACGCCGGCCTCTATCCCGTGCCAGACGAGCCCCAGCCGGGCCAAAAGCCTGGCTCTCTTCACCAGACGCATCCGCTCCTCTACCCCCTGCAGGGGCCCTCGCCCCACCCGGACCGGCCGCCCGCTCACACCCCGATCTCCTCACCAAGCACAGCCGAGAGCAGCGAAGCCCCGCGCTCCGTGAGCGAGTACATGACCATCTTCCCCTCACGCCTGGAGCGTACCAACCCCAGCGAACGCAGCACCCGAAGGTGGTGCGAGACCAACCCCTGCCCGCGCCCCGCTATCCAGGACAGATCGCACACGCAGAGCTCCCCGGCCTCCCCGAGCGCCGCAGCCAGCGTGAGCCGCGTCGGGTCCGAGAGAGCCCTGGCCCTCCCGGCGGCCTCCTGCGCCCTCTTCTCCGTCAGTAGCTTCTCGCGAATCGCCTCCGCCCTCGGAGCATCCACGCAAAGCAGTTCGCACCTGTCATCATTCATATCTACATTCTAACGAATGTAGATATATCCGGGCAAGTGCCACGGGAGGCGGGCTCGAGGGATTCTCACACCCTGACCACCCGCATCATGCCGGCCTCCATGTGGTAGAGGTGGTGGCAGTGGAAGGCCCAGTCTCCGGGGTTGTCCGCGTACCAGTCGACGGCGAACCTCTGCATCGGGTCGACGATGGCGGTGTCCTTCAACGGTCCCCTTCCGGTACCGTTGTCCACCTGGAAGGAGTGTCCGTGCAGGTGCATCGGATGGGGCATCATGGACATGTTCATGAACTCGAAGCGGATGTGCTTGTTCCTTCCGGCCGTGATCGGGTCCGGTGTGGCGTTGGGTCCCGGATGGAAGGACTTCCCGTTGATCCTCCAGACGTAGCGCCGCTCGTTCCCGGAGAGGGTGACGGGTGTCACCTGATCCGGGCTCCCGGAAGGCAGGTCGACCCCAGAGGCTGCCCTGAGCATACCGTACAGGAGGAGCTTCTTTCCCAACTCGGGCGGCTTCTGGCCTGCCGGTGGAGCGGAGCCCGAGCTTCCCCGGTAGCGCAGGATCGCACGTCCCATCTTCTCCGTCCCCTCGGCCTGTGCCGCGAGCTGCCAGACACCCGGGTTGTTCGCCTCGACGATCACATCGTAACGCTCACCCGGTCCGATCCGCAGAGCGTCGACGTCTACCGGCTCGACCGGCTGCCCATCGGTGTGTGTCACGGTCATGCGATGACCGGCAAGGGCCACCCTGAAGATCGTCGCGCTCGCCGGGTTGATGAAGCGCAGCCGGAGTCGCTCCCCGCGCTTCACCATGAGCTCCTCGGGAGAATCCGGGGGTTTGCCGTTGATCAGGTAGTAGGGGTAGACGATATCCGGCGTCCACTGGCGGGGTTCGCTCCCGCCCCCCATCCCGGACATACCGCGCATGCCCCCACCCATGCCTCCCATACCTCCCATGCCTCCCATACCGCCCATCCCGATCATCGCGCTCCCTCCGGACTTGAGGCGCTTCATCGCGTCCTCGGGAGTACCCCGCACCCCGTCGAGCCAGTCGTCGAGCATGAGCGTGTACTCGCGGTCGTAGGAGAGCGATTCCTTTTTGGGCTCGATGACGAGCGGACCGTAGAGGGCGCGGTCGAGCTGGAGCCCGACGTGGCTGTGGTAGAAGTAGGTGCCGGAGACGGGGACCGTGAACTCGTAGACGAACTCCCCGCCCGGCTTTATCGGCTTCTGGGTGACGTACGGGACACCGTCCATCCCGTTGGGGATGGGGAGCCCGTGCCAGTGTACCGTCGTACCCTCCGGCAGAGCGTTCTTCACCTTCACCCGAAGCCGCTCTCCCTCTTTCACCCGGATCTCGGGCCCCGGCAGGTTTCCCCCGTAGGTCCAGGTCTTCACCCGGCGCCCGCCGATCCTGACCTGTGCCGGCGAGACATCGAGCGCGTACTCTCTGGTGCCGGACGGAGCAGGGGTAGTGCGGGAGGTGCCGGCGCCCGCTCCGGAACCCGAAGATCTCCCGCAGGCACCCAGGACGAGGGCCCCCGTCCCCAACCCCGCGAGCCCGAAGAACTCCCGGCGGCTCAGCTTAGCCATCTTCACACACCACTCTTTCCTTCCAGTCCCCGTCCGTCATCAGACCCTCTTCCCGGACTTCTCCCTCAGCACCCTCAGCGAATCCCTGTACTCTTCAGTAGTGATCTCGCCGCGGGCGAAGCGCTCCTCCAGGATCTCTTCCGCTCTGTCCCTCCGCGGGTAATCCCCGTCACGCGAGACCGGGAAGGCCCTGGCCAAGGCCCATACTACGAGAGCTATGACGCCTATCAGGAGCAACGCCGGGACGATCATCCACACGAATCCGAACCCGCCCATCATGATTGTCGTACCTCCGTTTGTCGTTTTGTCTCACGAAGAGAATGTAGTACGCGCAGATCAAGCACCGCTCGAGAAAAGATCAAGCCTGGATCAAGATTCTCTCCGGGGAGCCACGGGCAAGGTGAACTCGAAAGCCGCCCCCCTGCCAGGACCGTCGCTCTCGGCGTGTATCCTGCCGCCCATCGCTTCGACGAGCGTCCGGCAGATGGTGAGCCCCACCCCGACCCCGCCATTCTCGCGTGATCGGGAACCCTCCACCCGGTAGAACCGCTCGAAGAGGTGCGGCAGATGTTCGGGTGCTATGCCCTCCCCGGAATCGGTGACCCGGAAAGACACCTCGTCCTTCGCCCGACGCGCCGACAGGGAGACCTCGCCTCCGGACGGCGTGTACTTCAGCGCGTTGGAGAGCAGGTTGTCCAGGACCTGCACGACCCGGTCCCGGTCGGCGAGCACCGGCGGTAGATCCTCAGGGACGGAGACCTCCATCCTCACGCCCTTCTCCGCGAAGAGCGGCCCGAGGAGACCGGCGGCCTGCTCCACGACCTCCCTTGGCGAGACTTCCCGCAGGTGCAGGGGGAGTCCGCCGGCCTCCGCCCGGGAGAGCTCCTGCATCTCGTCCACCAGACGGTGCAGACGGCCGGCCTCGGCGCGCACTAGAGACCAGGTCTCCTCCGAGGGTTCGACCACACCGTCGATCAGCCCGTCCATGTACCCCTCGATCACCGTCAGAGGAGTCCTCAGCTCGTGGGAAACGTCGGAGATGAGGTCGAGCCGGCGCTGTTCGGTGGCCTGGAGGGTCCGGGCCATCGCGTTGAGGCTCTCGGCGAGCTCACCGAGCTCGTCGTCGCCGCGCACGGGTACGCGTTCGTCGTAACGTCCGGCCGCTATGCGGCGTGTCGCCCGGCTCATCGCCCGCAGGGGACCGACGATCCTGCGCGCAACGAACATCCCCGTCACTGCGGCGACCGCTATCGCGGCGACCGCCGCGACGGCGAGCGAGTAGAGGAGCGTACGCGCGAAGGCCCTAAAGACGGAGTCCATCATCTGGCCCATGCTCATCATGTGTGAGGGACCCATCGGACCCTGCATGAGGTTGCCGAAGAGCAACGGCGCCACGACAGAGACCGCGACCAGGAAGGTCAGCGTCCCCACCAGGGCCACGACCAGGTGCGAGGCGAAGAGCCTGGGCAGCAGACCCCGGAACCCCATCCGGGAGGGACCTCTCATCTCCTCATCCTGTAACCCACGCCGCGCACCGTCTCTATGTAACGCGGATGCGCGGCGTCCTCCCCCAGCTTCTTGCGCACGTTGGCGATGTGCACGTCCACCACGTGATCATCCCCGAAATACCCCTCGCCCCACACCCGTTCCAGAAGCTGCGCGCGGGAGAAGACCAGCCCGGGACGGGAGGCGAGCGCCGCCAAGAGATCGAACTCTATCGCGGTGAGTGCGATCTCCCTACCCCCAAGACGCACCTCGCGCCTGGAAGGGTCGATGCTGAGCTCACCGACGCGCAGAGGCTCCTCCTCCGGTCCCGTCCCGGAACGCGGCCTGCGCAGCATGGCCCTCACGCGGGCGACCAGCTCACCCGGAGAGAAAGGTTTGGGCAGGTAGTCGTCCGCTCCGGCCGAGAGACCGACGATACGGTCCGTCTCCTCGACGCGCGCAGTGAGCAGGATCACGTAGGCATCCGAGAAACGCCGCAGCCTGCGCAGCACCTCCAGGCCGTCCAGCTCCGGCAACATCCAGTCGAGGACGACGACATCGGGCCGGACTTCACCCGCGAGATCCAGCCCGGCCCTGCCGTCGAAAGCCTCGTACACCTCGAAGCCTTCCCGCTCCAGGTAGGCCCGCAGGAGCCTCACCAGGCTCCTCTCGTCCTCCACCACCAGCACCCTGACGCCCATGGGCGGAGCCTCGCTCTACCCCCTGCCGACCGGACAGGCACGCTCGCCCTCGAGCCGGCGATAGAGGGCATAGAGCAACATCCCCACGGAGAAGAAACCGAGCAGCGGCTGGATCGGAGCGAAGTAGGTGAGCGCCCCGCTCGCCCCGAGGGCCAGCACGACGAGCTTGTTGCACACAGGACATCCTATGGCGAACACCGAGAAGATACCGCCGAGCAGTCCCCCTTCGGTGCCGGACCGTCCGGAGACGGGCGCGGGGTTCACGTAGGTCGCCAGCAGCAACCCTCCCAGCACCGCCCCGGCCACCCAGAACGTGTAGTCCCACCACGTGGCCGGTATCATCCGGTGGTAGATCGGGGTGCTTATCAGGCCGGTGGGAACACCGGAGACCACCAGCCAGACGAGACCCGCGAGCGCGGCGACGGCGTAGCGCCGCGCCTGCCAGTTCCTCAGATCCGAGAAGACCTCCATCCGACTCATCTCTGAAACTCCTCCGAATAGTGCATCGAACGGTCCTCCAGTCTATACCACCCGTCCCAGCAGGACCTGCGCCGCGATCCCGATGGCTGCGGTGGCGAAGAAGGCCACCCCCCAGACCGCGACGACCAGCGGCGGAGAAGCGGGGGCCTTCTTGGGCTCCCGGAACATGGGGACGACGACCCGCAGGTAGACCCCCAAAGAGAGCACGCTGTTGAGGATCGCCACCACCGCGAGCCACGTATAACCGGCGTCTATCGCCGCCCCGAACAGGAGGAACTTCCCGACGAACCCTGCGAGCGGCGGCACCCCGACGAGAGAGAACAAAAACACCACCATCGCCCCGGCCGCCCACGGCGAGGTCCTCCACAACCCGGTGAAGTCTCCGATGCGCCTCCCCGCCTGCAGGACCACGGCGAAGGCCCCGAGGTTCATCGCGGCGTAGGCGGCGGCGAATACGACGAGGGAGCGCGTGGCCAGTGCTCCCTGCCCCACGTCCACGATGCCGAGCAGGAAGTACCCGGCCTGCGCTATCGAGGAGTAGGCGAGAAGTCGCACGATCCTCTCCTGCACGAGCGCCGCCAGGTTGCCGTAGGTCATCGAGAAGGCGGCGAGGACCGCCACCACCAACTGCCAGGCGACGAGCCCCTCCGGCAGGTCGTGCACGACCTGGGCGAGAGCGAAGATCGCTCCGACCTTCGGCACTATCGACAGGAACGCCGCGATCGAGACCGGAGCGCCCTCGTAGGCATCGGGTGCCCAGAAGTGAAACGGGACGTAGGACGCCTTGTACCCGAGCCCCACCAGGACAGCGACCAGCCCGAACGCCGCCGCGAGCGGGTATCCCTTGAGTGAAGGGAGCTCGGAGAGCAAAGTCGAGCCTACAGCTCCGTACCAGTAGGTGAGGCCGAAGATCATGACCGCCTCGGCGACCGATCCGAAGACGAAGTATTTCATCGCCGCCTCGGTCGCCCGGTCGTCCCTGGGGTAGGCCACCAGGGCGAAGGACCCCAGGCTGGAGAGCAGCACGCCCAGCACCAGGAACATCACATCCCCCGCTCCGGCGAGCATGATCGCCCCCAGCAACGTGAAGGCGAGCAGTGCGTAGACCGTACCCTCGCGGTCGGTGCCCCCGACCTCGCGGCGGGCGAGCACCGCGACGAAAGCCGTCGCGCTCGAGAGCACGATCACGGCCCACAGGCTCAGGGAGTCCACCCGGTAGGTCCCGGTAAAGACGCTCGTCTGCGTCCCCAGGAACGCCACGGCCAGACCCGCCGCCGAGAAGAGCCCGACCACCGTGTAGACGAGCGCCACCTTCGGCAGACGTAGCATCTCGAAGGCGAGCGCGCCCACCGCCGCCCAAAGCACCGCGAGCTGAGGCGCGAGCAGCGTGAGATCGTGCGCCATCCGGGCGAGCGACATCACAACCCCATCGCCTTCGTCGTATGGTGTACGACGCCGAGGATCAGGGCCGGGTAGACCCCGACCACGATGGTCAGAGCAAGGAGCGGCGCCGTCGCCAGGACCTCTCGCACCCCGAGATCCCTCATCCCCTGCAGCCACCCGTCGGGCCTGCCGAAGAAGGAGACCCGTATCGCGCGCAGGTACAGCCCGGCGGTCACGGCGATCCCCACCAGCGCGACCGCCGCCGCGACCGGGTACACCCGGAACGAGCCGAGAAAGATCTGGAACTCCGCCGGGAAGTGGGCGAGCCCCGGCAGCCCGAGCGAGGCGAAGGAGAAGAGGACGAAGAACCACCCCAGCGCCGGCGTGACCCGCAACAGCCCGCCGAAGGCGCCCATCTCGCGCGTGTGTGCCCGTTCTTGCAACGCACCGACCACTAAAAACAACGCGCCGGTCACGAGCCCGTGGCTCACCATCTGCAGCACGGCCCCGTCGAGCGCGAGCGTCCTCACCTGCGCGCTCGTTGCCGCAGCGGCCGCCGCGACGGCCAGGAAGACGTAGCCCATGTGGTTGACGCTCGTGTAGGCGACGAGCCGTTTGAGGTCCTTCTGGGCCAGGGCGGCGAAAGCCCCCCAGAGAGCGCTGACAACCGCGATCCCCGCCACGTAGGGGGCCGCGACCCGGAAGGCGTCGGGGGTCATCTGCAGGGCGAACCGGATCAGACCGTATGTCCCGATCTTCAGCAGGACACCCGCCAGTATGACGCTGCCCGCGGTCGGGGCCTCGGTGTGCGCCAGCGGCAGCCAGGTGTGCACCGGGAAGATGGGGCTTTTGATCGCGAACGTGACCAGCATGGCGAGAAAGGCGAACGCGGCCGCAAGCCCCGTCAGGGGCGGTGAGGCCACGAGCTTCTGCACGTCGAAGGTGTGCGGGCTGCTCCCGGCGTAGAGGACGAGGATCGCGAGCAGCAAGGGCAGGCTCCCGAGCAGGGTGTAGAGGAAGAACGTGATCGCGGCGCGCCGGCGCTCCTCGTAACCCCAGCCGTAGATGATGAAGTACATCGCGACCAGCGTGACCTCGAAGAAGACGTAGAAGAGGATCGTATCCAGAGCGACGAAGACCCCGATGCACGCCGTCTCCAGCAGCAAAAACAGCGCCACGTAGGAGCGGGCGTCCCTCTCGACCCCGACGGAGAAGACCAGGGCCAGGAAGAACAGCACCGCTGTCAACAGCACGAGCGGCAGGCTTATCCCGTCCACACCCACACGGTAGGCCACCCCTATCGAGGGCATCCAGGAGGCCTCCTCGACCTGGGAGAACCCCGCCCCCGAGACGCCGCGCACCCACATCAACCCCGACCCGGCCAGCGCAAGCCCGGAAGAGACGAGACCGATGGCGTGCGCGCCGCGCGGCGGGATCTTGCGCAGCACGACCAAGAGCGCCGCTCCCAGAAGCGGGACGAACAGGGTCACGGAGACGACCGGGAACACCAAAACCTCCTCCTACAGGCCTCTCATGGCTTCGACCGCGAGGAACACCAGCAACAGCGCCATCCCGCCCGCCGCGAGCGCGAGCTCCCTGTGCACCAGCCCGCTCTGCAGCGCGCGGACACGCTCACCGAGACCGCGGGCGCCACGTACGAGCGCGAAGATCACACCGTCGATCCCACGCTCGTCGGCGACCCGCACCGCTTCGGCGAGCGCGAGCGCCGGTTTCGCCACCAGCGCGTCCACTCCGCCCGCGAGGCGGAACCCGTTCTCTGCGGCCGCGCGCAGCGGGCCGAGCAAACGATCTGCGGTGAAGGTCCATCCCAGAAACAACCCGAGGAAGGCGGCGGCGGTACCGACGACCGTGGTCACCAGCTCGTCCGGTATCTCCTCCCCGATCAGCCCGGAGAGAGCTCCTTTCAGGAACCCCACGAAGACGGCCAGCACGGTGAGAGAGGCGAGCCCAGCCCACATCCACCGCATACCGGCGACGGGCTCCTCTCTCTTCTCGCCCCGCCACAGGAGCCTCAGAGCGCGTGCGACGTACGCTCCGGTCAGAAGAGCCCCGGCGAGCGCGAGCGGGAAGAGAACGAAGCCGTAGCCGGACTCGTAGGCGGCGGCGACGATAGCGTCCTTGGAGAAGTACCCGGCGAGCGGCGGGACGGCGGCGAGCGCGAGCCCGGCGACCGTGAAGGCGGTGAAGACGAGGGGTCGCTCGCGCCCGCTTCCTCCGAGATCGGAGAAGGATGTCGAGCCCCGGGCGCGCTGGAAGATGCCCGAGCCGGCGAACAGGGCGCTCTTCATCGCAGCATGGGCGGCGAGGTGAAAGAGCGCGGCCGCCGGAAAGCCCGCCCCGAGAGCGAGCAGCATGAACCCGTACTGGCTGGAGGTCGAGGCCGCCAAAAGGCGCTTGAGGTCGCGCTCGGCCACCGCGGTCACGCCGGTCGCCACGGCGGTCACGCCGCCGAGGAGCCCGACGACGAGGAGCACCCCGGGCGAAAGCAGCGGGAAGGTCCGGATCAGGAGTATCGCCCCCGCCGCCACCAGGGTGGCCGAGTGGAGGAAGGCGGTGACGGGGGTGGGCGCGACCATCGCGTCCTGCAGCCAGCCCTGGAGCGGGACCTGCGCCGACTTGCCCGCCGCGGCGAGCAGGAGCAAGATCCCCGCGGCGAAGGCGGCCGGACCACCGACACCGAAAGTCCCGGAGATCTCGCTCGTGCCGGAGCGCGAGATCAGGACGAAGACCGCCACGTAGAGCCCCAGGTCTGCGGTGCGGGTGTAGAGGAAGGCACGGGTGGCCGCAGACCCCGTCCTCCCTTTCTCGTGGGAGAATCCGATCAGGAGGTAGGAGGCCAGACCGATGAGCTCCCACGCCGCCAAAAGCAGGACCCAGTCGCCGGCCACGACGAGCGTCTGCATCATGGCGGCGAAGAAGGACATCTTGGCGAAGAAGCGCACCCTGCCGCGCGCTCCCTCCATGTAACCCACCGCGTAGACCATCACCAGCACGCTCACTACCGCGACGAGCACGGCGAGCATCGCCGTGAGCGGCTCGACCACGATCCTGAGCGGGAAACCCGGAAGCCCGGGCAGCGCCGCGGAGAAATTCGCTCCACCAGCCACCCGGACCAGCGTGACCGCGGCGGAGACCACCTCCACCCCGGCCCCGAGCAGGGCCAGTGCGGCCGGGGCACGTCGGAAGAGAAGGATCGCGACGAGCGCGGCGAGGGGGCCCAGGATGGTGAGGGCGGCTACCGTCATCCCTTGAGATCCTCCGCCTCCTCCATCTCCACCGACCCTCTGGAGCGGAAGCGGGCCGTGCCCACGCCGAAGCCCACCGCCATCTCGAGCGCCATCACGGTCATCACGATGAGGACGAACATCTGCCCGGAGTAGGCTGCGGGGTGCAAAAAGCGCCAGAAAGCCACCAGGTTGACCATCGCCGCCCCAAGCATCAGCTCGACGCCCATCATGATCATGACCAGGTTCGTCTGGGAGAGGGCGCCGTAGAGCCCGATCCCGAAGAGCACCGCCCCGGCGACCAGAGCGACCAGCAGCGTAGCCATCATCGCCTCCTCTCTATGGCTACCGCCGTCGCGGCGATCATCGCCGTCAGGATGGTGATCCCCGCGGTCTCGAAGACGAGCATCGAGCGTCCCAGGAGCTCCTCCCCGAGCGCGGCGACCTGAGCCTCCGGCATGGTGGACGGGCCGACCGGCCCCCACCCGCCGAGCAACGAGACGGCGACCGCGGCGGCCCCACCAAAGATGCCCGCGGCTATCGAGAGGCGCTTCTGGTGCGTCATGTCCATCCCGCCGAGTCCACCCGGGTCCATCATGTACATGACCATGAAGATCGCCATGATCGCCATCTCGGTCGCCATCATCATGATCTGCAGCACCCCCAAAAATTCGGTCTGCATCGCGAGGAACATCGCGCCGATGGCGGCCTGCGAGAACAGTAGCGCGAGCGCCGAGCGGACCATCGAGGAGGTGCGGAAGACCACCACGCCGAACCAGATCGCCGCGAGCCCGAAGAAACCGGTGAAGAAAGCCTGCGCCATCACATGCTCCTCAGGACCAGGGTTATGCCGACCCAGAATATGTTGACCAGCGCGAGCGGTATGCCGAGCTTCCAGCCCCACTCCATGACGTGCTCGCCGCGCAGCCTCGGGACGTACCGCCCGGCCGTGAGCATGGTCGCCGCCACCACGAGCGTCTTCAAGGAGGTCCACGCCCAGCCAGGCAGGAAAGGCCCGAGCCACCCGCCGAGGAAGAAGACCGTGACGGCGAGCGAGAGACTCACCACGAGCACCATGCGCGCCAGACGCACCACCGCGAGCCGCGGTCCTGCGTACTCGGCCTCGATCCCACCCGCCAGCTCGCCCGGCGCGGTGGGCAGGTCGAACGGCGGCAAGAAGCAGACCGCCATCGCCGCCAGGAAGAAAAGCACGAACCCGAGCGGCTGGGTGAGCGCGTTCCAGATCCCGGCCTGCGACTCGACGATGGTGGTCGTGACGAGTGAGCCGGCACGCATCGCCACCGCGGTTATGGGCATGACGATGAGCATGGAGTAGGCGACCAGCTGCCCGAGGAAGCGCCAGCCGGCGACCATCGCGTACGCCCCGTCCGGCCCCCAGCCGGCCATGACGAGCGCCACCATGACGTAAGCGAGCGCGGCGTTGACGGCCAGAGCGCCGGTGGCGAGGTCGGCGATGACGAGGTGCGGCCCGAGCGGGAGCACCGCCGCCGCCAGCACCGCCGAGACGAGGAGCAGAACGGGGGCGGTCTCGTAGAGGACGCGGTCCGGCTTGCGGGGTACGATCGACTCGCGTCCCAGGAGTGCAACGGCGGCCCAGAACGGGCCGGCGAACCTGAGGCGTCCGGTCGAAGTCCATCCCTCGAGCACGGCGACGAGGTACGCCCCGGCGAAGAGCATCACCAGCACGAGGAACACCGTCATCGCGTCATCCCCCACGGCGAGAGGTCGAGCGAGGCAACCCCGGCCAGCGCGTCCGCGACCTCGTGCTCGAGGGCCACATCCTCTACGAGCTGCGCGTGCCGCCCGGAGGGAGTCTCGAGCTCCGCGGAGCGTACCATCCCGTCCTCGATCCGCACGCGGAGCCTCGCCGGACCGCGTGGGGTCTCCACCGTGGCGGCACCTTCTCCCGAGATGCCATCCTGCACCCCCAGATCGTCCGGCGCCGAGACGGAACCCACGGCCTGGACGATCTCCTGGCTCCGCTCCATCTCGTCGAGGTGCAACATCAGACGAGAGTATGCGTCGTTCCCCTCCTGCACGGCCGGCTCGAAGCCCAGATCCTGGTAAGCTTTCTCTTCCGAGCGGACATCGTAGGGAAGCCCTGCGGCGCGGGAGACCGGCCCCGGGTACTCTGCGGCCCGCGCCGTACGCAGACGTCCGACGCCCTCCAGCCTGCGCCGCAAGAGCGGGGCACCCCGCAGCCTCTGCAGGAGATCCGACAGGTCACCCCACAGCGTCTCTCCCTCACCGGTATCGTCGCGCAGCAGGGCGAGCTGCAGACCAGCGGCCCGCCGATGCAACCACTCGTACCCTATCAGGTACCCGAAGCTTGAGAGCCATCCCAGGTGGCTCACCACCCGCTCGTGCTCCAGCGCCCCGAGGTACGCGGTAGCCCGCGCGGGTTCCACCCCGGCCGCGTTCTCGACGGCCCTGAGGGCGAGCACCCGGTAGGCGACCGGGGAGAGCGGATCGATCCGGCCCAGATGCTCCAACAGATCGTCCACCGGAACTCCCTGCAGACATCTCCCCCCTCTCCCTACCGCCGACCCGCTCTGAACGCAGGCCACCGTATCGCCGTCGAGCGTGAAGGTGAGTGCGAGCCCGCCGGGAAGCCCGGGGAAGAGCGGACCGAAAGGGACCTCCACCCACTCCATCCTGAGGCCGTCGCCGCTGGGCTGCAGGTCTCTGGTCATCTCGACCATCGACATGAACCCCATGTCTGTGTGGTCCATGTGCTCGTGGCCTCCGGAGCCGTGCTCTCCATGGTCCATCGAACCGTGGTGCAGTTCGCCGGCCTCTTCTTCCTCCTCCTCTCCGTCACTCTCTCCGGAGGAGACTTCGCGCGGCACCAGGTCCATACCACACTTGGGACAAGCGCCGGGCTCCTTCTGCACGACTTCGGGGTGCATGGGGCAGGTGTAGCGGGTCTCGGTCGCCGCCGCCTCCGGTGCGTAATACTCCACCCCCGGGTCCCAGGCCCCCTCGGCGAACGCCCGGCGCAGCCTCGCCACCGCGGCCGAGAGCGATTCCTGATCCATGGGGGCCGAAACGTCCGGCCCGGGTAGCGGGGAGGCAGTATCGGAACCCAGGACGAGAACGGCCCTGGGCCGCATCATCTGGGCATAGATCACCGAGGCTGCGTCCCGCAGTCCTTCTGGCAGCCCGCCTACGACCACGAGCACGCTGGCGTGACGGGGGGATGGAACCACCCGAAGCCCAGCCGCCCCGAGATCGAGGCCTAAGGCACGCGCGACCTCGGGGCCGGGTACTACGAACGCCGCGAGCTCCTTCGACGAGGCGTGGGCGGCCAGCCGCCTGAGCCAGGACGTCTCCCCCTTGCGCGCCCCGGTGATCACCTGCGCTTCAGCGCCCCCTGGCTCCAGCCGTAGAGCAGCCCCAGGAACAGGATCGCGAGGAACACCCCCATGTCCAGCAGGGCCTCCAGCCCCACCTTCCTGTAGACGACGGCCCAGGGGTACATGAAGGCCATCTCCATGTCGAAGGCCAGGAAAAGCAGGGCGAGACCGTAATACCGGACGTGGTAGCGTACCCAGACCGGCTCGGAGGAGAGCCTTCCGGAAGAGGCGGGGACATCCTTGCCCTCCTCCCGCCGGGGCTTCCCGAAGGAGCGCCCGATCAGGTACACACACCCCACGAGCCCGGCCGTACCCGCGATCATCCCCAGGAGCAACGCGTACTGTTCGAGAGGGCTCATCATGAAGTCTCTTCAGGCTTCAGATCGTCCACGGCTCTCGTCTCCTTCCCGGTTTCGGATCGAAGGGTTTTGTACACGTACCCCCTACCCCTATCCACGAAACATCTCCCAGGCACTGAGCGGGGAGATCCGGAGCGTACAACCGAATCTCCCCGCCATTTTCGGGGATCAGGCGACCAGGGTGTAGCCGGCCTCCTCGATAGCGGCCCTCAGGTCGTCATCGGTCACCCGGCTTTCGTCGTAGCGCACCTCGACGGTGCCCTTCTCGAAGTCCGCGTCGGAGTGCTCGACGCCATCGAGCTTGTTCAGCTCGCCCTCGACGGCGGCCTTGCAGTGAGCGCAGCTCATTCCCTCCACGTTCAGGGTTCGCTCGACCATAGCGTCTTCTCCTTTCCCGTCGATCTCCTACACTCTCATGAACCGCTCTACGGCTTCGAGCAGCTCATCGACCTTCTCGTCCGCTTCCCGGCCTCCGCTCTCGATCGCCCT
>JAIMBO010000020.1 GCA_023511405.1 Rubrobacteraceae bacterium
GGGTTCCTCGAGGAGCTGGTCGAGTTCCTGCGGATACCTTCGATCTCCGCTCAGGGTGGCGAGCGGTTCCGGGAGGGTGCCGGGTGGGTCCGGCAGAAACTCGAGAAGCTCGGCGCCGAGGTCGAGGTGGTCGAGACCGGAGGTCACCCCGTGGTCTACGCGGAGCTCGGGGAGGGGGAGAGGACGCTCCTCTCCTACGGGCACTACGACGTGCAGCCGCCTGAGCCGCTGGAGCTCTGGGAGAGCGACCCCTTCGAGCCGGTCGTGCGCGACGGGGTCCTCTACGCCCGCGGGGTTGCCGACGACAAGGGGGACGTGCTCTCTCGCATCCAGGCCATAAGGCTCTACCGCAGGCTCTACGGCGAGCTCCCCTTCCGGGTGAAGTTCCTGGTCGAGGGCGAGGAGGAGATCGGGAGCCCCAACCTGGGGAGCTTCGTGAGGTCGAACGCGCAGAGGCTCGCCGCCGACGCCTGCCTGTGGGAGGGCGGGGCGAAGGACGAAGGGGGGAGGCCCGTCGTCTGCTGCGGCACCAAGGGGCTCGCCTACGTCGAGCTCAGGACGCGCGGAGCCTCCCACGATCTGCACAGCATGTACGGCGGGATCGCGCCGAACCCGGTCTGGCGGCTGGTGCAGGTGCTGCGCACGATAAAGGACGAGCGCGGCGAGATCACGCTCGAAGGCTTCCTGGAGATGGCCGACGAGCCCACCGAAGAAGACCGTGAGGCGATAGCGAAGATCCCCTTCGACGGCAGGGCGCTCATGGAGTCCTGGGGGGTCTCCGCCTTCGACCGGAACCTCTCTGGACGGGAGGTGCTCGAGGAGTACCTGCTGCGCCCGACGGCGAACATCGCCGGCATCCAGTCCGGCTACACCGGCCCCGGCTCGAAGACGATCGTCCCCGCAGAGGCCTTCGTGAAGATGGACTTCCGCCTCGTCTCCGGACAGAGCCCGAAGGCCGTGGTCGAGCTTCTGCGCCGGCACCTCCACGAGCACGGCTTCGACGACGTGGAGGTCGTCGAGATGCACGGCGTGGAGCCGGCCAAGACCCCGGTCGACTCCCCGGTCGTGAAGACCTCGGTCGCCGCCTGGGAGGACTGCGGCCGCGACGACGCCGTCGTCTACCCGACCATCGGTGGCAGCGGCCCGACCTCGCTCATCGCCACCGAGCTCGGCATCCCTACGGTCATGACCGGCAACGTGGCGTTCGCCGGCAGCCGCATCCACTCCCCCAACGAGTGCGTCAGGCTCGAGGACTACTTCGAGACCGTGGCGTACTTCACCCGCTTCTTCCGCCGCTTCGCCGATGAGCGATAGGACGTCGGCTTCGACGGGGCTGAAGCTTCCGGAGCGACTGCGCCGGACCCTGGCTGCAGCGGCAGCGGAGGCGCCGCAGGCACGCCTGATGGGCACCCGCGCCCGCGGTTCGATGCGCCCGCCGCGGGCGCACGTCGTCGTCGCCGCCGGGGAGGGGCAGATCGAGTCGGCCCGGGGGCCGGCGCGCATCGTGCGCCGCCTGGAGCTCTACAGAACGTCCTTCGGTCCGGTGGTGAGGCTAGCCTTCAGCATCTACCACGACGCCACGGAGGTGCTCTCCGCGGCGACCGTCATCGACGTCCTGCGGGTTTCGGGGGATGCTGCGCTCTCGGGTCTCGGTCGCCAGCGGGAGCTTCCGTTCCACTTTTACGCCGCCCGCGAGGGGGATCTGGAGTACGCGTTCTCGAAGGTGATCCCCAACGACGACGAGCGGCGCGCGGAGGCGAAGGAAGTGCTTGGGATGGCCCGCGAGCACCTCTCCGCCACCCCCGAAGAGCGCCGGAGTTTCCGCCGGGCGCTCGCGCTCGCGAGCCGCAACTTCGAACTCCCCGTGCCGGAACCCGGCGTGGAGGGATAGTCCCGCGCCCCGGGCCCGCGTATACTTGGGGGCATGCAGGCGGAGAGCGGGGCCGGAAAGTTCGCGCGGCTGCTGGGGGAGGCATTCAGCCAGGCTTCGCAGGCCGGGCTGCGCTTCCACGCCGGGGGTGCGAACCTCGAGTGGGAAAGCTTCCGTCTCGAGGAGGAACCCGACGGAGGAGGTGGAAGCCGCACGCTCGACGCCTTCGAGCACGATCCCGTCGTCGCCCGCGATCCCGGAGAGCCCGCTCAAACGAGCAGGTTCGAGTACTTCCTCGACGGCGTGCAGAGGACCGAGGAGATCGGGCGGGTCGGTACGGTGCCGGTCGTCGTGACCACGGTGGCGGCCGGGATCGCGCGCCGCGAGGGCCGGAGGCTGAGAAATTTCCCGGTGGAGGGCGTACCTCGGGTTTTGCGGGCCGTGATCCTGCCCGTGAGCGGCGGGGACGAGAGGATCCAGGTGCTCGGCGAGACCCTTCGGGAGAGCGGGCTCCCGCTCGTCGATTCCGACGCCGGGGCGATCTCCTCGGGGGAGGAGATGCTCCTCGTGGACTCCGTGCTGCACGGTGAGACGGACCCGGCCGACTACCCGGCGCTCAAGGGCCGGGCCTACCGCAGGGCGAACGCGTTGCGCGGGGCGCTCGAGGCCGAGCTCCTGCGCCGGTGGGCCGAGATGGAGACGGGTGACGGCTGGATCGCGGTCGACGGACAGCTGCCGCTCCCGGTGGCGAACGCCGCCGGGCTGGTCAAGGGGGCCAGGAGGCTCTTCTTCGGCGGGGAGGAGGCGCGGATGCTCCTCGAGCTGGAGGAAGGGATGAGGACGACGGCCTTCGTCCCCCCCTGGCGGAAGGAGAGGGTCGAGGCCGGGAGGGAGGAGGAGGAGCGGGCCTCCTGGTACGTCAGGCTGCACCCGGCCTACGCCTCCGGGGAGGGGGCGGACGCCACCGCCGGGCTGGTACGGGTCGAGACGGTCGTGCCGAGCCCCTCCGGGGAGAAGAGCACCGACGTCTTCGACGAGGTGAGCCGCTGGCTGCTCGCCGAGCGGGCCCCGCTCGCAAAACCCGACCCCCGCTGGCACTCGATGATCTACCCGATCGCCCACGTCGAGCGGTTGCTCAAGCCCCTGCTCGAGGAGGGCAGGCGCGCCCGGTACAGGCTCGAACGCGAGATCGCGGCTCTCGAGGGAGGACGAGGATGATACACCCGGAGTTCATAGACCAGAGATCCGGCCCGGTGGGTCGCGTGGTGACCAGCGAAGAGTACCCGGCCACGGCCCACGAGTTCTACTTCTGGACGGCCGAGACCGAGGCGGCCCGCCGTCTGGACATCGGGCACATCGTCGCGGCCGAGAGCGAGGACGCCACGGCCATCGCCGTCCTCGACGACCCCCGGCGCTACTCGGACCTCGAGAGCTTCCTCGACGACTTCTACGCCTACGACGGCGACCCGGCGCTGGAGGCGCTCTCCGAGCGGGTCGAGATCCTGGTGTGGTGCGCCCGCGTCCTCGACACCTGCCACCGCGATCCGGGCCGGAAGAGCCGGCGGCCGGTCAGGAGCGGCCCGGTCTACTTCGCCACCCGCCGGGCGATAGAGTTCGCCCTGGGGGTGGAGGATTTCTCCGGCAGGAGGATCCCGCTGCTTTTGCACGAGAACGGCAACGAGGTCGACGGGGACCCGCAGCGCACCCCGCTGTACGTCGACGAGGACTACCTGCTCGGGCCCGAGGCCGGCCACCTCAACATCACCGGCATGAGCGGGCTCTCCACCAAGACCAGCCACGCCCTCTTCACCATCGCGAGCATCTTCCAGAACGTCCCCGACAAGAAGGTCGCCGCCCTGATGTTCAACGTCAAAGGCGCGGACCTGCTGTTCCTGGACAAGCCGGTCGAGCCCCCGCAGGATGCCCCGGATCTCGCCGCCCGCTACGAGCGGGCCGGTCAGGGGGGCCTGAGCGAGGAAGAGCGCCGGATGTACCGGGCGCTCGGGCTCGAGGAGAGGCCCTTCGAGAATTTCAGGGTCTTCGCCCCGCTGCGCTACGGGGTCCGTGGTGAGGTGGGAACCCTGGACGCCGCCTCCGTCTCCGCCGGCGAGCTCAACACGCTGCGCAACACCCCGGCGGAGAGCGGGTGCGTATACCCGATCGTCTGGGAGCTCGGGGACGTCCTGCCCTACGCCGGCAGGATCTTCGACCCCGCAGATTACGACGACAAGTTCCGCGGCTTCGTCGAGGAGCTCAAGGCCCGCGATATAAGGACCATGGCGGACTACGAGGGCCTCATGCGCGAGATAGAAGACTACGTCCAGGACGCCGAGGACGACGGCAAGACCGTCTCAGCCTGGCACGGACACCACCTCGCGACGATCCGCAAGGCGTACAACCGCTTCAGCGGCCTGCCGAGCAAGTGCGCGGGGCTCCTGGTGCACGGGAGGGTCGACTACGGCGGGCTGCCGCGGGTGGAGGACCCCTTCGAGGACAGGGAGATGCGGGTGGTGGACATCTCCCAGCTCTCCGGGGTGCCGCAGGATCTGATCGTCACCAGCGTCATCGGGCGTATCTGGGAGATGGCCGAGCAGGGGAAGCTGGGGGTGGACAAGCTGATCATCTTCGTCGACGAGCTCAACAAGTACGCGCCCTCCGGCGCGAAGAGCTCCCCGCTCAAGGAGACGCTCGTGGATATCTCGGCCCGCGGGCGGCACCTAAACCTGACGCTCTTCGGAGCGCAGCAGTTTCGCAGCAAGGTCGACGACGAGGTCGTCGGCAACGCCGCGACGAGCCTCTACGGCAGGATCGGGGACGAGGAGATCACGAACGCCAGCTACCGCTCGTTCTCCCAGACGACCCGCGAGGAGCTGCTCTCGCTCGAGAAGGGGCGCCTGCTGCTGCGCCACGCCCACTACGCCGTTCCGGTCTTCGGGCGTTTCCCGCGCCCGCCGGTTCTGATGGGCCGGCAGGGGACGGACATCTTCGGCTCCCGGAACCTCGACATAGCCGAGGAGGTGCAGGCCACGATCCGCAGCCTCGGGCACACCCCGCCTTCCCTGCCGGAGGTGCGGGCGCTGGTGGAGGGGGTGCCGAAGGAGAAGGTGATCGAGGAGCTGAACAGGGTGAGGGCGTCTTTTCGCAACGGGATGCGGGGGGACCCGTACCGGGTCCTGAAGAGGGAGCTCGGGGGCGGGGCCCGCAGATACGACGGGAGGGGCTCGCGCATCCTGCGCGGGATAGACCGTCTGGAGGGCTGAACCCTGGTGCGCATAGCCCACGTCTCGGACACCCACCTGGGGTACAGCCGCTACGCGAAGCTCTGCCCCAAGACCCACCGCAACCAGCGGGAGGTCGACGCCAGCGACGCCTACCGCCGGGCCGTCGACGCGATCCTGGAGCGGGACGTGGACCTCGTCGTCCACTCCGGGGACGTCTTCGACACCATCCGGCCCGCGACGCACGTCATCGTGGACTTCCTCCGGGAGTCGCACCGCATCCTGAGGGAGGACATACCCTACGTCGGGATCGCCGGCAACCACGAGACCCCCCGCCTGCGCTCGACGACGGCGGCGCTGGCCTACGCCAACCTGCTCGGGGCGGACTTCGCCTACGGCTTCGAGCCGGATAAAGTCCGGCTCGAGGCCGGGGGGGCCACGGTCTGCGTGACCCTGCTCCCGCACGGGGCGGTCGCCGACCGCGACCTCGTGGTGAACCCCGACGGGGAGGCCGACCTGAACATCCTGGTCACCCACGGCACCGTGCCCGGGCTCGAGATCCAGGGGCACGAGCTCGGCCAGGTCGACCTGCCGGAGGGCGTGCTCGACTTGGGCTTCGACTACGTCGCGCTCGGCCACTACCACGGCTTCGGCCGGCACGGGAAGGCCTCCTGCTACGCCGGGGCGACCGAGCGCTTCAGCTTCGCCGAGGTGGACTTCGAGCCGGGCTTCGCGCTCGTGGAGATCTCCGGGGACGGGCTCGAGATCGAACACGTCCCGATCGCGGCCCGCCCCATGATCGACCTGCCCGCGATAGACGCCCGCGGGATGGACGGCGCGGACCTCACGGAGGCGATCCGGGAACGGGTCTCGCGGGAGGAGCTGGACGGGGCGATCGTCCGCCTGAAGGTGACCGGAGCCCCGTCCGGGATAGGCGGCGAGGTGGACCGGGCCCTCCTGCGCGAGCTGCGGGGGCGCTGCCTGAACTTCAGCCTCGAGGTGAGCGGGGCGGAGCCGGGCGCCGGGGGAGCGGAGGAGGCGCCCGCCTCCGCGACCTTCGGCCCGCTCGAGGAGGAGTTCGAGGGCTTCGTGCGCGCCCGGCGCGAGAACGGGGAGATGGACGAAGGCTTCGCGCAGGACTTCCTGCGCCGCGGGCTCGGGTATCTGCAGCGGGCCGGGGAGGAAGAGAGGGGGGGAGCGGCGTGATCCTGCAGAGGCTCTACCTGGAGAACTACAAGCAGTTCCGCGAGCCGCTCGAGCTCGAGCCCCCCGAGGGGGCCATCGGCGTCGTCGGGGCCAACGGCGCGGGGAAGACCACGATCTTCGAGGCCATCCTCTGGGCTTTCTTCGGCCCGAGGGCCGGCCGGGACCGGTTCAGGAACGAGCTCATCCCCTGGAGCGGTGGGTCCACGCGGGACAGGAGCGTCGTGCGGGTGACGCTGGACGCCGACGGCGACTCGTTCACCGTCGAGCGGTCGCTGAGGAGCGGAAGGGCGGAAGCCCACGTCCTCGGTACCTCGGGGGAGGAGCTCGTCGGGGGACCGGAGGAGGTCACCCGATGGGTGAGGGAGAACCTGCTCGGGATGGACCTTCCGGCCTTCGAGGCCACCTTCTTCGCCCGCCAGAAGGAGCTCGAGTTCTTCTCCGGGATCACCGGCGTCGCCCGGCAGCGGGAGGTGGCGAGGCTGCTCGGGATAAGCCGGGTGGAGCGGGCCCGGGAGCTGCTCAACGAGGACTTGAAGGCCGCCCGGCAGCGGGCCGAGGTGCTCGCCGGACGCCTGGACGAGGGAGCGTACCGGGAGCTCGTCTCCCGGCGCGAGGAGCTCCTGCGTCGCCGCGAGGAGCTCGAAGAGGCACGCGAAGGGGCCGCGGGACGCGTCGAGGGATGCAGGGAAGAGCTCGACTCCGCCCGTTCGGAGCGGGAGCGGCTCGAGGGGCTCTACCGGGAGCACACCCGCCTCTCCTCGGCGCTGCAGGCGGCCCTCTCGGAGCGGGAGTCGGCCGGGGAGAGGGGGCGGGACCTGGAGGGCCGGCTGGCCAGGCTCGCGGAGGAGGAGCGCGAGGTCCGCCGGCTCGAGCCGGAGCTGGGGCGGCTGCCGGAGGTGGAGCGGGACCTCGCGCGGCTCGAAGAGGCGCGCAGAAAAGCTGAGAAGCGCGAGCAGCTGCGGGGAGATCTCGCCCGCGCCCGCCGGCGGGCCGCGGAGGCCCTCGATCGGATCTCGGCCCTGATCGAGGACCTCGACGTGCCGGGGGAGCCCGTTCCCGGCTGGCGAGAGCTCGTGGGGATGTCCGAGGCGTCCCGGCAGGCCGAGGCGGCGCTGGACCTCCTGCGGCGGGAGGTCCCCGAGGCTGCACGCTCGGCGGAGGAGCACCTGAGGAACCTCGAGGACCTCGCGGAAGGACACGCCGCGGTCGAGGAAGCCGCCGCGGAGCTGCGCGGGATGGAAGCGGCGGCCGCGGAGGAGCGGGCCCGCCTCGCGGCCCTCGAGGAGCGCCTGCACGAGGTCTCCGGTGGTGAGGACCTGGAGGCGGCCGTCGGGAGGCTGCGGGAGGAGCAGGGGGCGCTCGAACGGGAGGCCTCTTCTCTCGAGGGCTCGGCGCGGGCCGACGAGCGGCAGGCTCGCAACCTGAAGCGGGCCGCGGAGATCGTCGAGGAGGCCGGGGCGGAGGGAGAGTGCCCGACCTGTCACCGGGGCTTCGAGGGGGAGGGCGAGTACCAGGAGGTGCTCGGAACGCTGGAGGACGAGGCGGAGGGCTTCCTGAGGAGGGCCCGTGAGACCCTGGCGCGGGCCGGGGAGCTGAGGGAGAGGGCACAGGAGCACGCCCGGAGGCTACGAGAGCTCGAGGGGCGTCTCGCGCGCTGGCGCTCGCTGCGGGAAGATCACCTGAAGCTCTCGGCCGCCCTGGAGCGCAGGCTCGAAGAGATCTCACGCCGGAGCACCGAGCTCGAGGAACGGCGCTCCCTCCTCGCCGGTCCCCCGCCCGATGCCGGGGAGGTTCGACGTGCGGAGGAGCGCGTGTCGTGGCTCGAGCGCTTCCGCGGCTCCCGAGCCCTCCTCGAGGGCTTCGTCGAGAGCTTCCTCGAGTACCGGGCGGAGGCGGAACGGATCGAGTCGGAACTCGAAGGGCTCGCCGGGGTCTCCTACGAGCCCGCCGAGCACGACCGGCTCGCCCGCGAGAAGGCGAGGCTCGAGGAGATCCGGGGGACCGTCGCTGCGATGCGGCGGCGCATCGCCGAACGCGAGGAGCTGGAACGGAGGCTCGAAGGGGCGCGCGCGGCCGCGGAGGAGTCCGAGGGGAGGGCGCGAGAATTGCGGGGTCGGCTCGAGGAGCTCGGCTTCGACGAGGAGGCCTACGCAGCCGCCGGGCGGAAGCTGAGGCTCGCCGAGGCGCGCCTCGAGGAGGAGAGGGGTAGGGCGCAGGAGCTCGAGCGGGAGTGGATGCGCCTGGAGAACGCGCTCGAGGCGGCGGAGCGTGAGATCTCCCGCCACGAGCGGGAGCGGAAGGAGGCCGACGAGCAGGCCGCGCTCGCCTCCCGTCTCAGGCGGATGAACGAGCTCTTCAAGGATTTCTACGCCCGGCTCGGCGGCCGGGCCCGGCCCGCCCTGCAGGCCGAGACCAGCGAGATGGTCCGCACGCTCACCGACGGACGCTACGAGCGGGTCGAGTTCGACGAGGACTACGGCATCCTGCTCTTCGACGGGCTCTCGGACGCCTACGGGATAGAGAGGTTCTCGGGCGGGGAGGCGGACATAGTGAGCCTGGCGGCGCGCGTGGCGCTCTCGAAGATGATCTCCGCCCGCAGCTCGGGGTACGCGCCGGGGTTCATCGTCCTCGACGAGGTCTTCGGATCCCTCGACGGCGAGCGGCGCAACAACGTGCTTTTGGCGCTCGATCGTCTGAAGCGCACCTTCGGGCAGGTCTTCATCATCTCCCACGTGGGGGACATCCAGGAGTCGGCCCTGCTGGACGAGCTCTGGCTCGTGAGCGAGGACGAAGAGAACAAGAGCACCGTCCAGCGCGTTGAGCTCCCCCGCCCGGCCTCCGCGTACTCCGGTGCGGACGTTCCCGGGCGGCCGTGATCCCCGCGTGACCCCGGGGTCGCTCAGGCGGGGCTCCCGGTTCGCACCAGCAGGGTGTGCGCGCTTGCGGCGTCGAGGTCGGTTATGGTCGTGTGCACCCGGCCCCTGCCGGAGGCGATCGAGACCTGGAAGCCGGCGAGGCGGGCCCGGCGCTGGAGAGGGTTCTGTACCACGCTGCGCGATTGCAGACATCGCAGGGGGATGATGGTGGTCGTCCGGGAGAGCCGGCGGGTACGCAGGACGAGCCGGTCCCCGGAGATGGCCCATCCCGTGTCGCGGTGGCGTAGCAGGCCGTAGAGGAGGGCCGGCGGGACGACGAGCACCGGGAGTAAACCCGGGGGCCCGGCGTCGGCGAGGGTGGTGAACAGGAGGATCAGGGCGGCGGCGAGCGCGGCGGCCGGGAGGGCGGAGCGGATCGCGTAGCGGCGTCGCGCCCGGGCGGGGGGACGGTGCAGGACGGGGTCGGCGGCGAACTCGGGTACGACGGCGAGGAGCAACTCGTGGGCGCGGCTGCGCGGGAGCAGAGGGAACAAAGTCGTCGAGACGCCCGCGTCCTTGCCGTAGCCCGCGCTCTCCACGCGCAGCGTCGCCAGGCCGAGGGGCTGGCGCAGGACGCCCTCGACGATGCGGACGGCCTGTATGCGGGAGACGGGGAGCGTCGCCTCGTTGCGTTCGAGCAGGCCGCGCCTTATGTGTAACATCCCCCCCTCTCGCGAGAGGGTGAAGCCAGCGTAGGCCAGGACCGTGCCCCCGATGGAGAGCAGCCAGGCGAGCAGCCCGGCGGCGAGTGCCAGCGATGCCCAGCCCACCGCCGAGTGGGGGGCGAACCTCTCGGCCAGACGGAGCGTCAGGTCTTGCGGGAGGAAGTTGTCCGCCGCCTGCCAGGCGGCCCCGATGAGCGAGAGAGCGATCCCGATCTGACCGGAGGTGGCCCCGGCGAGGAGCAGATCCCCGGTCGAGAGCCGCCGCAGGTTCTTGTCCGGGGGCCTCCTGCCTTCGCCCGCCGTACCGGGGCCTTCGAGCTCCCTGCGCAGCGCTTCGGCCGCCTCCCGGCTCAGGGCCGGAAGGACGGCCTCGGGGGAGCGCGAACCACCCCCTGCCGTCTCCACGCGCACCTCCACGACGCCGAAGAGCCTCTGCAGCACGCCCTGCACCACGTCCACGGACTGTATGCGCTCCAGCGGGATCGTCCGCTGCTTCCTGCTCAGCACCCCCCGGTGCAGCACGAACGATCCCTCCGCGATCCAGTAGGAGGTCGTCCGCCAGTAGAGCACCCCCCAGACGGCCGAACCCGAGATCAGGAGTGCGACCCCCGCCGCGACGACCACATGCACCGGAAGACCATTGCTCGCCAGCGCCGCGACGCCACCGCCCAGCAGCACGCCGAGCCAGTGGCGTGTGATCTGCACGGCCTCGAAGAGCACCGCCACCGGGTGCAGACGGCGTGCGTTCTCAGAGGACATCGTGGGTCTGCGCCAGGGCGGAGATGTTCTCTCTCAGCTCGTCGGCCACCGACACGGCGAGCTGAGGAATCTCTTCGGAGCCCGCTGCGGTGTAGATCTCCACGGTCGCGAGCCCGAAGCGGCGTTGCAGCGGGCCGCTTTTCGTGTCCACGTGCTGGACGCGCGAGAGCGGGACCAGCGTACGCCTCCGCCAGAGCACGCCGCGCTCCAGGTCTACCTCCTCCCCGCGGACTTCGTAGCGCCAGCGGTGCCAGCGGGCGGGTGGGAGCACCGTGACGAGCACGAGCGCGAGCGCGGCGGCGGCCACGCCCGGCGAGAAGGCCAGCCAGGGAGGAATCTGCGCCCTCTCCAGCAACGCCCAGCTGCCGCCCCCGCCCGCCGCCAGCACGGGTGGGGAGAACAGCGTGCCGTGCACACGCCAGAGGGTCCTGGCCTTAGGATCGAGCCTCCGGGAGGGTCCCTCGCTCACCCCGCCGTGACGGCCGGGCGGCCTCTGAGGTCCTTCGCCGCCAGCTGACCGCAGGCCGCGTCGATGTCCGCCCCGCGGCTCGGCCGGAGGGTGGCCGAGAGCCCGAGCTCGCGCACCATCCCGAGAAACCCGCGGGCGTCTTTGCGGGAGGTCGCGCTGAAGCCCGTATCCGTCCAGTTGAAGCGAAGAAGATTCAGATGATATAGCGGATGGTCGAGCAGCGTGGCGAGCGCCTCGGCGTGGCGGGGCTGGTCGTTGACGCCGGCGAGCAGGGTGTACTCGAAGAAGAGCTTGCGGTGGGTCCTCTCGACGTAGTAGCGGGCCGCGGACATCACCTCGGAGATCGAATGCCGCGAGGCGACCGGCATGAGCCGGCGGCGCTCCTCCTCGAAGGGTGTGTGCAGCGAGATCGCCAGGTGGAACTGCTCCGGCTCGTCGGCGAAGCGTCGGATCCTGTCCACCAGCCCGCTGGTGGAGGCTGCGATGTGGCGCGCCGAGAGGTTGAAGCCGTCCGGATCGTTGAGGACCCTCAGGGCCAGGATCATCTGGCGGTAGTTGAGGAACGGCTCGCCCATGCCCATCACCACCACGTTCGAGACGCGCTCGGGGGCGATGTCCCGGGCTACGACGAAGACCTGCTCGGCTATCTCGCGCGCCTTCAGGTTGCGCTTTATCCCCAGGAGCCCCGTGGCGCAGAACGCGCAGCCCATCGGGCAGCCGATCTGGGTCGAGATGCACACCGTGCGGCGGTCCTTCTCCGGGATCATGACCGTCTCGATGCGGTGGTCGTCGTGGGTCCGGAAGAGGTACTTGCGGGTTCCGTCCTTCGAGCGCGCGATCCTGAGCAGCTCGAGCGTGGCCGCCGGGGCCTTCTCGTTGAGCTCGGCGCGCAGGCCTTTCGGCAGGACGGTGCACTCCTCCCAGTCGCGCACGAAAGAGACGCAGAGCGCCCGGTAGGCCTGCGAGAGCCGGTAGGAGGGCTCCCCGCGGGCCTCGAGGACCCCGTGTACGTCCGGGAGGAGGTCGCGCGCCAGCATGGGACGATTGTAACCGCGATCTCGCCGGGGTAAAGGGAACCTTCCGGCTGTAGAATTCTGGTGCACATGAGCATCCTCGACATCCTCATAGTGGTCATCGCCCTCCTGGGAGCGCTCCGGGGGGCACGCACCGGCTTTCTCGCCGGGGCGTTCTCGCTCGCCGGCATGGTCGTCGGGGCCGCGGTGGGTTCGCGGATCGCTCCGTTGCTCCTGCCGCGGGACGGCAACCCCGTCTCCGGGGTCGCGATCACGCTGGTCGGCATCGTGGCGTTCGCGATCCTCGGTGACGTGATCGCCCGAACGATCGGCGGCGCGCTCAGATCCCGGCTCAAGGGACCCATATCGGGGGCCCTGGACGGGCTCGGGGGGGCGGCGCTCGGGCTCGCCCTGGCGCTGACCCTGATCTGGGTGGCGGGGACCTTCGCCATGAAGGCGCCGCCTTTCACCGGGCTGGGCTCGCTCGCCAGAGACTCCCGGATCCTCCAGGTTCTCGACCAGAGGATGCCGACCGGGCTCATCACCCGCGCCGTCGCCCAGCTCGACCCGCTCCCCCAGATACAGGGTCCCAGCGCCGACGTCCCGACGCCGACCCGCAGGATACTCGAAGACCCCGAGGTGCTGGCCGCGCGCTCGAGCGTGGTGCGCGTGACCGGCGTGGCCTGCGGCTACGGTGTTGAGGGTACGGGTTGGGTCGCCGCCCCCAACACCATCGTCACCAACGCCCACGTCGTCGCCGGGGAGAGCTTCACCCGTGTGCAGCCGGGTGGTGTGGGCCCGATGAGGGATGCCCGGGTGGTTCTCTTCGACCCGAGGAACGACATCGCGATCCTGAAGGTGCACCACCTGGGGATGCGCCCGCTACCCCTCGGCGTGCCCGAGGCCGGCGAGCCGGTCGCCGTCATAGGGTTCCCGGACAACGGACCGCTCGACGTCCAGCCCGGGCGCACCGGCGAGACCCAGCAGGTGATCTCCACCAACGCCTACGGTCGGGGCCCGGTCGAGCGCACCGTGACCAGCTTCCGCGTCTTCGTCCGGCCCGGCAACTCCGGCGGGCCGGCCGTGGACGGCGGTGGCAGGGTCGTCGCCACCATCTTCGCCAGCCGCGCCGACTCCGACCACGCCGGTTACGGCATACCAACCCAGGTCGTGGAACGCTACCTCTCCCTCGCCGCGGGACGCACGGTCCCCGTGAGCACCGGCTCCTGTACCAAGTAGTTACCCGCGGGAGGTCTCTTCCCGGATGATCTTCTCCAGCGTCAGTCGGCTACGGTCGAGCTCGGCCTCGACCCGCGAGAGCCGGGCGATCGAAGCATCTCCCAACCGCCCCCGCTCGACCTCGCGGGAGACCGCAGAAGCAGCCTCCTCTATCGCCGTGACCGCGCTCTCCAGCGCGAGGATTTCTTCTCTTTCGGACATCGTGGCGATATGTTACCAGCCACCAGCAGCCTCCCAGGTGATTGACACATCTTTCACCCTGAACTACACTGCAACGAATAAATTGAATATTCAATCAAGAAGAGGATCGTCTGGTGGCGAGTAAGCGAGGAGAGCCGGGAAGGCGGGAGCAGATCCTGGAGGCGGCGTTCGAAGAGTTTGCGGCCAAAGGGTTCAACGGGGCCACGATCAAGGACATTGCGGAGGCTGCCGGGGTGAACTCTCCGGCTTTGATCTACTGGTATTTCCCGGACAAGGAGGCGCTCTTCAGGGAGGTTTTGAGTTCGCGGATTCCGGTGTTGCGCGCGGTGCGGGAGCCGGCAAAACTGTTGGAGCGTCCGCCGGAGGAGGTGCTGCCGCTGATAGCCAGAAGGTACCTCTCGACCTTCGACGATCCGACGGTCCAGAAGATGGCGCGGCTGCTGGTGGGCGAGGCCATGAGACGGCCTGAGATCGCCGAGATCTTCGGCAACGCCGTCATAAAGAGGATACTCGGGTTTCTGAAGAGCTACATGGCGCATCAGGTCGAGCTTGGAAGGCTCCGTCCGCACGACGTCCGCTCCAGCGCGCGGGCCTTCATCGGGATGCTGCTCCCGCAAGCAGGGGGCAAGCTTTTTTTGCCGGCCATCACAGAGGATGGGCTCACCGACGACGAGCACGTGGAAAACGCGGTCGGGGTGCTCCTGGAGGGGCTCAGACTGGAAGAGGAGTAACGATGTACGCCATAGAGGTGGAGGGGCTCGTAAAACGCTACGGGGGGGTCGAAGCGCTCGGGGGCGTGGACCTGGCCGTCCCCGAGGGAGCCGTCTTCGGGCTCGTCGGCCCCAACGGTGCGGGGAAGACCACGCTCATAAAGGCGCTGGTGGGTTCCCTGCGGCCCACCGGGGGACGGACGCGGGTGCTCGGGCTCGACCCGCTGGAGGAGAGACGCGAGCTGCGGCGCAGCATCGGCTACATGCCCCAGCCCCCTTCCCTCTACGACGACCTCTCCGCCGAGGAGAACGTCGTGTTCTTCGCAGCGGCCCACGGCGTGTCCGATCCAAGGCGGAGAGCCGCGGAGGTGCTGGAGTTCACCGACCTGTCCCGACGCGCGAGGGACCCCGTGTACACGCTCTCCGGCGGGATGCAGCGGCGGGTCTCCCTGGCCTGCGCGCTCGTTCATCGGCCGCAGGTCCTCTTCCTCGACGAGCCGACGGCGGCGGTGGACCCCCGGCTCAGGAGCCGGTTCTGGGAGACCTTCAGGGAGCTCGCCGGGGGAGGCGCCACACTGTTCATCAGCACGCACCTGATGGACGAGGCGATGCTCTGCGACCGCGTCGCGATACTGCGGCGGGGCCGCATCGTCACTTCGGAGACACCGCGCGGCATCCTGCGTATGGGAAAGACCCACCTTCGCATCAGAAGAGAGGGTGGGGAAGAAGAGAAGACCATAGGCGGGCGTCCCGAAGATCTCGCGGCGGCGTTGAAGGCTTACGGGCTCGCACCCGACGTCGCCGCCGTGGAGGTCGAGAGCGACTCGCTCGAGACGGTGGTGCTCTCGCTCATCGAGGAGGGGGGAGAAGGATGAAGCTCACCATGGTCGTCGCCGGACGAGTGGTCAGGCAGCTCCTGCGCAACCGCAGGTTCGTCGCCCTCTCCATCGCCGCACCGCTCGTGATCGTCTACCTCCTCAAACTGTTCTTCGACACTTTGCCGCCCGGCTTCGACGTCGCCCGCTACGCGGTGCCGGTGGCGGCGTTCATAGTCCACTTCCTCGCCTTTCTGCTCTGCGCCATCGCGCTGGTGCAGGAACGGACGGCGGGGACCATGGAGCGTATGCTCGTGAACGGGTTTCGCAGGGCCGAGATCATCGGCGGCTACGTGGTCGGTTACCTGGGGCTGGCCACCCTGCAGGCGCTGGCGGCACTCACCGAGGTGATATGGCTCTTCGGACTCGACTACGGTACCGGCACCCTCCTTACGCTCTTCGTCGTGATCTGGCTCCTCGCGCTGGCCTCGGTGATGCTCGGGATCTTCGTCTCCACCTTCGCCCGCCGCGAGAGCCAGGTCCTCCCCTTCATCCCGCTCATCATACTCCCCTCGGTCTTCCTCTCGGGATTGCTCGTCGACGTGGGGAAGCTGCCCACATGGGCAGACTGGCTCGGACACCTCTTCCCCCTGTTCTGGGCGAACGACGTGATCCAGAAGGTCATCTCCCCGAGCGGCTCGCTCGAGCACGCGTGGGGAAGCCTCGCCGTGCTCGTCGGCTACGGCGCCGTCCTGCTGCTCTTCGCTTCCTTCACCCTCCGGGATCCCGAATGATCCACGTGCGTGATATTCGTCCCACACACGAGTAGAATCGAAGAGGACGAAAAGCTATCATGAAGCGATATCATAGGCCGTTACGTATGTGTTGTGAACGTTTTCATTTGCGAGGTGGAGGCGGAGAGATAGATTGCGGGGATGTAGAGAGGGAGACCACCTTGGCGTGATCAGCGTCGGTTCTCGCGTCCTGGAAAGCTAGGGAGCAGGGGTTCTATGTACAAGGAGATCTACGTTCCGGTAGACAACTCGGACTACTCCAACCAGGCGTGCGTCATCGGGGTGGAGGTGGCGCGCCGTTTCGGCGGGCGGGTCGCCGGCTGCCACGCCTACGCCGCCAGGATGCACGACGTGCGCTTCAGGCAGATGGAGAGCGGGCTCCCGGAGGAGTTCCGCGACGAGGACGAGATGAAGCGCCAGCGCAAGATCCACGACCAGCTCATCACCAAGGGGTTGGAGATCATAACCGACTCCTACATCGACGTGCTGGAGCCTTTGTGCGAGCGGTACGGGGTGGAGCTCGTGCGGCGTTCGCTGGAGGGCAAGAACTTCAAGGTCATCGTCGAGGACGTCAACTCCGGCGACTACGACCTGGTGGTGATGGGCGCGATGGGCATGGCCGCCGTCAAGGACACCGTCCTCGGTTCGGTGACCGAGCGGGTGGTCAGGCGTCTGAAGAAGGCGGATTGTCTGATCGTCAAGGACCTCGACCGCAACCCCTTCGAGCACATCGTGGTCACGATAGACGGCTCGGCGAAGTCGCTCGGGGGGCTCAAGAGAGCGATAGACCTGGCGCGGGCCTTCGACGGGGAGGTCGAGGCGATAGCCGTCTTCGACCCGTACTTCCACTACGCGATGTTCCACTCCATCGCGGGCGTGCTCTCGACCAAGGCGCAGAAGGTCTTCCGTTTCAAGGAGCAGGAGAAGCTGCACGAGGAGATCATCGACTCCGGGCTCGCCAAGATCTACACGGCCCATCTGGAGGTCGCCCGCAAGATAGCAGCCGACGAGGGCGTGGATCTCAAGACGACGCTCCTTGCGGGTAAGCCCTTCGAGCAGACGCTCAAGTACGTCAAAGAGGTCAACCCGACGCTGGTCGTGATGGGGCGCATCGGCTACCACTCCGACGAGGACATGGACATCGGGTCCAACTCGGAGAACATGATGCGCTATTTGCCGACCAACGTGCTGGTGGGCAACTACGAGTACCAGGCGCCGGACCTCTACACCGCCGCCGAGCACATGACCTGGACCAAAGAGGCGCTGGCCCGGATGGACCGGGTCCCGGGCTTCGTCGTCGGGATGGCCACCGGCGCCGTCCTGCGCTACGCGATCGAGAAGGGCTATACGGTCATCACAGAGAGCGTCATAGACGAGGTGATCGAGAACATCCTCCCGCCGGGGGCGATGGAGAGCATGCACGCCATCGGCGACCAGATCCGCGAGCGGGAGGCCGCGGGCGAGGAGGCCCCGATAGACTCCCTCTTCCAGGACTTCGACGAGCGCACGAAGCAGAACGGCTCCTCCTCGAACGGTCACGGGAAGAACGGCTCCTCCGAGAAGGAGGAGATCCTCTCCTCCGGCCGCGGCGGCTTCGGCAAGGCCGAGGACCAGGGGGACCTCGTCGGGGTCTCCGAGGAGGTGCAGGAGGAGATCCGGCGGGCCGCGCAGGGCAAGGACCGCTACGAGTGCGACGTGTGCCACTACATCGCGAAGGGCAAGCCCGCCCGCTGCCCGGTCTGCGGGTCCGACCCGACCCACTTCCACCCGGTCGATGCCGAGATCGCGCGGGCCGCGGAGGGTGAGAACCTCAACCGCTCCGGGGTCTACGACGGGCGCGAGCTGCACTGGACCGACGACGCCAAAGCCTTCCTCGATTCTCTGGAGGAGTGGCAGGAGAAGCGCCGGGTCAAGGCCCGGGTGGAGAAGAGCGCGCTCAAGAAGGGCTACACCACGATAACCCGCGAGTACGCCGAGCAGTGCTACCGGGAGGAGACCGGGCGCGAGGCACCCGAGCCGAAGGCGAGCGGCTGCCCGGTGCACCACGCCAGGGAGAAGGTCGAGCGCGAGAGCGGTGGGAAGTGTCCGATCGACCACCGGGCCTTCAAGGAGGCCGGGAAGCTGGTCCCGGAGGGCGGCTCGAAGGAGTTCACCTGGACCGAGGAGGCCGTCGAGCGCCTGGAGCGGGCGCCGAAGGGCTTCATGCGCAACATCTCGCGCAACATGACCGAGAAGCTCGCCCGCGAGCGCGGCACGAACCACATAGACCTCGCGCTGGTCGAGGACGCGCTCTCCGGGGCCCGGAACACGATGGAGGACGTGATCACGGGCAAGATCTCCATCGCCGAGCTCGCCCGCGACACCGGCGAGAAGATAGAGGCTCCGGACGGCGGCGCGCCGCACCCGGTCGCGACCGTGACCATGGTCTGCACCGTCTGCGGCGAGGAGATGGAGGGTGTCGCGCCGCCCGAGGAGTGCCCGGTCTGCGGCGCGCCGCCGGAGGACTTCGAAGAGAAGAGCTGAAGACGGTTTTCAGATCTGTCGGCGGGAGCCCCGGTCTTGCTCTCCGATTCGGGCCGGGGCTTCCGTGTGAGGAAGAAGCGCGATGGCGAAGACGCACAGGGTAACCTTCAAGAAGAGCGGCATCACCATAGAGTGCTCCGAGGATGAGTACATCCTCGAGAAGGCCGAGGAGAACGGGCTAGACCTCCCCTACGACTGCAGGAGCGGCACCTGCACCACCTGCATGCAGATGTGCCTCGAGGGGGAGATAGACCAGGATCTTGCGTTTGCGATCTCCGACGAGGAGCTTGCGGAGGGATATCGTCTGATCTGCATCGGCAGCCCCCTCTCCGACGTCGTGCTCGACGCCTGAGGGTGAGGGGCTCGTGCGGGGGAGGGATCCCTACGCTCCCTTCGAGCTCCGGCTAAAGAAGGACGCCCCTCCCTCCGATAATATCGAGATGATCACATCTTATCTGATAGGTGGAGGGCGAGGCCGGGAGGTGGGGGTGAAAGTTCCCCCCGGGCGGCCTGGCGAGGGGACGCTGGTGGAGGAGATCTCCGGCCAGGCGCATCAGATAGGGCAGTTTCTGAGGTGGCTCGTGCCGCTCGTCCTCGCCTTCGGCCTGCTGGAGGTGGGGGCCTCCGCCGCTTTTCGGGATCTCGGCTCCGGGGTGGCCGGCGTCACGCTGTTCGCCTACGGGCTCTCGCTGGAGGTGGCGCGCAGGTGGGCCAGGAGGAGCGAGCGGGCGAACGCCGCGATCGCGATCGTCTGCTGCGGCTTCCTTCTGGCCTGCATCGTGGTCGCCTTCGCACAGCCCTTCCTGATAACCGTCATCATCCTCGCCCCGCTGCTCGCCGTCGGCGTGGCGCTGCCCTACGCGAGCGGAAAGATGCTGCGCTACCTGCTCGTGATCTCCTGGATGGTCTCCGTCGTCATCGCCGTCCTCGGCGAGATCTCACCCTCCGCCTCCCGGCTTCCCGGCTGGTACGCCGCGCCTTTCCACGTGGCCTCCCTCGCCGCGGCGGTCGCGGTCGTGCTGCTTTTGCTCTGGCAGTTCAGGAGCCGTCTGGTCGGGGCGCTGGTACAGGCCCGACTCGCCGAGGAGAGGGCCCTCTACGACGCCGCACACGATCCCCTCACCGCGCTGCCCAACCGCGTCCTCTTCTCGGAGAGGCTCGAAGAGGCGCTCGAGCGGGCACGTGGGGCCGATGGACATCCCTTCGCCGTGCTCTTCCTCGACCTCGACCGGTTCAAGAACGTCAACGACTCACTCGGGCACGCGGTGGGGGACGGGATGCTCGTCGAGGTGGCGAGGCGGCTCGAGGCCAGCGTCGGTCCGGATGACACCGTCGCCAGGATCGGCGGGGACGAGTTCACCGTGCTGGTCGAGAGCGCCCGGGACACACGTGGGGTTCTCGAGGTGGCGGAGAGGCTGCAGAAAGCCCTGTCCCATCCCTTCCACGTACGGGGACACGAGCTCTATACCACCGCGAGCATCGGGGTCATCCCGGACTCTCGCGGGTACGAAAGCCCGGAAGATTTGCTGCGCGACGCGGATACGGCGATGTACCAGGCCAAGCGGGAAGGCAAGGCCCGCTACGAGGTGTTCACCGGTGAGATGCGCGAGCGGGTGCTCGAGACCCTGAGGCTCGAGAACGACCTCAGGCGGGCGGTGGAGCGGGGGGAGTTCTACGTCCGCTACCAGCCGATAGTCTCGCTCAGGAGCGGGGCCGTGGTCGGCTTCGAGGCGCTCGCCAGGTGGAGGCACCCGGAACGAGGCGAGGTCTCCCCGGCGAAGTTCATCCCGCTCGCGGAGGAGACCGGTCTGATCTCCCGGATAAGCGACGCGGTGTTGCGGGAGGCCTGCCGGGACGCGAAGACCTGGCTGGAGAGGTTCCCGGAGCACCGCCCGCTCACCGTGAGCGTGAACCTCTCCGCGGTGCAGCTCTCGCAGCCCTCCCTCGCCGCTCAGGTGGCCGAGGCTCTCTCCGAGAGCGGGCTGGAGAGCCATCACCTCCGGCTGGAGGTCACCGAGAGCGCCATAATGCTCGGCGCCGAGCCCGCCGCACGCTCTCTGCGCAAGCTGGGGGCCAGGATCCACATAGACGACTTCGGCACCGGCTACTCCTCGCTCGGGGTTCTGCAGCGCCTCCCCGCGGACGCGCTCAAGATAGACCGCGCCTTCGTGGAGAACGTGGGCTCGGCGGACGGTGCGCAGATCGTACAGACCATCACCACCCTCGCGCACAGCCTGGGGATGGACGTCATAGCCGAGGGGGTCGAGACCGGGGAGCAGCTGGAGAGGTTGCGCCGGGCAGGCTGCGACTACGCGCAGGGGTTCTTCTTCTCGAAACCGGTGGACGCTATGGAGGCTGAGAGGATCCTCGCTCACTCGCTGCGGTAGCGCTCGGAGCCGAGCGACCAGTCGAGGACGCCGCGCATGCGGGCCTCGAGCGAGACGACGTAGCGCCGCAGGATCTCGTCCACGGCGGGTCCGAAAGAGGGCAGGGTACGTGAGGTCTCGACGAAGACCTCCACCTCCGCATCGTGCATCCGGGCCGCCTCCCACAACGCCCGCTGCAGGGAGAGACCTCGCTCGGCCTGGAGCACCGGGATCAGGTTGTTCACCTCGCCGGCGGCGAGCTCCTTCTTCAGGGAGATGATGTCGTTGGCCCAGCAGGTGACGTTGTGCGAGGCCGAAGTGAGCCGCCTCACCGCCGCGTGCTCGCGCACCTCTGAAGGGAGGTGGTGGCCGCGGACGATCTCGACGAGTTCGGTGACGATCGAGAGCCCGCCGGTGAGCGGGCGCATCCTGACGTACGCCTCGAGGGAGGGGGCAACTCCCCTGGCCCGGTTCGAGGCCTCCCAGAGCGTCGCCTCGAGGTGCTCCCTGACGGCCCGGACCAGCCGCCGCATCCAGACGCCGGGCAGAGAGTTGGTGCGCAGGTAGCCGAGGGTCCTCTCCCGCAGGTCGCGCAGGGCGTGGGCGAGCGGCTCGTCTTCCTCCCCGGGCTCGGCGCCCTCGAGCACGTCCAGCAACCTGCCATCCGCGGACGAGAGCCTGCGGGGATCACGGCCTGCAGGGGAGGCGTCCCCCTTGTCGTCGCGCAGGAACAGCCAGGCGTACCAGTCGGAGACGAAGCGCAGATCCTCGGCGGCGAGCTCGGGATGGTTGCGGGCGGCGAGGTGTCCGAGCCCCGTCGCGTCGAAGAGAGCCAGAGATTTCTCGTCCGGCAGCAGCCCGAACGTCCTCACCCACCCCGAAGTGCCGCGCTGGGCGGTTTCGGCGTGCTCGTTCATCCGGGGCGGGAAGGGGTAGTCCAGTGGTGGGACGTGGAGGGTCGCCGCTGGTCTCGTCTTCATCTGTTCTCCTTTGCCGGGAGTTCTCTCCAGGCAAGCATGTTCACACTTCGTCCCGCCACCCGCAAGGATCTCTCAGCGCTCCCTCAGCAGATCGGGGGAGGATATAGAATCGTGTCTTACGAGGCGAGGAGGTGGAAGAGCATGAAGCCAGGTACCAGGGTTCTCATAGTCGAGGATGATCGATCGATCTCCCGCTTTCTGGAGCTGGAGCTCGAGCATCGGGGGCTCTCGGTGAGGTGTGTCTACGACGGGCCCTCGGCGCTCGAGGTGCTGGAGAGCTTCCGGCCCGAGATCCTCGTGCTGGACATCATGCTGCCCGGCCTCGACGGGGTGGGGGTCCTCAAGCGCATCAGGGAACGCGGGGAGAAGCTGCCCGTCATCATGCTCACCGCCCGCGACAGCACCCAGGACAAGGTGCACAGCCTCGACTACGGGGCGGACGACTACCTGACGAAGCCCTTCGAGGTGGAGGAGCTGCTGGCGAGGATGCGGGCTTTGTTGAGGCGGGTGGAGGGTGAGGAGGTCTTGCGGGTAGGAGACCTCGAGATAAACCGCTCCACGCGGGAGGTGAGGCGGGGGGAGAGGAAGATAGACCTCACGGCGCGGGAGTACGAGCTGCTCGAGTTCATGGCGCAGAACCCGAGGCGGGTACTCTCGCGGGACCTTTTGCTCTCGCGGGTGTGGGAGCAGGACTTCGCGCTCTCGACGAACGTGGTCGACGTGTACGTGGGGTATCTGAGGCGGAAGATAGACGTGGAGGGGGAGAAGAAGCTGATCCACACCATAAGGGGCGTGGGGTACGCGCTCCGGGAGGAGCGGTAGGCCTTGCCGATCCGCTGGCGTCTTACGCTCTTCAACGCGCTGGCGATCGGTGTGATCCTGCTCGTGCTCGGCATCGGGTTGTACGTCCTGGTGCGCGACACGCTGCTCTCCAACACCGAGAACACGGTCCGGCAGGCGGCGGTCTCGGTGGCGAAGACCATCCGCTCGGGGGGCACCCTGGAGGAGAGCAACCGCGAGAGGCTCACCCTGGAGGGGGTCTTCGTCGTGGTGCGCGACGGACAGGGCAAGGTGGTCGGCGAGACGCTCCGACTCGGCGTCCAGGGAGGCTCCCGCGACGGCGTCTGGAAGCAGGCGGCCAGGAGCGGGAAACCGGCCTCGGGCACCGCGAACCTCTCCAACCAGGCCCCGGACTACGTCTACGCCGTCCCGGTGCGGCTGAAGGGCAGCGGTGCTCTGCGCATCGTCGAGGCGGGAAAGCCCTACCAGGGTGCGCAGGAGACGCTGGAGGACTTCTCCGCCGTGCTCGCCGCCGGGATCGGGGCGGCTTTCCTGCTCTCGATCGCCGGCGCGTACATCCTGGCCCGCGCCGCGCTCAAGCCGGTCGACAGGGTCGTGGTCGCCGCCCGCGAGATGGGGGAGGGGGATCTCGCCAAGAGGCTGCCGGTGGCGAACCCCAAAGACGAGATAGGACGCCTCACCACCACGATAAACGCCCTGCTCGCCCGGCTGGAGGCCGCGTTCGCCCGCCGGGAAGAGGCCCTCGCCCGCCAGCGGCGCTTCGCCGCCGACGCGAGCCACGAGCTCAGGACTCCCCTCACCTCCATAAGCGGCTACGCCCGGATGCTCGACGAGTGGGCGCTCAAGGACCCCGAGACCGCGCGGGAGGCGGTGCGCGCGATCCGCGAGGAGTCCGGCAGGATGCGCTCGCTCGTCGAGTCGCTGCTCGCCCTCACCCGCGGCGACGAGGGTGCTCCACTCAACCTCGGGCGGCACGACCTCGCCTCCATCGCCTCCGAAGCCACCGACGCCGCCCGCGCCTCCGCGCAGGGCAAGGTGGAGGTCGAGTTTCGTCCCCCACAGGGGCCGGTCGAGGCGAACTGCGACCGGGAGCGTATCCTGCAGGCCGCCTCCATCCTGCTCGACAACGCCGTCAAGTACACCCCGGAGGGCGGCCGGATCTCCGTGGAGGTGGGCCGCCGGGGCGGATCCCCCTTCCTCTCCGTCACGGATACCGGCATCGGCATCCCCGAGGACGAGCTGCCCATGATCTTCGAGCGCTTCCACCGGGTGGACCCCTCGCGCGGCGCCGGAGGGGCCGGGCTCGGCCTCTCCATAGCCCGGCAGATCGCCGAGACCCACGGCGGCACCATAGAGGTGGAGAGCCGGGTCGGCGAAGGCTCCACCTTCACCCTCCTGCTCCCCGAGGACCTCCCTTCGGGTGGCGGAACGCGGGCCGATCTTCTCTGAGGTGGTAGTCTCAAAAGATTCTTACGGACTATTCATCCAACTCTCACCCTCTGCTCAGCACCCTCTCATCCCCCGGGCGAATACTTGAGCGTACACGACAGCAGAGAAAGGAGAGGAAGATGTAGGCAAGCAGCCAGAACGTCGGGACACGAAACCAGAAGACCCTCAGAAACAGGAGGATGACGAACGAGATGGACAGGAAGAAGCTCCTTGCGGCGATGGCCGTACCGGCGGTACTGGCGCTCGGTGGGGGCACCGCCCTCGCCCAGGCCACCCACAACACCAGCGCCGCTTCCAGCGGTCAGGTCTCCGCGGCTCAGCAGCAGGCTCACCAGGAGAACACCAAGGCCGACCCCGACAACGTGCAGCAGGGTGACCAGAAGGGCCCGGATGGGATAGAGCATGCCGGGGAGAAGGCCGAATCCGGTGAGGTGAAGGGGCCCGACAGGGACAACCTGCAGCAGGGACCCGGGCAGCAGCTCCAGCAGGGTGACCAGAGCGCTCCGGATACCGCCGGAAGCAGCGGAAAGTAAGACCTCTATCTCGGTGGCCCCGGAGACCCGGGGCCACCACTTGTCTACTCGATGGGAAGAGAAGATGAAGATGATTGGACTGCGGCTTCCGGGTGTCCGCAGGACGGGAGCCGATGCCATCCCCGGCGAGGACGGGATCCGGTATTGGGAGGAAGATAATCCACACGCTCTCTACGAGGCGGTATCCGACGCCTGCTGGCTGTATCGCTACCGGGACCTGGAGTACAACCTGCGGCGCTTCGGGTGGCGCAGGGCCCGCCGGGCCGTTCTCGCGGAGGGGCCGCTGAGCAACCGCTGGCTCGACCGCGGGAGAGGTGAAGTCCGCCTGACGCGCCGGGGGCTCGAGGTGCGCTTCGAGAGCGCCGTGCAGACTATAAGCTGGAGAGAGCTCAAGGAGATGATTGAAGCCCGCCGCTCGTGAGACGGGGAAACCCGGCCGTCCTGGCTTAGAATACCCGCATGCCGTATCGCTCGCCGCGGAGGATGGCTCCGGACACGCACGAGAGGTTGGAAAGGCTGGCCAGACGGGCGCTGAGGGACCCGGCCGGCTTCGTGCGCGGTCTCGTTCCGGGGGCGCGGGCTCGCCGGGAGATCTCGACCCGCGACGCCCGCATCGCCGCGCTCGAGGAGGAGCTGCGGAGATGCGGGCTGCGGCCGCCGGAGGCTGCCTCGCCCGTCTTCTTCGTCGTCGGGTTCATGCGCTCGGGGACGACCTGGCTGATGCGGATGCTCGACGCCCACCCCGAGGTCCTCTGCCGGGGCGAGGGGCGCATCTTCGGCGCGGGATGGAAGCGCAAAGCCTTGAAGAAGAACGGCGTCGACCGCCCGGCGAGCTCGCTCTACGAGGCTCTGCTCGACGCGGAGTACCTGAGGCTCTGGGTCGAACGTTCCGTCTGGAGCCGCGACGGAGATCCGCGGGAACACATCGAAGCCATGACCCGCATGGCCGCGGGCTACTTCATGACGCGGGAGCTCTTGAAGAGCGGCAAGCGCCTCGTCGGCGACAAGTCCCCGCTCCTCAACGACCGGATGGTGCGTGAGATCTCGCGCATCTACCCCGAGGCGCGGGTGATCCACATAATCAGGGACGGACGCGACGTCGCCGTCTCAGCCGCCTTCCACCTCTGGAACTTCGGCAACGTGAAGGAGGGGACGGAGATCGCCGAAAAGCGCGCCGCCTACCGCGCCGACCCGGAGGGCTTCGTCCGCTCCGGCAGGAGCATCTTCACCGGGGACCAGCTCCGAACCCTCGCCTCCGACTGGTCCTCCTACACGGGCGGCGCGGCGCAGGATGGTCCAGCCCTGCTCGGGGACCGCTACATGGAGGTGCGCTACGAGGACCTCGTCGCAGACCCCGAACGGCACATGCGAAACATCTTCTCCTTCCTCGGTGCCGTCTCCGACGAAGAGACCGTCGCCGGGTGCGTCCGCTCGCAGAGCTTCGAGCGTCTCTCCGGCGGTCGCGGGCGCGGCGAGGAGGATGCCTCCTCGTTCTTCCGCAAGGGCGTGGCGGGCGACTGGCGGAGGCTCTTCACTACGAAGGATCGTGAGATCTTCGAGGAGACGGCCGGCGAGACCCTCGCCCGGCTCGGCTACGAGCGAAACAGTAGCTGATGAGCCGGGTAAGCCGACTACTTGCCGGGTTCATGGTCCCGGGCTTGCGTGAGAAAAGCAGGAATCCTCGAGCTAAGATAAACCATGGCGTTGCAGCCAGGTGATCATGGTGTCTGCCGTCCACGTTGCAACCCCGCAGCCGAAGAAATCTCTATCCTCGGTGAGGATGGCTGCTTCGAGTGAAAGAGCGAGCGCGACCACCTGCCAGTCTTTCTCATCCCGTGGTAACCTGGACAGCGCTTCGCCCTTCGAACCTTCGTAGACCTCTTCTGGTACCTCCGTGACGCTGTGTTCCTTAACGCGCAGGGCAGCGTCCCAAAAGCGCGCGGCAACCGGAGCGGGAAGCCCCCGGGATACCCGGACTTCGAGCCGCCTGGATACCTCATGCCGGGTCTCCTCCCACATCCGGGTGGGTACGTACAGATCGAGATTGGAGTTGGCGAGTAGTTCCAGTCCTCGTTCTCGAAGCAGCTCCGCGACGAGCGTGCTGGCGTCTATGACCAGGCGCAAGCTGCCCTAACTGCCCGGGCTTTCATGCTCGCGGGGCACCAGCTCCCGAACGAGTTCTTCTTCCGAGAGGCCGCTCTCGCGCCGCAGTTCTGCCAGACTTTCGCTCAAGTCGCGCAGAGCAGCGCGCAGCTCCTCCGTATCGCTCTTCTGCTTCACCGGGAAGTAGAAACCAATTACGCGGCCGTGCCTCCGTACGGCCAGAGGCTCGCCACTGGACAGGTAGCTGGAGGCGTGATCCCTGAACTCTCTCACTCCTACTTCTCTCACTAAACTCCTCGCATGGGGAAGATCTGACCAAATTATGGCCACATTGTGCCACAAAATATGCCGGTGGTCCACGATAGGTAGTTCTCACCTCGGACCCGGCTACGAGCGGTTCTGAGAGGCATTGATGCCTCGCACGGCTCTTTTCTATACTTCCCGATAATCCGAGGAGATCGCCGCTCTGATCCGGGCCGGGGGGATGAGGCGTACGGACGGGAAGCTTTCGGCAAAAGCTCTATCAGGAAAGGTCACACGCCGGTTCGGGTGGACCGATCTCGCGCTCCTGCCCATCGTCTTGTTCCTCTCGATCCCTTCCCTCGTATGGTTCAGGTACGAGTGGGTTTTAGCCCAGGATGCGGAACAATATCTCCTCGCCGGGTGGCATCTGGTCTCCGGCCGGGGCTACACCCTCATCAACGGGGCACCCTTCATCAAGAGAGGCCCCCTGTTCCCGGGCCTGCTGGGCGGGCTGATGACGTTCCTGGGACGGGATACCGGAACCCTGGCGCTCACCGTGCGTCTCCTGGCGCTGCTCAACCCCCTCCTCGCCTATCTGCTGGTCAGGCGGCTCGCGTCCCCCATCGCCGCGCTCGTCGCCGCCGCGGCCGTCACGCTCCTTGGTTACACTACGGTAAACAAGCAGGCCCTCAACATAGACGCGGTGCTCATGACCGCCTACCTCCTTTCTTTGCTGGCGTTGATGCACGCCCTCCGGCGGAACACCCGTCTGTCGGCTTTCCTGTCCGGGGTGGCGCTCGGCGCCGCCATACTCGTCAAAGAGACCGCGCTCGTAAACCTTCCTCTGGCGCTGCTGGCGGTGCTTTTCTTCGGTTGGGGGTCGCGAAGGGCCTTCCTGCACTACCTCGGGGTGGTTCTGACCTGCCTGCCGTGGTGGGCCTGGGTTTACGCCGCCAGCGGCCAGATATACCTGGTGGGGCGGCTCTCTCCCGATCTGCAGCGCCCGATGGCCCTGGGCGCGGCGGCGGTCGTCGTGCTCGTCGGGGTATCCGTTTTTTCCGGTGCCTTCGACCGGTTTCTCGCCGGCGGTCGCAGGCGATCCTGGACCGGCTGGAGCATTCTCGCTGTGTGGCCCGTGGTCGTCTTCTTGCTGCTGTCGAAGACCGGGGGTTCGGTGTTTCCGGAAGCATCGCTCGCCGCCCTGAGAGATTATTTCGCGAGTCACCTCGCGCCCTACATCGCGCTGTGGCCTCTCATGCCGGTGGCGGCCGGTTACGCCGTCTGGAGGGCCGTGAAGGGGGGCCGGATGTGGCGCGTGTTCTCCATCTCTCTGTTGTTCCAGGCTCCCATAGTCCTGTTCGTGACCCTGGAGGGATGGAACCAGAGGCAGTTTCTCATCCCGCAGACCCTCTTGCTCTGCGCGCTCGCCGTGCTCGTGACGGACGTCTTCGCCATCGTGGCACGCGATGTGAAGGCGAGGCGTTTCCCTGGCTGGATCGCCGCCGTCTCGGCGTTGATCCTGGGTGCGTACCCGCTGGTGGTCTCCACGGAAGAAGTCCACAACCTGCTCTACGATTACCCCGTCAGGCCCTCCGGAGGCGGCAGGAGCGTCGTGGAGGCCACGAACATGGTGCGCTGGATGGAGAGGAACGTGCCTCCGGGGAGCATGGTTGTCACCATGCCGTTTCATGCGTCGTACCTCGTTTTCAAGGACGGCGGGCGCCACCGCTGGACGACCCTGGGGCTCGATCAATCCCCTCCGATCACCAACCCCACGGCTGCCAAGGGATACTCCCAGGACGTCGATACCGACACCATCTACCAGACCCCACCGCGGGCCCTCTGGGTGATGATGAGCAGGGATGAATCGAACTGCACGGTGCTATCTTATTCCATACCACACATAATGTATCAGTTGAGGAAGGAAAACGCCCGCTATCTGATGGTTGCCGGCGATCCCAGACTTACCGGGCTTATGGTGTCTTCTGACGGGCTGGTGGAGAGCCGGCTCTTCGTGAAGCTACACCAGGAAGGAAGGGATCAGGGAAACGCTGGTTTTGCGTTGCTGGAGCGCACCGGTGACCCTCCGAGGCCCGTTCCGACCTGGATGGGGGCGAGGACGATCCTGGGGCTCGTACGATGCGAGCGGGACCGTGGACCGGGGTACGAACGGAGGATAACTTCGAAGTTCCCTCAAGGGATCGTGCTCGTCCCCGAAGAGTCGCAGCCGGGGCTCGACACCAGGGCGCGTGAGGCGCTCGAGCGGATCTACCGGGGGCGAGATCCTGCATTCGACCCCTGATCCTCTCTCTCAGGCCTTCCTCCAGAAGGCAGGTGAGATCAGGGCCAGAGCGGTGAACAGCTCCAGCCGTCCGAACAGCATGCACACCGTGAGCACTCCGCGGCCGAAGGGATCCACCGCCGTGAAGTTCTCCGCGGCTCCGACCTGCCCCAGACCCGGTCCGACCACGTTGAGAGTGGCCGCCACCGCGGTGGCGGCGGAGACCATCGAGAGGTTGGGTTGGAAGGCCAGAAGCACGGTCGCCAGTGCGAAGACGGAGATCCAGGCCGCGAACAGCCCGAGCGTCGCCACGCGCACCCTCTCTGGGATCGTCCGGCCGCCTATGGTGAGCGGTGTCACCGCCCGGGGGTGCACCATGTGGAAGATCTCCTGCAGGTTGGTGCGCACCACGATCATGATCCTTATGACCTTTATGCCTCCGGCGGTGGATCCCGCGCAGCCTCCGACGAACATCAGGAGGACGAGGATGAACTTCGCCGCCCCTCCCCACTTGTCGAAGTCGGCCGTCACGAAGCCCGTGGTCGTCATGATGCTGGAGACCGTGAACGCCGAGTCTCTGAGCGCCCGGCCCCAGTCTGGACCATAGGTTCCGCCGTAGACCAGCAGTCCCCAGACGAGGATGGTGGCGCCGGCCATCGTGCCCAGGTAGACGACAACCTCCCGGCTGAGCAGCGCGTCCGGGCGACGCCGGGTGTAGAGGACGTAGTAGAGGGAGAAAGAGATTCCCGAGGCCGTCATGAAGAAGATCAGGACCGCCTCTATGGGCAGGGAGTGGTAGAAGCCGATGGAAGCCGACTTCGGGCTGAACCCACCCGTCGCCACGGTCGCGAAGGTGTGCACTACGGCGTCGTAGAGCGGCATGCCGGCCCCCAGCAGCGCGAGCGTGCAGGCGGCGGATATCGCCAGGTAGATGAAGATGAGCGACCGCGCGGTGTCTCCTATGCGAGGTGTCAGGCGGGTGCCGGTGAGCCCGGAGACCTCTGCTCCGAGGAGCCGGGAGGCTTCCGTCCCGAGGGCCGGGGCCACGGCGACGAAGAGGACCACGATCCCGACACCTCCGAGCCACTGGGTCATGCTGCGCCAGAAGAGGATTGAAGGTGTCTGGGCCTGGATGTGCGAGAGCAGCGTCGCTCCGGTGGTCGTGAACCCGCTCATACCCTCGAAGGTGGAGTCGAGAGGGTTTGTGAAGGTGCCCTGCATCAGGTATGGGATGCCGCCGAGCATCGCAGCGAGCACCCAGGCAAGGGTCACCGAGAAGTAAATGTCCCGGTTGGAGACGATCTCCCGCCCTCGGCCGGGCCGGCTGGTGAACCGGATGCCCGCGGCGCCCGCCGCGATCATCGCCGCTGCGGGTACCAGGAAGCTCTCCCAGGAGCCGTCGCCGTAGAGCAGGGAGATGCCCAGAGGAACCAGCAGTGCCACCCCGATGGCCAGCACCACCCCCGCGTTGAGACGGACGATGAGCCTGATGTTCATCGTTCAGGCTCCGCCCGCACCATCCGGCCTCCCCCTTCCGACCGCCCGCCCGGCATGTCTAAGCGGCGAAGAGGCGCTCGACTTCGCTCACGGCTTTACCGAGGGCGAAGATCACCGCTTTGTCGCCGGCCCGGATCTCCTCTTTGCCGGTCGGTATGATGATCTCCCCGTCGCGCAAGAGCGCGCCGACGATGGCCCCTTCCGGGAAACCCACCTCCGAGAGCATGCTCCCGTCCACCGGACAGCCTTCGGGAACGCGCAGCTCCAGCATCTCGGCACCGCTCTCCAGGAGGGCCACGTTCAGCACCTCTCCTCGGCGTACGAACCGGAGTATCGCCTCGGCCGCCAGCGTCCTCGGCGAGATCGTCAGGTCTACCCCTAGGGCCTCGGCGAGCGGCGTGAACTCGCCCCGGCTCACCCCCGCGATGGTCATGCGCGCCCCGAGCTGGCGGGCGTACATGGCGGCCAGCAGGTTCGCCCGGTCGTCGCCGGTGACGGCCACGAAAGCGTCGGCGCGGTCCACGCGCTCCTGGAGCAGAAAGTCCCTCGAGATGCCTTCGTCGTGCAGCACGAACCCCTTCCTGAGTTGGGAGGCCACGTACCGGGCCCGGGCCTCGTCCCTCTCTATGACCCTCACCGACATGCCGATCTTCTCCAAAGCCAGAGCCAGCCGCAGGCCGATCCTGCCTCCCCCGTAGATGACCACCTCCCGGACCGGTGCCGTATCCGTGGCCACGGCCTTGACCGCCTGCGCCAGCCGCTGCCGGCTGCTGACGAGCAGGATGTGATCCCGACGCTCCAGCACGGTCTCGCCGTGCGGGACCAGCGCCTCCCCGCGCCGCACCGCGCCGACGACGAGGCTGCCCTCCGGCAGCCTCACCTCTTTCAGCGGACGCCCGATCGCCGGGGAGCCCTCCTCCAGGATGACTTCCGCCACCTCTATGGCCTCTCCGGCGAAGGTGTCCACGTTGATCGCCCCCGGCACGAGCAGGGCCTTCTTTATCTCCTCGGTGGCCGCCTGCTCGGTGTGGATGATGAAGTCTATGCCCAGCATCTTCTGGGCGAACGGCTCCTGCGGGTCATGATAGTCCGGGTTGTGGATGCGGGCCACGGTGCGTGGCACCCCCAGAGATCTGGCCGCCAGGCACGCGATGATGTTCACCTCGTCCGAACTACTCGCGGCCACCAGCAGGTCCGCCTTCTCGATCCCGGCCTCGGCCAGCATCCTGGGGCTCGCCCCGTTGCCGTGTATCACGAGGGCGTCCAGTTGCTCCGACGCACGCTCCACCAGAGCCCCGTCCTGCTCGACGAGGACCACGTCGTGCCCTTCCTGAGAGAGCATGCGGGCCGTGTTGAACCCTACCTCCCCGGCCCCGATGATCACAGTTCGCACCGCCTGCTCTTCCTTTCTACGAGCCAGGAGACACCAGGGGTTATTCTATATGCCTTCTGGTCTTTCTCTCGTGTACGATCCGAGAACGCCATCGGTGTCCGCTACTCTTGCAGTGGTTGCGTGGAGATGTCGGCTATACGGTATAGGTCGAGAGGGGACTTTCTGCGTCCACGAG
>JAIMBO010000150.1 GCA_023511405.1 Rubrobacteraceae bacterium
CCCGTAGCTCAGCTGGGAGAGCGCCGCCTTCGCATGGCGGAGGTCACGAGTTCGAGTCTCGTCGGGTCCACTCGAAAATCCCGGTAAACCAACCAGATTCTCCACCGTAACGGCAAGCCCCCGGAGGACTCCGGGGGCTTTGACAGCCCTCCCGAGATGAACCCCGGGACATCTGTCCTCATCACCTCCGATTCACATCCTTTCACCATGACCGCACTCCCAAAGAGTTCATCACACCCGCACCAGCAAGGATCAATCCCCCCGATCAGGCTTCGCTTGCACCCGCACACCAGCTGTGCTAATAATGATCGAAAATAATAATCTGTGGGGGATTTAGGGACATAAACGATATATAAAGACCATCAAAAAGATCATGATGCAAGCGAGGTTACAGGAGGTCGTGGGGAAGGTGTCAGATCTCGTACCGGTAAGGTTGAGGTGTGGGGGTTTGGGCGAGCCGCTTGGCGTGGACGACCCGGCACCCGTACTGAGCTGGTCGATCGAAGCTTCCGGGAGAGGGAAACTGCAGAGCGCCTATCAAGTTCAGGTGGCTGGGAAGAGAGAAGACTTCACAGACGGAGAAAGTTCTCTTCGCTGGGATAGCGGCAGGGTGGAGACGGATGCTCCGCTCGCCACTTACGAGGGTCCGCACCTCGTCTCCGGCACACGATACTTCTGGAGGGTGCGCGTCTGGGACGAAAACGGGGAGCCCTCTGGATGGAGTGATATTTCGTACTGGGAGACCGGTCTTCTCGAGAGGAGGGACTGGGGAGGCTGCTGGATAGGATTAGGAGAAGACCCTTCCGCGGCGCACGAGCCCCCTACCGGAGAGAAGTTCGACGAGGTGGCCGCAGGACTCGCTCCGTCGCCGTACCTGAGGAAAACGTTCACGCTCGAGAAACCCGTACGGAGGGCGAGGCTCTACGCCACCGCTCGCGGGCTCTACGAAGCACATCTGAACGGGGAGCGGGTCGGAGACCACGAGCTGGCCCCTGGATGGACGGATTACCACAGGCGCATCCAGTACCAGACCTACGATGTCACGGGGTTGCTGAGGAAAGGCGAGAACGCCATCGGGGCGATACTGGGCGACGGCTGGTACTGCGGGTACGTCGGCTTCGACCCCAAGCGCCGGGGAGCGCACTACGGAGAGAGGCCGCAGTTCCTCGCCCGGTTGAACGTCGAGTACGAAGACGGCACCACGGTGAGCCTCACGACCGACGGCTCGTGGCGGAGCACGACCGGGCCCATCCTCCACTCCGACCTCCTCATGGGAGAGTGCTACGACGCCCGGCTGGAGATGGATGGTTGGGACGAGCCGGGCTTCGACGATTCGGGGTGGCTCCCGGTGAAAACGGAAGAGCTCGGGGACGAGATGCTCGTAGCCGAGCCCTCCCAGCCGATCCGGGTCACCCAGGAAGTAGGGGCGAAATCCGTGACCGAGCCCGCTCCCGGTGTCTACGTCTTCGACCTGGGGCAGAACATGGTCGGGCGGGTGCGGCTCAAGGTGCGCGGAGAAGCGGGGACCGGCGTGAGGCTGCGCCACGCCGAGGTGCTGAACCCCGACGGCACGATATACACCGAGAACCTGCGCACGGCCCGCCAGACCGACACGTATATCCTGCGAGGCGGGGGCGAGGAGGTCTACGAGCCGCGTTTCACCTTCCACGGCTTCCGCTACGTCGAGGTCAGCGGGTATCCTGGAGAGCCCCCTCTGGAGGCCGTGACCGGGCGCGTACTCCACTCCGACACACCGTTGGTGGGCAGCTTCGAGTGCTCGGACGAGACGGTCAACCGCTTGCAGAGCAACATCGTCTGGGGTCAGAGGGGGAATTTCCTCTCGGTCCCGACCGATTGCCCGCAGCGGGATGAACGCCTCGGGTGGCTGGGTGACGCCCAGGTCTTCATCCGTACTGCCTCCTTCAACGCCGACGTGCAGGCATTCTTCACCAAATGGATGCGGGACGTCGTCGATGCGCAGTCAGCGGAGGGTGGCTTCCCCGACGTCGCACCCCGGGTCGTCACCCTGCGCGACGGAGCCCCGGCGTGGGGTGATGCCGGGATCATAGTCCCCTGGACCATCTACCGGGTCTATGGGGACGTCCGCATGATCTCAGCACATTACGGAGCGATGGAACGCTGGATGGACTACATCCGCGAGGCCAACCCGGACTACCTGCGCAAGAACCGCCTCAACAACAACTACGGCGACTGGCTCGCCCCCTTCGGCGACGACACGCCGAGGGAGCTTCTCGCCACCGCCTACTGGGCCTACGACGCGAAGCTCATGGCCGAGATGGCAGAAGCTATCGGCAGAGAAGAGGACGCCGCGAAGTACGAAAAGCTCTTCGAGAAGATAAAGAGGGCCTTCAACGAGGCTTACGTCACCCCCGAAGGGAAGATAAAGAGCGACACGCAGACGGCCTACGCGCTGGCGCTACACATGGATCTCCTGCCCGACGAGAAACGAGAGGGCGCGGCCTCACACCTGGTTGCGGCGATCGAGCGGGAGGACTGGCACCTCTCCACCGGGTTCGCCGGGGTGGGATACCTCCTGCCCGCTCTAGCGGAGACGGGACACGCCGACGTCGCGTACCGGCTCCTGCACCAGGAGAGCTTTCCATCCTGGCTCTACACCATAAAGCACGGGGCGACGACCATCTGGGAGAGGTGGGACGGCTGGACCGAGGGAAAAGGCTTCCAGTCGCCCAACATGAACTCGTTCAACCACTACTCGCTGGGGTCGGTGGGCGAGTGGCTCTACAGGTACGTGGCGGGCATCGACGCCGCGGAGCCCGGCTACGGGCATGTCGTGATCCGTCCGCATCCCGGGGGGAAGCTGAGATGGGCTCGCGCGTCCTACGAGTCGGTGCGTGGTCCGATCACGAGCGCCTGGGAGCTCTCCGACGGCACGCTCCGCCTGCGGGCATCCATTCCTCCCAACACCACCGCGACCGTACATCTCCCCGCCACACCGGACCGGATAGAGGAGAGTGGCGTCCCCCTGCAGGAAGCCGAGGGTATCGAGGTGGCGAAGAAAGGAAGGGGCCACACCATCCTGAAGGTCGGATCCGGCGAGTACGAGTTCACCGCATCGTCGAACCAATGACGAGGGCACACATGCCCTCGGGGAAGGAGGAGACAACAAGAAACACTGTTTAAACCACAAGAAGGTTTGACGGGCCTCCCTGTTGAAAGAGACTGGGGAAAGGAAGGAGTCGAACGATCATGTCTGGCCCCGAAGAAGGGAACGGAAGGGTAGAAGAACGGGTCACCCGCCAACACTGGAGATGGACGGTCCTCGCCGGGATGGCTTCGTATCTCGATGCAGGATCCATCGTGGCACTGGGTTCTGGACTGGCGCTGTGGCAGCAGCACCTGCACCTGAGCAGTTCAGCAGTCGGAGCACTCGCGGCGATAGGTCCCAACGCCATAGGAGCGGCGATCGGCTCGTTCATCGGCGGCCGGCTCGGGGATCTCTTCGGGCGCAAACGTATATATCAGTACGACCTTTTGGTCTATGCGCTGGGCATTCTGCTGATCATTATCTCCGCCAACGCGCCGCTGCTGTTCATCGGGACCGTGCTCATAGGAGTCGCGGTCGGGGCCGATGTGCCGACCTCGCTCGCGCTGGTCGGAGAGTTCGCCCCGAGCAAAGCCCGGGGCAGGCTGATGGGGCTCACCCAGGTGGCGTGGAGCGTGGGGCCGGTAGTCGTTCTGGTACTGGCGTTCATATTCGCACCTTTCGGGCTTACGGGAACCAGGATAGTCTTCGGACACCTCTTCGTAATAGCGCTCGTCACCTGGTATCTGCGACGGGGGCTCGTCGAGTCAGCCCGCTGGACCGCCGCCTCCGGCGCGGGCCAGACGCGCCGCACCTCGGCAGCCTCCGAACAGCCAGAGCTGGCGCCCATACCACAGCACGTCCAGAGCCATCTGCGCGGCCTGTTCAGCAGGGCGAACCTGGGAGCCCTCGCCTACACGGGCATCTTCTATACGTTCTGGAACCTGGCCGCGGGAACCAACGGTATCTTCTTCCCCTACATAGTGAGGACTCTCGGTGCAGAAAGTCAGGCATCGAGTGTCGGGCTGCAGGCGGTCGGCTTCGTGCTCACGGCGATATCCGTCTTCTTCATTTTCATGCCGTTCAATGATCGCAGCGACAGAGCACGGCGCGTAATATTTGGCACTGGAGCCATCATGTCGGTGGCTGCATTTCTGGCCTGGGTCATCTTCCCGCTCAACACCCCTACCGTCATAGCCAATATCGTCCTCTTCGGTCTCGGGGGCACGATAGCGGGAGAAGCCTTCTACAAGACTTGGTCGCAGGAGCTCTTCCCAACGCTGCTCAGGGGAACGGCGCAGGGGATCACGTTCGGGGTTGCCCGGGTGGTACTCGGGATATGGAGCTTCTTCTTGCCTACCATTGCGGCCACCGGCATCAAGCCCGCCGCCCTTCTGCTCACGGTCTTCCTCTTCATCAGCGGCGTCGTTGGCTTCTTCTTCATGCCGAAGACGGCCGGGAAATCGCTGGAAGAGATAGAAGCAGAACGCAGTGACAAGGCGGCAGGCACGAAGGAAACCACACAAAGCGAGGTGAAGGGCTGATGCCACACGCCGGCCTTACAATCGGGTAGCGATGACATCAGGGACCACGACATACCTCGCGGTGGACCTCGGGGCCGAGAGCGGGCGCGTCTTTCGCGCCCGCCTCAATGGA
>JAIMBO010000021.1 GCA_023511405.1 Rubrobacteraceae bacterium
CGGGGAGGCGGCGCTCACCAGCACCCGGTCGTGGGCGCGCAGGATCTCGGCGCAGATCGCGGAGGTCTGCCGGGGGGGCTTGCCCGCCGCGTAAACGATCTCCGGGACGCCCTTGCGGGACGCGCGGCCGGCGTCGAGCACGGCGAACGGGTCCAGGTAGCGCACCTCGAACTTGCCGAGTTCTTTCTCCGCCGCCTCCGGAGAGAGCTCCCCACGGGCCACGGCGGAGAGGATTCCGGTGATCCTCCCGTCTCTGCTCAAAGCTCTTCTCCTCTCATAAGCATGTAGAATCTACCACGACCACGGGCCGGCGGGGTCTTTTGTGCAGGTACAGGAAGGAGAACCATTCCCGGATGACCGCTTTGGAGCTCGTACTCTCTCTCGTCGCGATTCTGTTCGCGGCTTCCCTGTTCACCAACGCCGTGGAGATCGTCGGGTCGAGGCTCAACATGGGACAGGGGGCCGTGGGGAGCGTGCTCGCCGCGGTCGGCACGGCGCTGCCGGAGACGATGATCCCGATCGTCGCGCTCCTCGGGGCCTTCGTCACCGGTGAGAATGCAGCCACGTCGGGGGAGATAGGCATAGGCGCCATCCTAGGTGCCCCTTTCCTGCTCGCCACGCTCGCGATGTTCGTCGTCGGGGCTTCGGTCATCGCCTTCAGGGGGCGCCGGGGGAACGGGATGGGGTTGGAGATAGACCGGGTCACGACGCGCAGGGATCTCGGCTTCTTCCTCGTCTGCTTCGCCCTGGCCGCCGGCGCCGGCGTGGTACCGCTTCCGCTCTACGCGAAGGTCGTCCTGGCCGTCCTGCTCGTCGGCGCCTACGCGTTCTACGTGCAGCGCGTCCTGCGTTCGGGAGGAGCGATGCTGGAGGAGGTCCCAGAGCGGCTCACCCTCTGGCGACGGGGTTCCAGACCGCCCACGTGGGCCGCGGCGGTGCAGCTTTTCGGCTCGCTCGTCGTGATGGCGCTCGGGGCCCACTTCTTCGTCGAGGGTATGGAGCGCGCCTCGCACGCCCTGGGCATCCCGGCCGGGCTCATAGCGCTCGTGCTCGCCCCGCTCGCGACCGAACTGCCCGAGAAGTTCAACTCCATCCTGTGGGTTCGCGAGGACAAGGACACCCTGGCGCTCGGCAACATAACCGGCGCGATGGTCTTCCAGAGCACGGTCCCCGTCTCCATCGGGCTCGTGTTGACCGAGTGGGATCTCGGTTTGCTCGGCACCATCTCGGTCGTTCTCGCGCTCTTCTCGGGGCTGATGCTCTACGTGCTGCTCTCGACCAAACGGCCGCTGCGGGCCTGGCCGCTGCTCGGCGGCGGGGCGATGTACGCGATCTTCGTCGCCGCGGCGGTGGTCTCCGTGGCCCTGCTCTGAGCCTTGCCGGATCTGCCGAGCAGCGAGGCCCTGGCCCGGCTCGCCGGCGTGCTCGCCGTCAACCTGCTGCTCTCCGGGGACAACGCCGTGGTGATAGCGCTCGCCGTACGGAGGCTCAAAGGCGCGACCCGCCGGCGGGCGGTGCTGCTCGGTGCGGGCGGGGCGGTGGCGCTGCGGATCGTCTTCGCCGTCGCGGTGACTTTCCTGCTCGAGATCCCGCTGCTGCAGGCGGTGGGCGGGCTGCTCCTGTTCTGGATCGCCTGGCAACTCGCGCTGGGAGATCAGGAAGCAGCCGGCGAGCACGTCAGGGCCGGCGGCGGGCTCTGGCAGGCGGTGAGGATCATCATCATCGCCGACGTGGTGATGTCGCTGGACAACGTGATCGCGCTGGTGGGGGTCTCGGGCGGGCACCTGTTCATCCTGGGTTTCGGACTTTTTCTCACGATCCCGCTCGTGGTGTGGGGCGCGACGCTCCTGAGCTCCCTCCTCGATCGCTTCCCCTGGCTGGCTTACGCGGGCGCCGGGCTGCTGGCTTACGTGGCCGCGGAGATGATCCTGGGCGACGAGATCGTCCGGCGGTACGCCGGAGCGCTCTCGCAGGGTCTCGAGACGCCGGCCTCGGTCGCTGCGGGTGCGCTCTTCGTCGGGATCGTCCTGCTCCGGCAGAGGGTGCACGGCGGGTAGCCCGCGAAGGCGCCGCGCGGGAGTTGGCCGCGCATCCCGAGACATAATACAATATGTGAAATACCTGACGATATGCGGAGGCGCAAAGCATAGCCGGGAGCGCGATCAGCATCCACGACCTCGTCTACCGTTACCGGGGACAGAGGGAGCCTGCGCTCGACGGGGTGAACCTGGAGGTCGACGAGGGGGAATTCGTGGTGATAATGGGCCCTTCCGGGGCCGGGAAGAGCACCCTGTGCGTCTCGCTCAACGGGCTTGTCCCACACTTCTTCCGGGGAAAGATGGAGGGTGAGGTGAGGGTGAGGGGACGCTCGACGCGTGAGGCCCGGGTGGGGGAACTCGCCCGTGAGGTCGGGATGGTCTTTCAGGACTTCGAGGCCCAGCTGTTCTCGACCAACGTAGCGCTCGAGGTCGCCTTCGGGCCGGAGAACTTCGCGGTGGATCGCGAGGAGATAGCACGCAGGGTTGCGGATGCCCTGGAGCAGGTGCACCTCGAAGGCTACGAGGACCGGCAACCCGCCACGCTCTCCGGAGGGGAGAAGCAGCGGCTCGCCATCGCCTCGGTGCTCGCGATCGCGCCTCGCATCCTCTGCCTGGACGAGCCCACGACCGACCTCGATCCCGTGGGCAAGATGGGGATCTTCCAGATCGCCCGGGCTCTCCGGGAGCGGGAGGACGTTACGCTCGTCGTCGTCGAGCACGAGACCGAGGAGACGCTGGAGGCCGACAGGATCGTGGTGTTGAGCGGGGGACGGGTGGTCGCCGACCGGCCGGCACGGGAGGTGCTGCGCGACGTGGACCTCCTGCACAGAGCGCGGGTGATGCCGCTGCAGGTCGCCCGCTTCTTCAAGGAGCGCGGCGTGCCCCGAGAGGAACTTCCCCTCACGCCGGAGGAAGGAGCGCGAGAGTTCCGGCGGCGTGGCTGGCGAGTGAGCCCGGACGGCTACGGGGAGCTACTCGCCACCGACCGGAGCAGGGTGGCACGCTACGGGGAGCCCGTCGTGGAGGTCGAGGGTCTGTGCCACCGCTATCCGGGAGGCGTGGCGGCGCTCGAGGATGTGGATCTGACCGTGAGGAGGGGAGAGTTTCTCGTCGTCGCCGGGCAGAACGGTTCTGGGAAGACCACGCTCGTAAAGCACTTCAACGGGCTGCTGGAGCCGACGAGCGGCTCCGTGCGGGTCAATGGGGGGGAGACCCGTCGGCAGGGCATGCTCGAGCTCGGGCAGAAAGTGGGCTACGTTTTCCAGAACCCGGACCACCAGATCTTTTCCGACACCGTCTTCGACGAGGTTGCCTTCGGTCCGAGGGTGCGGGGCATGAAGGAGGGTGAGGTCCGGGAGAGGGTCGAGGAAGCGCTCGCGGCGGTCGGGCTCGAAGGGCGTGAGAAAGAGGATCCATTCGGGATGACCAAGGGGGAGCGGCAGCGGGTGGCGGTGGCGAGCGTGCTCTCCATACGCCCGGAGGTGCTCATACTCGACGAGCCGACCACCGGGCTCGACTACGCCGAGCAGCGGAGCATGATGGATCTGGTGAAGAAGCTCAACGAGGACGGGGCCACGATAATCATCGTGACGCACTCCATGTGGGTGACGGCCGAGTACGGGCATAGGGTCGTGGTGATGAAGGAGGGAAGGGTGGCCCTCTCGGGTCCGGTGCGTGAGGTTTTCGCGCGGGAGGAGATGCTCAGGAGCTTCGCTCTGCGCCCTCCGCATATAGTCTCGATGAGCAACCTTCTCGGGCATACCGTCCTCTCGGTCGAGGAGATGCACCGGGTCACGGAGGCCGGGTAGCGGTGGACCCTTTTCTCTACCTCGACCGCGGCACCATCGTCCACAGGCTCGATCCCCGGACGAAGATGATCCTGCTGCTCGGCGCGTTCGTACTCGCGTTCGTCTTCCCGAGCCCCGCCTACGGCGTCGTCGTTCTGGCGCTCGTCCTGCTCGCGGGGTGGCTGGCGCGGGCTCTCTCGAACCTCAGGCGCATCTGGTTCGTGCTGCTCATGATCGCCATCGTGACCACGGTGTTGTGGTCCATCTTCGGCAGCGGCAGAACCCCGCTGTTCTGGTTCGTGAAAGAGGAGGCCTTGCTCTACGGCCTCGGGGTCGCCTGCAAGCTCGATACCATGATCATCGCGGGCATGATCTTCCTCTCCACCACCCGCAACGAAGAGATAGCGAACGGCCTCGTGCGGGTCGGGGTTCCCTACCGGTTCGCTTTCGCCGTCTCAACCGCCATCCGGCTCGTTCCCACCATCCTGGCGACCGGGGCGACGATCAGCCAGGCGCAGCGCTCGCGCGGGCTGGATCTGGACTCCGGGAGCATCCTGCAGCGCGTCCGCAAGCGTCTGCCGCTCTTGGTGCCGGTCTTCGTCTCCACGATCCGTTCGACCAACGTCTTCTCGATGGCGCTCGAGTCGAAAGGGTTCGGCGCCGGCGAACGTCGCACCTACTTCATGCAGTTTTCGATGGGACGGCGCGACGCGTTCGCCCTGGCGGTGCTTGCTCTGGTCCTCGCGGCGGCTTTCGCCCTGCGGATCATGGGCCATGGCGGGATAGAAGGTTTCAGCAGGTAGAGAAAAGGAGGTATGCGAGGTGCGGGAGATCTTCACGATGTGGCGGCACACCCAGATGGTGGTGCTGACGGCGCTCTCTGCGGCGATCTACGCGGCGACTTTGATCCCTACCCAGTTTCTGCCGATCATCCCGGGCTTCACCAACGTGCGCCCGGCCAACGTGTTCCCGTTCGTCTTCGGGCTCCTGTTCGGGCCCGCAGGGGCTTGGGGGGCTGCGATAGGCAACCTGATAAACGATTTCTTCGGCACGCTTGGTCCCGGGAGCATCGGCGGGTTCATAGGCAATTTCTTCCTCGGGTACATACCTTACAAGATCTGGTCCTCGTTCTTCCGACGCGGTGAGGACATCGAGCCGAACGTGGCCACCCGCAAGAAACTCCTCGTCTTCGGGGCGATAGTGGTGCTGGCCTCGATAGTTTGTGCGGACTGGATTGCCTGGTTCAACGACGCGCTCGGGCTGGTCCCGTTCGCGGCGCTCGGCTCGATCATCGCGGTGAACAACGCGCTGGCCGGGTTGATACTCGGCCCCATCTTCATGGTGCTGCTCTATCCGCGGGTGAAGCGCTGGGGGCTTCTGTGGACCGAGATCATGCCTGCCGACGAAGTGTCCGCCCCCCGGTTGCCGAGGCTCGGCAACGTGCTGCTCTGGATCGGCGGGGTGGGAGGCTTCGTGGTGGGGCTCGCGATCGGGCTCGGAGTCTACGATCAGGGCTTCGCGGCAGCCGGGTTCGCCAGCGGCGGGGCGCAGGGGATCGGGATAGGAGCCGGGCTCGTTCCGTTCCTCATTCTCATCGTCGTCGGGAGCCTGCTGCTCGGTGGGCGCGAGCAGGTCGAGGCGGCGGGAGAGGAGGGTGGTGAGCTCGGTCCCGTCCGTCCGAGCCGGGTGAGGTGAACCCGGTGGAATCCGAGATCAGAGACCCTTCGCTGGCCCCCGAGGGGCACAGGAAGATGGACTGGGCCGCCCGGCACTCCCCGGTGCTGGACGCCGTGCGGGGGCGCTACCTCGAGGACGGCTCGCTGAGGGATCTCGGGGTCGCGATCTGTCTGCCGATAGAGGCCAAGACCGCCCGCCTGGCCGATGTGCTCGCCGGGGCCGGAGCCCGGGTGGCCGTGGCCGCCCCGCTGCCCTTCGTCGTGCAGGACGACGTGGCGGCGGCGCTCGTGGAGCGCGGGGTGACGGTCTTCGCCTCCTCCGAGAGCCCACCGGAGGAGGCGGACCGGGACCTCGAACGGGCGCTCGATGCCGCCACGGCGGATGGCGAGGCGCTCCTGATAGACGACCGGGCGGCGCTGGTGCGCATCGCGCACACCACCCGCCGGGGGCTGCTGCCGCGCATACGCGGTGCCTCCGAAGAGACGACGAGCGGGGTCGCGAAGCTCCGGGCGATGGAGCGCGGGGGTGAGCTCCGGTTTCCCTGCATCGCCGCGAACGACGCCAGGTGCAAGCACCTCTTCGACAACCGCTACGGCACCGGACAGTCCGCGCTCGAGGCGATCATGCACGCGACGAACCTGATGTTCGGGGGCAAGCGGATGGTCGTCGCGGGTTACGGCTGGTGCGGGAGGGGTATCGCCCGGTACGCGGCCGGGCTCGGGGCGCGGGTCGTAGTCTGCGAGGTCGATCCGGTGCGCGGGCTCGAGGCGTACGCCGACGGGTTCGAGGTGCTGCCGGCGCTGGAGGCGGCAGAGGTCGGGGAGATCTTCGTAACCGCGACCGGGAACAGGGGGGTGCTGGGGCGTGAGCACTTCGCGCGGATGCGCGACGGTGCGATCCTGGCGAACGCCGGAGGGGTGGACGTGGAGATAGACGTCGAGGCGCTGAGGGCTTCGGCCTCGGAGGTCCGCCGGGCGCGCCGCGACGTCGAGGAGTTCGTCATGCCCGACGGCAGGAGCCTCTTCCTCGTCGGGCGGGGGATGGTCGTGAACCTGACCGCCGGGGACGGGCACCCGGTCGAGATCATGGACCTCACCTTTGCCATACAGGCGCTCTGCGCGCATCGCCTGGCCAACGAGGGGACGTCCCTCTCCCCCTCCGTGCACCTGCTGCCGCGCGAGATAGACGACGAGGTCGCCCGCATCAAGCTCGAAGCCGTCGGGATGGGGATCGACGAGATCACCCCGGAGCAGCGGGACTTTCTCGAGAGCTGGAGGGAATAGGGCGCGGGTTGCCGCTTTCGGGGCGGGTATAGAATAGGGGGGAACGCGTCAAGCGAGAGAGGGAGTTTTTATATCGTGGCGGATGTGATCTACGACGTGGCCGTAATAGGATCCGGGCCCGCCGGGTACACGGCGGCGCTCTACGCCTCGAGGGCCAGCCTCCGGACGGTGGTCTTCCAGGGATACGAGGCCGGGGGGCAGCTCATGCTCACGACCGAGGTCGAGAACTTCCCCGGCTACCCGGAGGGGGTGATGGGCCCGCAGATGATGGAGGACTTCGAGAAGCAGGCCTCCCGCTTCGGGGCCGAGATGCGCCCGGACGAGATAGAGCGGGTCGACTTCTCCGAGAGGCCCTTCAGGTTGTGGCCCGAGGGCGAGGAGGAGCCCGTCCTCGCCAGGGCGGTGATAATCGCCACCGGGGCGAGGGCCCGCTGGCTCGGGCTCGAGAACGAGCAGCGCCTGATGGGCCGGGGGGTGAGCGGCTGCGCCACCTGCGACGGGTTCTTCTTCAAAGACAAGAAGGTCGCCGTCGTGGGGGGCGGGGACACCGCGATGGAGGAGGCGCTCTACCTCACCAACCACGCCTCCGAGGTCGTGATCATCCACCGCCGGGACGAGTTCAGGGCCTCGAGGATAATGCTCGCACGGGCGAGGAAGAACGAGAAGATCTCGTTCATCACCGACACGGTCGTCGTCGACGTCCTCGGCAAGGATTCCGTCGAGGGCCTGAGGCTCAGGAACGTCAAGAGCGGCGAGGAGAGCGAGCTCACCGTCGACGGCCTCTTCGTCGCCATAGGCCACGACCCGGCCACCGCGCTCTTCAAGGGCAGCGTGGAGATGGACGAGGGCGGCTACATCCTGCAGAAGGAACACACGATGACGAGCGTGCCCGGCGTCTTCGCCGCGGGGGATGTGGCCGACCGGCGCTATCGGCAGGCCGTGACCGCCGCCGGCGACGGCTGCCGGGCCGCGATAGACGCCGAGAGGTGGCTCGCCGAGCAGGGCGAGGCCGAGGGGGCCGAGGATCCCGGCGTGTGGAACTCGGCCAAGGACAGGGACCCGGCGAACCTCTGAGCGAGTTTTGCGCCCCTCCCCTCATCCATTCGGGGAGGGGCGCGTCCCGGTCTGGCTCCCGACCCAGACGTAGCCGTCGGACCAGACCTCACGCTTCCAGATCGGGACGATCTCCTTGATCCTCTCTATCGCGTACCTGCTCGCCGCGAAGGCATCCCTGCGCCGGGGGGCGCAGACGGCTATCGCGACGCTGGGCTCGGCGGGCTCCACCCGCCCGAGGCGGTGTACGATGGAGACCGCGCGCACGTCCCAGCGCTCTTTTACCTCTTCGGCTATCTCTTCTAGCTTGCGGTCGGCCATCGGTCGGTAGGCTTCGTACTCCAGGTACTCGACGCACGCGCCCCCGGATTCGTCGACCCGGGTGGTGCCCAGGAAGACCGAGACCGCCCCGCAGTCGGGGCGCCGCACCGCGTCGATGACCCCCCCGACGTCTATGGGATCTTCGGTGATCTCGATCATCGCCTATCCGCCGGAGACGGGCGGGAGCACGGCGAGCTCGTCTCCGGGTGAGAGGACCTCGTCCATGCCCGCGTACTCCCCGTTTACGGCGAAGGCGAGGGTTTCACCCATCTCGGAGAGGGAGGGATGGCGCCCGGCCAGAAGTTCCCAGACCTCGCCGAGCGTGGTCCCTTCCGGCGTCTCGAGATGCACCTCCCTCGTCCCCGCCCGGTCGGCCGCCGCCCCGAACAGAAGCACTCTTATCTCACCCATGGTCGTCAAATGCTAGCACGTGAGGATCAGGAAGCCCTCGCCTCCGGCGCGTGGTCCGGACGCGAGAGCCACGATGCGGGCAGCCACAGCTCCCTTCCGTTCGAGAAGAGCCTCACGACCGCGTTCGCGCCGTCCCCGGAGACGTAGCATACCTCGCCGCTCCCGGCCGGGGTCTCGACGCTCTCCCCGACGGAGAGCCGGGGCAGGAAGGCCTCCCGCAGCGCCTTCACGTAGGCGAGGGCGAGCGAGGTGTCGCGGTGGGCCCCCTCGTCGCGGCGGTCGGCGACGAGGATGCCCGCGATGCGGTAGAGGTTCGCCCGGCTGACCTGCGAGATCAGGGCGGCCCTGATCGTCTGCCTGACGAGCTGCTCCTCGAACTCCGAGTAGCTCTCCCCGCTGCGGCGGAGGATTCCCATCACGCGGGGGAAGGCCCGCTCGGTCGCCTCCGCCACCGTCAGCCCGTTCATACCCCGTTCGTAGACGTGCGGGTCTAGCTTCTCGTCCTCGCTGCGGCGCGGGACGGAGAGCCAACCCTGGCGTTCTTTGGTTTCCGTGTTCTCTCTCACAAAAAGATTATACCTCCAGAGGAGTGGATCACAGCGGTGAATGTCCTGCAAAAACGGCTCTTCGCGTGGCTAGAGCCCCCGGTGTGGGCTGGTGGAGTAAACTTTTGCTGGCGTAGGCTTTCAGGAGGTCGAGTTGGACTCGGGAGAGTTTCTTGAGCGTCTGAAGCGGGAGGTCATAGGACACCCGGCGCTCACGCACCCGTTCCTGGAGCGGTTCGGGGAGGGGGAGGTGAGCGCCGAGGGGGTGAGGACGTTCGCGATCCAGTACTACCGTCACGTCCGGGTGAGCCGGCTGTACCTCGCGGCTCTGATCTCGAACTGCCGCGACGACGAGCCGCTGCAGCTCGCGCTGGCCTCGGTGCTCTTCGACGAGTACGGCAACCTCGATCCCGAGGAGACCCATCCCGCGCTCTACCGCAGGTTCATGCGGGCGCTGGAGATCAGCGAGGAGGAGTGGGAGACCCCGCCGACCCTGCCCGAGATAGAGCTCTACATAAGCGCCCACTACGACTTGTGCCGCAACCCGGACATCCGGCTGGGGCTCGGGGCGATGGGACCGGCGAGCGAGTGGCCGGTCCCGCCGATCTACGCCAGGATCGCCGAAGGTCTCAAGAAGGCCGCCGGTCTCGACGACGAGGCGCTCGAGATGTTCACCTCCCACGTCACGATGGACGTCGAGCACGCCAGGATCATGATGGAGGCCGTGGCCCCCTACGCGGAGGACGAGGAGGGCCAGCGGCGGGTGCGCGAGGGGACGATGCGCTCGCTCGACGCCCGGTCGGTGATGCTCGACGGCCTCTACAAGGCCGTCTACGGCGAGCCCGTGCCCCTCACCGGGACGGCGAGGGGCGCGGCCGGGTAGAGATGCCCGAGCTTCCCGAGGTAGAGACGATAAAGAACGACCTGCGCGGGCTCGTCGTCGGGGCGGGGATAGAGCGGGCGGAGCTGAGAGACGAGCGGCTCGTCGAGGAGCCCTCGCCGGAGGATTTCGTCCGCGGGCTCGGGGGCGTCCGGATCACCGGCGCCAGACGCCGGGCCAAGCACCTCGTCGTCGAGCTCTCGTCGGGGGAGGCTCTCGTCTTCCAGCTCAAGATCGGGGGGCAGCTCTTGCTCGTCCCGCCGGTCGAGGAGCCGACGAGGAACGTCATGCTCGTGCTGTATCTGGACGACGGGCGCCGCCTCTTCCTGCGCGACCAGACCGAGTTCAGCCGGGCGCGGCTGCTCGGGCCCGAAGGGCTCGAGGACCGGCTCGCCGGCCTCGGACCCGAGCCCTTCTCGGAGGAGTTCACGGTGGGCTACCTGCGGGAGAGGATAGGGACGCGCCGGGCGCAGATAAAACCTCTTCTGCTCGACCAGAAGGTCGTCGCGGGCATCGGGAACATCTACGTCGACGAGATCCTCTTCGACGCCCGGATCCACCCGCGACGCAGGGCGAGCACGCTCTCGGCGGAGGAGTGGGCGAGGCTCCACGCCGCGATAAGGAGGAACCTGGCGGCCGGCATCGAGCACCGGGGGACGACGGTCCGGCTCTACCGGGACGTGCTCGGGCGTCCCGGGGAGCACCAGAACCACCTGCGGGTCTTCGAGCGTGAGGGGGAGGAGTGCCCGGGATGCGGGGGAAGGGTCGTGCGGGAGCGGGTCGGGGGGCGGGGGACGTACCTGTGCCCCGTCTGTCAGCCGGAGGATGGTGGTAAGGGGGATCAGAGTTTACCATTGGAAGTGGAGTCGAGAGAAGGAGAGGGATAAGTGGCAGAGAGCTTCGACCTCGTGATCATCGGCGGAGGAAACGCGGGCTACATACCCGCGATCCGGGCCAGCCAGCTAGGGATGAGCGTCGCGCTCGTCGAGAAGCGTGAGGGGGGACACCTCGGGGGTACCTGCCTGAACGTAGGGTGCATCCCGACCAAGGCCCTTCTCCAGACGGCCTCCATGCTGAGCGACTTCAAAAACGGCGAGGAGTTCGGGATAAAGGCCGGCAAGGTGGAGTTCGACTACCCGCAGGTGGCCAAGCGGCGCGATGCGGTGGTCAACCAGCTGCGGCGCGGGGTCGCCGGCCTGATGAAGAAGAACAAGGTCCGCGTCTACAACGGCGTCGGCAGCTTCGTCGAACCGAAGAAGATAAAGGTCGCTCTGAACGACGGCGGCGAGGAGGAACTCGAGGGCAGGTTCGTCCTGATAGCCTCCGGATCCGAGGTCAACACGCTGCCCGGCCTCGAGATAGACCACGAGAAGGTAATCTCCAGCGACGACGTGGTGACCGAGAACGAGAGCGTACCCTCCTCGATCATCATCCTCGGCAGCGGGGCCGTGGGCGTGGAGTTCGCGAGCATGTTCAACGACTTCGGCACCGAGGTGACGATAGTCGAGGTGCTCGAGAGGATCGTCCCGCTCGAGGACCCGGAGGTCTCCGCCCAGCTCCAGAAAGAGTTCGAGGGACGGGGTATCCGGGTGCTCGCCGGGACCAAGGCGGACATAGGTAGCCTGGACAAGAGCGGCGACGGGGTGAAGATAAAGGTCGAGGGCAAGGACGGCGAACAGACGCTCGAGGCGGAGAAGCTCCTCGTCGCCGTCGGGCGCAAGACCGCGATCGAAGAGCTCAACCTCGACGCCACGAAGGTCGAGGTGAGCGACCGGGGCATCATCCAGGTCGACGAGTTCTACCGCACCGCCGAGGACGGCGTGTACGCGGCGGGGGACGTGATCGGGGGCTACTGGCTCGCCCACGCCGCCGGGCACGAAGGGATCGTCGCGGTGGAGCACATGGCCGGGGAGGATCCGATGCCGCTCGATCAGGACATGATCCCGCGGGTGACCTTCTGCCGCCCGGAGATAGCTTCCTTCGGTCTCACCCGCGAGCAGGCCGAGGAGCAGGGTTACGAGGTCAAGGAGGGTAAGTTCCCCTTCCGCGCGATCGGGAAGGCCCTCATCGAGGGCGAGCCCAACGGGTTCGTCAAGGTGGTCGCCGACGCGGAGACCGATCTGATCCTGGGGATGCACGCCATCGGGCCGCACGTGACCGAGCTGATCGCGGAGGGGGTCTTCGCCAAGCTGGTCGAGGGTACCCCGCAGGAGATCGGGATGGCCGTCCACGCCCACCCGACGCTCGCCGAGGTGATGGGTGAGGCGGCTCTCGCGGTCGACGGACACGCGATCCACTTCTAGCGCCTGCTCCTTCGACCCGGCCCGCGACGGGTTCGGCTTCGCCAACCCGTCCGGGCCCTCCGGGGGCCGGCTGGGGTCTTTGCTGTACGGGCGGGGGCTGTGCTTCGGGATGTCCGCCGCCTCGCTCGCGGCCTTCTGCGGTGTGGAGCGCCGGTGGCTTCGGCCGCTCTCCCGGCTCTCTCCGGACCCTGCTCTGATCGGGGATCTCAGGCGCTACCACCTGCTGCAGTTCCGCCCGCCGACGGTCCTGCGGGTGGTGCGGGGGTGGGTGCGTACGCGCGGCGGCCGTCCCGAACGCGTGGCCGGGCGCATCAGGGTCGCCGGGGACCCCGACCCGCACATCCTCTGTTTCGGGCCGCGCGCCGGGCGGGGTTTCTTCGGGCGGCTCGCGCTGGCACACGCCGTCGTGCCGTACCGGCTGGAGGAGGCGGAAGGTGAGCTTTTAGTCTACGTCTACGATCCGGAGTTCCCGAAGGATCGAAAGAGGAAGATCGTCTTCCGGCGCACGGGCGGGGAAAGTTTCGGGCGCTTTCGCTACGGCCGGTTCGACAGCCGGGAGGGGTGGGGGATCGTACCCCTGCCGCTCTCGTCCGCCCTGACCTGTACCCTGTGGCCGGAGCTCTGAGATAGTATATGCAGAGAGGCAGGGCGAAGCGAGGATAGGAGAGCCGTGGTCCGAAGGAGAAAGGTCGAGCTGAAGGTCCTGGAGGACGGGACCCGCACCTACACCGTGCGCCACCGCTGGGAGGACCGCCCCGTCGCACCGCCGCCCGACGGGCGTCCCACCGAGTACCTGCCGTTCCGACAGGAGAAGGGGGCGCACGGACGTCCCGCCTGGCTCAAGGCGCGCGTCCCGGACGGCCCGGGCTACCGGGACATCAAGCAGACCATGCGCGGTCTCTCTCTGCACACCGTCTGCGAGGAGGCCCGCTGCCCGAACATCGGCGAGTGCTGGAACAACCGCACGGCGACGTTCATGATCCTGGGCAACGTCTGCACCCGCTCGTGCGGCTTCTGCGCGGTGCTCACCGGCAAACCGCAGGCGCTCGACCTGGAGGAGCCAAAAAGGGTCGCCCACGCGGCGAAGGAGATGGGGCTCAAACACGCGGTGATCACCAGCGTGAACCGCGACGAGCTGCCCGACGGTGGGGCGTCGGTCTTCGCGGCGACGATCCGCGAGATCCGCAAGGCCATCCCCGGGTGTGCCGTGGAGGTTCTCACGCCGGACTTCAAGGGCGACCGCGACGCGATAAAGACCGTCATAGACGCGAAGCCCGACACCTTCAACCACAACATCGAGACCGTCCCGCGCCTCTACCCGGCGGTGCGCCCGCAGGCGAAGTACGAGCGCTCGCTCGAGGTGTTGCGCTACGCGAAGGAGCTCGACCCGGACGTCCTGACCAAGAGCGGGTTCATGGTGGGCCTCGGCGAGGTCGAGGAGGAGATCCACCAGACGATGAGCGACCTCAGGGAGCACGGGGTGGACATCCTCACGATCGGCCAGTACCTCAGACCGACCGAGAACCACCTGCCGATGGCCCGCTACTACGAGCCGAGAGAGTTCGCGCTGCTCAGACGTTACGGGCTCGACGTGCTCGGCTTCAAGCACGTCGAGAGCGGTCCCCTCGTGAGGAGCTCCTACCACGCCCACGAGCAGACCGAGGGGGCGCGCCGCGGCGCGCTCGGTGCCCGCGCCTGAGACCGTGCTCGAGAGCAGGGAGGAAGCGCTCGAGGTCCGGCGGCTTCCGGGGTTGACGCCCTACGCCGGGGCGTGGGAGCTGCAGCGGGAGCTGGTGAGAAAGAGGAGGGCGGACGAGATCCCGGACACCCTCCTCCTGCTGGAGCACCCGCCGGTCTACACGGTGGGCCGGGCGGCGAAGGACGCCTCGAACCTGGGGGCCGGGGAGGAATACCTGCGCTCTTTAGGGGCGGAGGTATTCTGGATCGACCGCGGCGGGGACGCGACCTTCCACGGTCCGGGCCAGATCGTCGGGTACCCCATAATCCGGCTGAAGGTGCACGACACCCACCGCTACCTGAGGGACCTGGAGGAGGTCGTGATCCGCACGATAGCCCGCTACGGGCTTTCGGGCTGGCGGCACCCGGAGTACACCGGGGTCTGGGTGGGGGAGAGCAAGATCTGCGCGATCGGGGTGAAGTTCTCCTCCGGCTGGATCACCTCTCACGGCTTCGCGCTGAACGTGAACACGGATCTCTCCTGGTTCGACCGCATAACCCCCTGCGGCATCCGCGAGTACGGCGTGACGAGCCTGGCGCGGGAGCTCGGACGAGATCTCCCGCTCTCGGAGGTCGAGCGGGAGATCGTCCTTCGCTTCCGGGAGGTCTTCGGCCTGCGCTAGGCGTTCCCGATCAAGACGCCCGAGGCGAAGACCAGCCCACCGCCGACCATCACCTGCAACGCGCTCATCCAGAAGCTCATGCTGAAGTAGCGGTAGCGGATGAGCGAGATGACGAGCAGCTCGGCACCGACGACACCGAAGGCCACGTAGAGCGCGAGCGTCACGTGCGGGATCAGGAACGGCAGCGTGTGGAAGATGCCCCCGATGAAGGTCGCAACGCCGGTGATCACCCCGCGTAGCATCGGGTTGCCCCGCCCGGTCAGCGAACCGTCGTCGGAGAGACCCTCGGAGAACGCCATGCTTATCCCCGCCCCCACGGCCGCCGCCAGACCCACCAGGAGCGTGTACCGGCTGTCGTGCGTGGCGAAGGCCGCAGCGAAGATCGGAGCCAGCGTCGAGACCGAACCGTCCATCAGGCCAACCAGCGAAGGCTGCACCACCTTCAGCACGAAGTCCTTGTTGTGCCCCGATGTGGTCATCTCCTTGCTGCCAAAACCCAATCTCTCCAGTATCGGTGCCATCCGCTGCCTCCTGCTCTCTCCTTCGGCTCGCTACGCAGCAATTCTAACCGGGATTCGGGAAAAATCAAGAACAGTTCTTATTCTTGTTTATGAGAATCGTTTGCAGTAAGGATCAGAGACGGCGGCCGGAGAGCAGTCGGTAGAGGACGAGGAGGAAGATGGCGCCGAGGACGGAGACGGCGATGCTGCCGGCGTCGAAGCGGGTGGTGTAGGCGGGGTTTATGAAGTGGCTGTAGGCGTAGCCGCCGATGATGGCGCCGGCTATACCGATGAGGGTGGTAAGGATACAGCCGCCGGGGTCGCGGCCTGGGGTGAGGAGTTTGGCGATGACGCCGACGATGAAGCCGAAGACTATCCAGGCGACGATGCTCATCCGTCTCCTCCTCGGGTAGTTTTGGGCATGAGGCCATATGATAGCCCGGATATGGGGGTATGGCGGGCGCCCGTGGCGGGGCGCCCGCCGGGGTCAGACGGTCTGGCGCAGATCGAGGTCGGCCTTCATGACCATCTCCCGGGTATCGCGGTGCAGTCTGAAGCCGAGGTCTCTGCTGAGGCGCTGCATCGGGCGGTTGTCGAAGAGGATGTCGGCGGTGATGTGCTCGAGGCCTTCTTCGCGGCCGACTTCGAGGAGCTTCTGCAGCAGGAGTCGGCCGAGGCCGCGGCGCTGGAAGCGGTCGCTTATGAGGATCGAGAACTCGGCTTCCTCAGGGGCGAAGGGTCTGCGGCTCAGGCGTCCGACGCCCATGATCTCGCGCTCGCCGGTCGCGGGGTTGCGGCGTTCGGCGACGAGGGCCATTTCCTTGTCGTAGTCGATGAAGCAGATGCGGGTGAGGCGTTCGTGGGCTATGCGCTGGTTGAGGCCGAGCATGTGGAAGTAGCGCATGTAGACGCTCTCTTCCGAGAGGGTCTCGTGGAATTTGACCATGAGAGGCTCGTCTTCGGGGCGTATGGGGCGTATGGTCACCGGCTCGCCGTCCCTGGTCTGCTCGTGGAAGACGTAGTGGGTGGGGTAGGGGCGGATCGCCGGGTGCGGGAGGTCCTCCTCGGCGGTGTCGGGGTCGTGCAGCACGATGCGGGCGTCGAGGGCTATCTGGATCTCGGAGGAGACCAGCAGCGGGTTTATGTCCAGCTCCCGGATCCAGGGTTGTTCGACGATGAGGTGGGAGAAGCGCACCAGCAGCCGCTCGAGCGCCGGCAGGTCCACCGGGTCCCGTCCGCGCACACCCTTGAGCGCCCGGTAGATCCTGGTCCTCTCCATCGTGCGTCGGGCCAGGGTGGTGGTGAGCGGCGGGAGGGCGAGCGCCCGGTCGCGGTAGACCTCGACCAGAGAGCCGCCCGATCCGAAGAGCAGGACGGGCCCGAACTGGGGGTCGATGCTGCTGCCGACGATCAGCTCGTAGCCGTCGGTCTCGACCATCCTCTGCACCGTGGCGCCGTCGAAGCCTTCGGGGATGCTCCGCTCCATCTCCTCGTACGCCCGGCGCACCTCGTCGGCGTTGCGCAGGTCCAGGCGTACACCGCCCACGTCGGTCTTGTGGGTTATCGTCTCGGAGTTGAGCTTGAGCACGACCGGATACCCCATCCTCTCGGCGTACTCTGCCGCCTCTCCGGCGCTCCTGGCGAGACGGGTCTCCACCACGGGGATGCCGTAGGCTGCGAGGATCTCCTTGGCCTCGTACTCGGTGAGGAGCGTCCTGCCCCGGCTCCTTACGCCCTCGATCACCTCACGCACCCGCTCACGGTCTATCTCTTCGCCCGCCACGTCCACGGCGAGCTCCGGGGTCTCGTAGATGCCGCGCAGGTTGTAGGTGTAGCGCCACATGTTGGTGAAGGCCTGGGCGGCTGAGTCCGGAAATTCGAAGGTGGGGATGCCTGCGCCGTTGAGGATGGAGGTGCCGGCGGCGACGTCGATGCCGCCCATCCAGCTCGCCAGGATAGGCTTGCCGGTCTTTCTGGCGTACGGCGCGAGCTTTTCGGCGGTGCCGGTGGGGTCGGTCATGTCCTGCGGGGTGAGGATGACGAGCAGGCCGTCGCTGTTCGGGTCGTCGGCGGCTATCTCGAGCGCCCGGGCGTAGCGCTCGGGGTCGGCGTCTCCCAGGATGTCCACCGGGTTGTTGTGACTCCAGGCCGCGGGGAGCACCCTGTCGAGTGCCTCTCTGGCCTCCGGGGAGAGCTCGGTGAGCCTGCCGTCCCCGGCGATGAGGGCGTCGGCGGCGAGCACGCCTGGACCCCCGGCGTTGGTGAGCACCGTGAGGTTCGGTCCCTTCGGGCGCGGCTGCTTGCCGAGCACCTCGGCCATCGAGAACAGCTCGGAGATCTCGTTCACCCGGAGCACGCCGCTGCGCCGGAAGGCGGCGTCGAGCACCTCGTCGGATCCGGTGAGGGAGCCGGTGTGCGAGGCGGCGGCCCTCCCGGCGGCGGCCGTACGGCCGGGCTTTATTATGATGATGGGCTTGGTCATCGCGACCTCGCGCGCCGCGGAGAGGAAAGAACGGGCGTCCCCGACGCTCTCCATGTAGATGACGATGCTCTGGGTGTGGGGATCGTCCCCGAGGTACTGGATGAGGTCTCCCCAGCTCACGTCCATCATCGAGCCGACGGAGACGAAGGCCGAGAACCCCACGTTCTCCTGGAAGCTGCGGTCCAGAATCGCGGTCATGAGCGCCCCGCTCTGGCTCAAAAGCCCGACGTTGCCGGGACGGGCCATCCCCTTGGCGAAGGTGGCGTTGAGCCCGGTGTGCGGGTTCATGACCCCGAGACAGTTGGGCCCGATGACGCGCATGCGGCCCCTGCGGGCCTCCTCCATGACCCGACGCTCGAGCTCGGCTCCCTCCGGTCCGATCTCTTTGAACCCGGCGGAGATCACGATCGCCCCGCCGACCCCGGCCTCGGCACACTCCCGGATGACCCCCGGGACCGAGGGCGCAGGTGTGACCACGACCGCGAGATCCACCCGTGCCGGTACCTCGGAGATGCTCGGATAGGCCTTTATCCCGAGCACGTTCTCCCGGTGTGGGTTCACCGGAAAGACCGTACCCCCGAAGGGGTTGCTGATCAGATTCCACATCAGCGTCCGCCCCACGCTCCCCACCCGCTCCGTGGCCCCTATCACCGCCACGGTCTCGGGACGGAAGATCGCATCCAGCGGTTGCCGCTCGTACCCGAGTACGTCGTGCGCCGGATCTCCACTCTTCGTCCTGCTCATCTCTTCTCTCCCGTCTCGTGCCGATCCCGAGCCCTTGAAATTTAACTCCTGCACGCACCCTCCTCTACGAACACTATATCTTCAGATTGCACCTATATTCTTAATACATACTATTCGGGAGGGACGTGAACCGTTCAACGGGCAGGAAGGGAGGAGGCGCCGGAAACCCTCCGGCGCCTCCTCGCGGACGATGGAACGTGTTTTCTAGGCGGCCTCCTTCTCCAGCTCCTCGGTGTAGCTGCCGGAGCGGGCGGCGCTGTTCATCTTCGCCCGGTGGCGGAAGATCTTCTGGGCCTTCTCGACGTTCTCGGGCTTGCCGGCCCAGATCTCCATCGGCTGCTGCTGGAGGGCGCGGGCGTAGGAGAAGGAGAGCTCCCACGGCAGGCGGCCTTTGTAGATGCGGTTCATCGCGTTGAGGTGCTCGGTCGCCTGGATGTCACCCTGGCCGCCGGAGAGGAAGACGACGCCGGGCACCGCCGCCGGGACGCTGCGGAGCAGGCACTCCACCGTGGCGCGGGCCACCTCCTCCACGCCGGACTGGACCGGGGCCTCCTTGCCCGAGATGACCATGTTCGGCTTGAGGAGCGTACCGGTGAGCTCGACCCGCTGCTCGTAGAGCTGCTGGTAGGTCGTCTTGAGCATCCACTCGGTCACCTCGAAGCACTGCTCGATCGAGTGGTCGCCGTCGATGAGGACCTCCGGCTCGACGATCGGCACCAGGCCCGCCTCCTGGCAGAGCGCCGCGTAGCGGGCCAGGGCGTGGGCGTTGGCCTCGATGCAGCGGCGGGTCGGGATGCCGTCGCCGATCGCGATGACCGCGCGCCACTTGGCGAAGCGCGCGCCCATCCCCCGGTACTCGGCGAGGCGGTCTCTGAGGCCGTCCAGGCCCTCGGTCACCTTCTCTCCCGGGGATAGCGCCATGTCCTTCGCGCCCTTGTCCACCTTGATGCCCGGGATTATCCCCTGGTTCTCGAGCACCTTCGGCAGCGGGGTACCGTCGGAGGCCTTCTGGCGGATCGTCTCGTCGAAGAGGATCACGCCGGAGAGGTATTCCCCGATGCCCTCGGTGGTGAACAGCATCTCGCGGTAGGCGCGGCGGGTCTCCTCGGTCGACTCGATGCCGACCGCCTTGAAGCGCTTCTCGATCGTACCGAAGCTCTCGTCGGCCGCGAGGATGCCCTTGCCCGGCGCCACCAGGGCCCGGGCGGTCTTCTCCAGTTCCTGCAGGTTCACTCTCGCCTCCTTCTCTTCTGGCTAACGCTGTCTCTTCGAAGGCCCAAGCAACTCACAGACTAATTTATTTTATTCCCCGGCGAAACTCCAATTCCAAACTCTCCGCGGGGACAATACCCGACCGTGTGATACGTTTTGGAGGAGAGTCCCAGGCGAGCACAGGAGAGGCGCACAGTGGCGAACCGTTTGGCCCGCGAGAGCAGCCCGTACCTGCTCCAGCACAAGGACAACCCCGTGGACTGGTACCCCTGGGGGGAGGAGGCCTTCAGGAAGGCGCGGGAGGAAGACAAGCCCATACTCCTCTCCGTGGGTTACTCGGCCTGCCACTGGTGCCACGTCATGGAGCGCGAATCGTTCGAGGACGACGCGACCGCGGCCTTCATGAACGAACACTTCGTCAACGTCAAGGTGGACCGGGAGGAGCGCCCGGACGTCGACTCGCTCTACATGTCCGCCGTGCAGGCGATGACCGGCAGCGGCGGCTGGCCGATGACGGTCTTCCTGACGCCGGAGGGGGCGCCGTTCTACGCCGGGACCTACTTCCCGCGCGAACCCCGGGGCGGGATGCCGGGCTTCCTGCAGGTTCTGGCGAGCGTCGCCGACGCCTACGAGAACCGCCGCGAGGAGGTCCTCAGGAGCGCCGGGAGCGTCCGCGACTACCTGCGCCGGTCCGTCGAGGTCGCGATGCCGGAGGGAACTCCCGGGGTTTCTCTGCTCGAGAGGGCGGGAGAGGAGCTCACCTCCGAGATAGACCGGCGTCTCGGGGGCTTCGGTGGCGCGCCGAAGTTCCCCCAGCCGATGAACCTGGAGTTCCTGCTGCGATATCACCTGCGCACCGGGAGCGAGGAGGCGCTCTCCGGCGTCGAGCTCACGCTGGAGGCGATGGCGCGCGGTGGGATCTACGACCAGCTCGGCGGCGGGTTCCACCGCTACTCGGTCGACGCCCGCTGGCTCGTGCCGCACTTCGAGAAGATGCTCTACGACAACGCGCTCCTCTCCCGGCTGTATTTGGATGCCTACCGGCTCACCGGGCGTGACCTCTACCGCCGCGTGGCCGGGGAGACCCTGGATTACGTCGCGCGCGAGATGACCTCGCCCGAGGGCGGTTTCTACTCGAGCGAGGATGCGGACTCCGAGGGCGAGGAGGGGAGGTTCTACGTCTGGAGCGTGCGCGAGATCCGCGACGCCCTTCCCCCCGGGGAGGCACGTCTGGCCGAGGTATACTGGGGCGTGAGCGAGCGGGGCAACTTCGAGGGCAAAAACATCCTGCACGTGCCCCGTCCCCCCGAGGAGGTCGCGCGCGAGCTCGGGATCTCCCCGGAGGAGCTCGGGCGGCGCGTGGAGGAAATCCGGGAGAAGCTCCTCGCCGCGCGCGGGCGGAGGGTGCGGCCGGGGCGCGACGAGAAGATCCTCGTCGCCTGGAACGGGCTCATGCTGCGTTCGTTCGCGCTGGCCTCGATGGTATCGGGTCGGGAGGACTACCTGGAGATCGCACGGAGAAACGCCGCCTTCCTGCTGGAAAAGACGCGCCCGGACGGGAGGCTGCGTCGCTCGTACAAAGACGGACGTGCGGGAGAGGTGCCCGGCTACCTGGAAGACTACGCCTGCCTCGTGGAAGGACTCCTGGCGCTGCACGAGGCGACGCTCGAGCCCCGCTGGCTCGTCGAGGCCAGAGATCTCGCCGAGGAGATGGTCGCGCTCTTCTGGGAGGAGGACGAAGGCCGCTTCTACGACGCACACGCCGGCCACCAGGAGCTCATAGCCCGCCCGCGCGACCTCTACGACGACGCCACCCCCTCGGGCAACTCGGTCGCGACCGGCGTGCTCCTCGAGCTCTCCCTGCTCCTCGATCGTCCGGATTATCGCGAGAAGGCGGAGAAGGTCCTCTCCTCCACGAGCGGCGCGATGGAGAAGGTGCCCGGGGCCTTCGGGTGGCTGCTCTCGGTGCTGGACTTCTACCTGGCGGGTCCCTACGAGGTCGCCGTGATCGGGGAGCCAGGGGCGGAGGACACCAGGGAGCTTCTGCGAGCGATGGGCTCACGCTACCTGCCGCACAGGGTCGTCGCCGGGCGCTCCCCCCGCGACGAGCGAGCCGCCGCGCTCAGCCCGCTCCTCGAAGGGAGAGAGGCGCGCGGCGGGCGGGCCACCGCCTACGTCTGCAGGAACTACGCCTGCCAGAGCCCGACGACCGACCCCGACGAGCTCCTGCGGCAGCTCGGGGGGTAGGCGGGCGGCCTCAGACCCTCTCCAGGGCCCGGGCGATGTCCTCTTTTATGTCCTCCGGGTGCTCTATGCCGACCGAGACGCGCACCAGGTTCTCGCCGACACCGAGGCGCTCCCGGCGCGAGGGTGGGAGGTCCCGGTGGGAGGAGGTGGCCGGATGGGTGGCCAGCGTGTAGACGTCCCCCAGGCTCGGGGTGCGCACGCACACCTCGAGCGCGTTCAGGAACCGGAAGACCCCCTCGCGCCCTTCGGTGTCCAGCTCGAAGGAGAGCAACCCGCTCGGCCCCGAGAGGGTACGCCGGGCGACCTCGCGGTCCGGGTGGTCCTCCATCGAGAGGTGGTTCACCCGGCGCACCTTCGGGTGCTCCGCGAGGAAGCTGGCCAGCCTGCGGGAGTTCTCGCACTGGCGCTCCACGCGCAGCGGCAGCGTCTTGAGCCCCCGCAGGGCGAGCCAGGCCTCGAACGGGCCGAGGATGCCCCCGGTGAGCTTGCGCACCTGGTCGAGGGCCGCGTCGTAGGGGGGGCCGGCGGTGACCACACCGGCCGTCAGATCCCCGTGCCCCGAGAGATACTTGGTCGCGCTGTGGACGACGATGTCCGCGCCGAGCTCCAGCGGGCGCTGCAGGTAAGGGGTTCCGAAGGTGTTGTCCACGATCAGGGCGGCTCCGGCGGAGCGTGAGAGCTCCGCCAGGCGTGGCACGTCGGCGACCCGCAGCAGGGGGTTCGAGATCGACTCTACGACCAGCGCGCGGGGGGTGAGCTCCTCGACCTGCCTCTGCAGGCTCTTCAGATCGTAGAAGTCGGCGAAGCGCACCTCGACCCCGCTCGAACCGAAGATCTGTACCAGGAGCGTCGCGGTCGAGCCGTAGAGCTGTTCGGCGGCCAGCACGCGTCCCCCGGGAGAGAGCTCGGCCGCGAGAAGCGCCGCGTGCAGCGCGGCCATGCCCGAGGCGAAGGCGAAGGAGCGCGCCCCGCCCCGTGGGCTCTCCAGGGCGGCGACGGCCTCCTCGAAGGCGGTGACGGTCGGGTTGCCGTAGCGGGTGTAGCTGTAACCCGCCTCCTCGCCGCCGAGCACCCGGTCGGTGGTCTGCACGTCCGGGTGCCAGAAGGTGGTCGAGGCGTAGATGGGCGTCGAGATGGGGTTGCTGGTGGCGGGCTCCCGCCCACCACCGCCGCGCCGCTCGCCGGCGTGGACGGCTCTGGTCTCGAAGCGTCTCAAAAAGGGTCACTCTCCTCTCGCGATGCTGCTCCGGACAGGGGATTCGTATGTTAAACCACGCCGCCCGGCGTTTGGGCATTCTTCGGAGCGAAGATCACGATGGCCCGGTTCTCGTACACTCTGCGGTAATCCGGGGCGTCCGCGAAGGCGCGCCAGTTGACGCCGGGGTATCGCTTGTATATGACGATGTACCGCACGTCGTTTTCCCGCAGGAGCCTCGCGGTGCGCCCGCCCCTGGGGTGGTGCAGCACCCACTGCGAGACGAGGAGGGGCCTCTTGCCGGCGGTCGGCAGGGAGCGGGGGTGCTCTATGCGGTGCTCGCGGTAGGACTGCAGCCCGGTGTAGCCGCCCAGCGCGAGGACCGCCCGGTTGGAGATCCCCCGCCCCAGGTACGGGGTCGAGATTATGTTGCCTCCGCGGTTGTGTTCCCGCAGCCACGCGCCAGCGCGGGCCAGGGAGGGGCTCAATACCGCCTGCCCCGGCAGCCGCGCGGCATCCAGGTCGAGCGCGGCCTGGATCACCACGACGGTGCAGAGCAGGACGAGGGCGGTCTTCGGGAGCAGCCGGGGTAGACCGGCCCGCCAGACCGGGCGTACGAGCGAGACCGAAGCGAGGGACGCCGCCGCGACGAGCGGGATGCTGAGGTCGCGGGCGAAGCGCTCCGGGAACCCGGAGAGGGAGGTCCGGCTGCCGGCGAAGAGGATCATGGCCCACAACAACAGCGTGGCCCGCGCGGGGATCTCCTTGCGGGAAGGCACGTGCAGCGCGAGGAGCAGCAGACCGAGCAGGCCGAGCCAGAGGACGGGGGGTGAGAGCTCCGCGAGCATGCTGGCTGGAGGCGGCGGGCTCTGGCTGCCGATCGTCACGGCGACGGCCTGCTCGGTGCCACCGGGTTTGCTCCCGCCGAACAGGAGGTGCGGAAGTCCATAAGTCCTCCAGGCCCAGATCACCGAGAGCGCGGCCGTGAGCGAGAGGGAGAGGAAGAGAGCGGTGCCCTCCCTGCGCTGGCGGGTGAGGAACAGGTACGGCACGATCAGCACCGAGACGCAGGCCAGGAGGAGGGCGGTGTAGAGCGTCCCGACCGGGTGGTAGAGGACGACGGAGGAGCCGAGGGCGGCGAAGAGTACTCCCTGGCGGATCGAAGGCTTCCGGTAGAGCGTGAGGAGGGCCGCGGCCCCCATCACCATCAGGAAGTAGGCCGAGAAGAAGTTCGGGTAGCGGGCCTGGGCGAAATCGTCGTAGGAGCTGCTCGCGACGGCCCCCGAGAGAAAAGCCGCCGCCACCCCGAACTCCCAGCCCCACAGACGACGGGCCAGCGCGTAGGCGGCGAGCGATCCGAGCGCCGGGAGCGCCGGGGCGAGCACCGGGAAGAACTCGAGGGGGGTGAGCCCGCCGATGCGGCAGATCACCGCGACCAGCGTCGGGAAGCCGGGCGGGTAGATGAGGTAGGAGGAGTAGGAGCCGTGCCAGAGCATCTGCTCGGCCATCACCGCGTGGGAGAACTGGTCGCCGCCGCGCAGGTAGGGCCAGTCGTGGACCACGGGTCCCCAGTAGCCGCGCGCGAGCGTCACGAGCAGCGCCGCCGAGAGGAGCCCCGCGGAGAGCAGCGGCTTCCGCGGGCTCTCGAAGGTTCCAGCGGGCTGTCCGCCACCGAGAGCCCCGCTCGCTGCCACCCCTGCGACGACCAGCAGCACTACGATGGGTAGCGCCGAGGTCGCGGGGGAGAGGAAGCCCAGCATGGAGGTGGCGACGAGCGCCAGCGCCAGCCCCGCGACCGTCAGGGAGAGCCGGCCGAACGGCGGTGGCGGTGAGAGGAGCGGCGTATCCTCCGAAAGAGCCGGGCCCAGGAGCAGCCGCGCCCCGAGCCCGCAGAGGAAGACGGAGAGGACCGCCGCGAGGGCCACCTGCAGCGTCACGCCGCCGCCCGTGGCCCAGGAGAGGGCGAGGGCCGCGGCGGGGACGAGCAGGGAGGAGAGGGCCGCCGAGTAGGCCAGGCGTTCGGGGACGTCGCGGCTGCCGGAGAGGAGCCGCTCCCAGAAATACCCCGGCAGTACCCCGACCAGCACCGCCGCCAGGATGGCCTTTGTGAGATTCTCAACCAAACCAGCCTCCCGGGTCGGGGATCAGGATCCTCCCGCCGGAGGCCTTATCCCTATGTAGCGGGCGAACTCCTGGTAGTCCACCTTGAAGAGGCTGTACCGCTGGCTCGGGGTGGGGATGTGGACGAAGCCCGGCAGGTGCATCAGCTGCCCGTTCAGGGGGGTCTGGGTGTAGACCAGGACGTACTGCACGTGGTAGCGGCGCAGTATCTTGTAGGCTTCGAGCATCGTCGGGCCCGAATAGAACTTGTGCACGTCGAGGTCGCGCTGGGGCACCTTGATCCTGTCATCGGAGAGCTTTTCGAGCTGATCCAGGTGCTCCAGGATCGGGTCGCCCCGGAAGCTGACCACGTTCAGGTGGGCGGAGTAGGCCGGGATGGCGATGTTGTCGTGGTCGGGGGCCATTATGACCGCCGGCCGGCGGATGTGGGTTCCCATCCAGCGGAAGATAGGGTCGAAGAAGAAGGAACGGTCGAGCGGAGGCGGGCCGTCGTCCAGCGCGCGGATGCCGCTTGAGGCCTGGGGAGCGGCGAAGCCGGCGAGGACGATGACGAAGACCAGCGCGAGCAGACCGCTCGAGATGCCGCGCAGGCCTCTCCGCGTGAGGCTGTCCGCGAGGCGCCGGACGAGCACGGCCGCCATCCAGGCGTCGGTCATCACGGTGGCCAGCGGGATCGGCCAGGCCATCCGGTAGAGCTGGCCGGGGGCTATCACCTCGTTGCCGACGAAGGTGGCCAGGGGGGGCAGGTAGCACACCAGCGTCGAGACGGCGAGGGTGCCGAGGAGGAGTCGGGCCGGGAGGCTCCGGCGGAGCCGGAGGACGAGGAAGGGCACGCCGGCTATGTAGCCCAGCGCGATGGCCGGGACGAGCAGCAGGTACGGGTGCATGATGTAGAGGCCGTCGCCGAGCCGGAAGATGTGCCGCCACTCGGGGCGGACGAAGACCATGTTCGCCAGCACCTCCGGCGGAGTACCGCCTATGTCGGCGTCGTAGAGCTTGGCCGTCGGCGGGATGCCCTTGAAGATGGCGTAGAGGAGCGGGCCGATCGCTATGCTCGCGAAAGGCAGCGCGAGGCCTGCGGTCTCCAGCCAGGCCCTTCTCTCCCTCAACCCGTACAGAAGGTGGACGATGCCGAAGCCGCCGACCGAGATGGCTATCACGGCGAGGCCGACCGGGTGCACCGTGACGACGGCCCAGCACAGGAACGCGAAGCCCAGGAGGTAGCGAGCCCGCCGGGTCCGGACGAACCAGAGGGCCAGCGCGAGCGCGACCGGCAGGAAGAGGTAACGGGTCAGGAACTTGTCCTGCACGACACGCGCCACTATCTCGCCTCCGAGGCTCTGTGGGGTGGGCTCGAGGTGTCCGAGCAGGAACAGGACGTAGAGGGTGGCGGCGAGGAGCGCAGTCCGGGGGCTGCCGAAGAGGGTGACCCCCAGGGCGTAGAACGCCAGGAGGGCGACCACGACGAGCGTCGGCTCCAGATAGTGCAACACCAGCGTGACCGGATCTATGCCGGCGACCCGCGAGAGGGCCGCCTGCTCCAGGAGCCATCCGTTTATCTTCACCCGGGAGATGGCCGCGATCCTCTCCCCGAAATACGGGTCGTAGAGGGCCAGGTGCGGGGTGTTCAGGTACTCCCGGATCCAGGCCAGATAATCCCAGGTGTCCCCGTCCACCATGGGGTATCTGACGTGGGCAGCGTACCCCAGCACGGCGGCCCCGCCGGCGAGCGGGACCCAGAGCCACCGTGCGGCACCCGAGATGTCCTCCTCGGGCCTCCTCTGCGCGGGCTCTGGACGGTGCCGGCCCAGAATGGGCCCCAACAGCGAGACGGCGAGCGAGAGCGCCACCACCCCGCCGCAGAGGGTGAGGTAGGCGGAGAGGCTCTCGTGCAGGATGAGGAAGGGGACCCCGAGCACGCCGAAGAGCGAGACGCTGAAGGCGAAGGAGGCCGGGATGGCCCCTGCTCCGCCGAACGCCTGCGAGAACCACCTCTCGTAGATGACGTACCCCGGAATCAAAAACAGCAGCAGGGCGGCGCCGAAACGGAGCATCGGCAGCTCGTGCAGCGTCTGCTGGAGCGGGCCCACGACCGCCCAGGACGCCACCGCGAGCGGCAGCAGGAAGAGGTTCAGGAGCCGCCAGGTTCCGCCATGTTTCTTGGATTCGCCCACAGCCTTCTTCACCCTCGCAAGCCTCTCTGGAGCATCGCACGGCCGCCATCGCACGGCCAGCCGGGATGGAGGAACCGCATCCGGGTAATAATACGATGTGAGAGAGCGTGCGTTACGGACGAAAGACCGTACCATGGATGTGAGTTATCATTAAGAAGGTTCAAATTGTTGTCTGTCTACCTCGAGAAACGGGGCGGTTGCGAGACGGCGCGGGATGGGCTTCGCGCCCCGGCCGGGGCTAGGCGAGAGTTCATGCCGCACAACATAGAGATCTTACGACGTGTGAGGGTGTGATCCGCTTTGTCTGAGATATCCGAGAGAGAGTTCTACGGGCCGAACCTGGGATACGTGCTCGAGCTCTACGAGCGGTTCAGGGAAGATCCCGACTCCGTCGACGAGGAGACCCGCAGGCTGTTCGAGCACTGGAGGCCGCGCGAGGTCTCGCTCGATGGACGAGGCGGAGTCGCCGCGGCTCCGGCGGACGTCGAGAAGATCGTCGGGGCGACCAAGTTCATCCGGCACATAAGGGACTTCGGGCACATGGCCGCGCACCTGGACCCGCTCGGGAGCGAGCCGCCCGGCGATCCCACGCTCGACCCGTCCTTCTACAGGATAAGCGAGGAGGATCTCGCGGAGCTGCCCTCCTCGATCGTCGACGGGCCGGTCGCCGGGAGGACCTCGACGGCGAAGGAGGCCGCGGACGAGCTGCGCCGGCTCTACTGCTCGACCACCGGGTACGATTTCGGGCACGTCCACGATCCCGAGGAGCGCTTCTGGTTGCGCGAGGCGGTCGAGAGCGAGCGCTTCGGCGGGAAGCTGGATGCCGGGGAGGCGAAGCGGCTCCTGAAGCGCCTGACGCGGGTGGACACCTTCGAGAAGTTTCTGCACCGGACGTTTCTCGGGCAGAAGCGCTTCTCGGTCGAAGGCAACGACATGGTCGTGCCGATGCTCGACCGGCTGCTCGAGCTCGCGGCCGACTCCGGCATACCGGGGGCGGTCCTCGGGATGGCCCACCGCGGCAGGCTCAACGTGCTCGCCCACGTCCTTGGCAAGCCTTACGAGAAGATCTTCGCCGAGTTCCAGCAGCCGGAGAAGGGTGAGCAGCCCTCCGTGGCCGAGAGCCCGGGAGAGGGCTGGGTCGGGGACGTGAAGTACCACCTCGGCATCCGGGGCTACCACCTCGAAGAGGGCGAGGAGGACACCCGGGTCGAGGTCACGCTCGCCCCCAACCCGAGCCACCTCGAGCACGTCAACCCGGTCGTCGAGGGGATGGCCCGCGCGGCGCAGGAGGATCGCGGGAACCCCGGAGCCCCGGAGCAGGACGTGGACGCCGCGCTGCCGATCCTGCTGCACGGCGACGCGGCGTTCCCCGGCGAGGGGGTGGCCGCCGAGACGCTGAACCTCTCGCGCCTGAGGGGGTATGCGACGGGCGGCACGATCCACATCATCACCAACAACCAGCTCGGCTTCACCACCGAGAAGGAGGACGCCTACTCGACGACCTACGCCAGCGATCTGGCCAAGGGTTTCGAGATCCCGGTCGTCCACGTCAACGCCGACGACCCGGAGGCGTGCCTGGCGGCGGTGAGCATGGCGTATGCCTACCGGCAGAGGTTCCACAAGGACTTCCTGATCGACCTGGTGGGCTACCGGCGCTACGGGCACAACGAGGGGGACGAGCCCTCCTACACCCAGCCGCTGATGTACGAGAAGATAAGGAACCACCCCTCGGTGCGCGAGATCTGGGCGAAGGAGCTCGAAGAGCGGGGCATCATCGAGGAGGGCGAGGCCGAGCGGCTGGTCGAGGAAGTCTACGCGAAGATGCAGGAGATACACAGAAGCCCTGCTGCGAAGAAGGTCGAGGAAGAGGGGATGGGGGATGCTCCGCGCACGCCGCTGGTGGAGATCCCCGAGACCGCCGTCCCGGCCGAGAGGCTCGAGGCCCTCAACGAGGCGATGCTCGAGAGGCCGGAGGGGTTCAACCCAAACCCCAAGCTCGAGCGGCTCTTCCGGCGCAACCGGGGCAGCCTGGAGAAGATAGACTGGGCCCACGCCGAGGCGCTGGCCTTCGCCTCGCTCGTAGAGGAGGGCGTGCCGATCCGGCTGACGGGCGAAGATACCGAGAGGGGCACCTTCTCGCAGCGCCACGCGGTGCTCCACGACGTGGAGACCGGCGAGCGCTACGTGCCGCTGCAGAACATCCCGCAGGCGAAGGCCTCCTTCGCGGTGTACAACAGCCCGCTCTCGGAGGTCGCGACGATGGGATTCGAGTACGGATATTCGGTCTACGCCCGGGACGCGCTCGTGCTCTGGGAGGCGCAGTACGGGGACTTCGCCAACGTCGGGCAGGCGATGATAGACCAGTTCGTCGTCAGCGGGCAGGCCAAGTGGGGGCAGTCCTCCGGGCTGGTGATGCTGCTGCCGCACGGGTACGAGGGGCAGGGGCCCGAGCACTCCTCGGCCCGGCTCGAGCGATACCTGCAGCTCGCCGCGCAGGAGAACATCCGGGTCGCCAACTGCACCACAGCCGCGCAGTACTTCCACATCCTGCGGGCGCAGGCGATGCTCACCGACAACCGCAGGCCGCTCATCCTCATGACGCCGAAGAGCCTCCTGCGCCACCCGATGGCCGCCTCGACACTGGAGGAGCTCGCGAGCGGCAGGTTCCAGCCGGTGCTGGACGACGCGGAGGCGCGGGAGAGGTCGGACTCGATCGAGCGCCTCATCCTCTGCTCGGGCAAGTTCTACACGGAGCTCGTCGGGAGCGAGTACAGGGACGAGGCCGAGGACACGGCGGTCGCGCGGGTGGAGCTGCTCTACCCGTTCCCGGAGGAGCAGCTGCGGGAGGTGATCGGCGGGTACCCGAACCTGCGCGAGGTACTCTGGGTGCAGGAGGAGCCGAAGAACATGGGGGCCTGGAGCTTCATGGAGCCCAGGCTGCGCGAGCTGGTCTCTGGGGAGCTCCCGATAATCTACGTCGGCAAGCCGGCCCGCCCGAGTCCGGCGCAGGGCTCGGCGAACTTCCACCGCCGGGAGCACGCCGAGATCGTGAGCCGGGCTTTCCGGGGCGAGGACGGTGGAAGGAAGGCCGAGGCAGCGGTCAGGGGCGTCCAGGCCCGCACCACCCAGGGGGCCTGAGGGGCCCGTGGCGGAGAGTCTTTTGGTAGCGAGAGTCTAGGAGAGGTGAGAATTGCCCGCTGATATACACGTGCCCGAGCTCGGAGAATCGGTCACCGACGCCACCGTCGGCCGCTGGCTGAAGAAGGAGGGCGAGGCGGTGAAGGCCGGGGAACCCCTGGTGGAGCTCGAGACCGACAAGATCAACTTCGAGGTCGAGGCGGAGCAGGACGGGGTCCTGCAGAAGATCGCCAAGGGCGAGGGCGAGACGGTGAACGTCGGCGAGGTTATCGGGACGATCGCCGAGGGCGACGGGGCTCAGCCCGCGGCCGAGGAAAAGACCGCCGAAGCTCAGGAACGGGAGGAGCCGGAGGCCGCGCCGGCCGAAACAGAGGAGGCGACCAACGGCCACCGGGAGGCCGAGGAGGGGGCCCGGCGGGCCTCTCCGGCGGTGAGGAAGCTCGCCCGGGAGTACGGGGTCGACCTCTCGGAGATCGAGGGCTCGGGCTCCGGCGGGCGCATCACCCGGGAGGACGTGGAGCGGGTGATCCGGGAGCAGGCGCGTCCCGCTCCGGAGGAGGCGCCGCGGGCCGATGGACGCGCCGAGCCCGCCCCCGCGCCGCGTCCGGCCCCTGCCGCCGCGGAGGGACGCCCCGAGGAGCGGGTGCGTCTCTCGCGCAGGAGGCTCACGATCGCCCAGCGGCTCGTGCAGTCGCAGCACGAGGCCGCGATGCTCACCACGTTCAACGAGGTGGACATGACGGCGGTGATGGAGCTCAGGCGCAGGAGGCGGGAGTCGTTCCAGGAGCGCACCGGGGCGCGGCTCGGGTTCATGAGCTTCTTCACCAAGGCTTCGGTCGCGGCGCTCAAGGCGTTCCCGCAGGTCAACGCCGAGCTCGACGGCAACGAGCTCGTCCTCAAGAAGTACTACGACATCGGGGTCGCCGTCTCGACCGACGAGGGCCTCGTGGTGCCGGTCGTGCGCGATGCCGACCGCAAGAACTTCGCCGAGATAGAGCAGGAGATCGCGGAGCTCGCGACGAAGGCGCGGGAGGGAAGGCTCACGCTCGAGGATCTGCGCGGCGGGACGTTCACGATCACCAACGGCGGCATCTTCGGCTCGCTGATGTCCACCCCGATCCTCACCACCCCGCAGGTGGCGATCCTGGGGATGCACAAGATCCAGGAGCGCCCGGTCGTCGTCGACGGGGAGGTCGTGGTGCGCCCGATGATGTACCTGGCGCTCTCCTACGACCACCGGGTGATCGACGGGGCGGAGGCGGTGAGCTTCCTGGTCAGGATCAAGGAGCTCATCGAGGATCCGGAGGCGCTGCTGCTGGAAGGGTAGGGAGAACGGGTTTGCAGAGGGGTGCGGCGAGAGGGCCCTCCGGGCCCCTCTCGCCTTTCTGGGAGAGGAGGAGAAG
>JAIMBO010000022.1 GCA_023511405.1 Rubrobacteraceae bacterium
AACGGTACCGCGGAGCTCGCGGTGGAGCTGGTCGCCAGCCTGATGGGGCGTCAGATAATAGGGCTGCCGGATACTCCCTCCGGAGGCGGCGGGTCTGGATAGAGAGGACCGTTTGAAGAGGGAGACTCACCACCACATAAGACAGACGCTCCTCGGGCTCGGCGGCGGCGTGCTCTTCAGCGCCATCGCGCTCATCATCGTTGCACGCGAGCTCAGGGGCGAGAGCGTGGAGATCACCGGCGTCGCTCCTCTGGCGGCGGCCGTCTTCTTCGCCATTTTCACCTGGTTCGTGCAGGGAGCGATGTTCTCCGTGCTCTTGAAGCCGCTCGTCGGGCGCTACGAGTACCGCGGTATGATCCGCCTCTACCTGGCATCGCATTCGGTCGGGGACATCACCCCGTTCATGGGCGGGGAGGTGCCCTACGAAGTATGGGGGTTGAGCCGGGCAGGGCTCTCGCCCGGGATGGGCGGGGCCCTTCTGGCGGTCAAGGCCATCCTGAACTTCACGGTCTTGGTCTCAGGTACGGTGGTGGGGTTCTTGCTCTACGGCGGTTACTTCTCGATCAAGGACAGCGGGAAGATCCTGCTCGCCATCGCTGTAGGAGCGGTGTTGGTGTGGGTGATCGTGGCTTTTGTTCTCCGCCGCAGGGGAGAGGGCGCGAGGCGTCCGACCGGTGGTTCCGGGGAGGATGGCGACTGGCGACAGAAGGCAAGGGCGTTCTACGCGGACCTCCGCTCGGGTTTCATGGAGATCTGGCGCAAGGAGCCGGGAGCGATCTTCGTGTGCACGGGGCTGCACATCGTCTACTGGCTCTCCTACACGGCGATCGGAGCGCTGGCGCTCATGGCCGGCGGCTGGAATGGCAACCCGCTGGAGGCCATGGCGGCGCAGTTCGTCGTGTACCTTCTCCTGCCGCTCTCTCCGACGCCGGGCGGGAGCGGAGCCGCAGAGCTGGGGTTCGCCGCCCTGGTCGGCTCCGGCTCCGGGGGATCGCTGCTCGCGGGGATCATGATCTGGCGGAGCCTGAGCTACTACCTCCCGATGGTGATCGGGGCTTTCTTCGTCGGACGGGACATAAACGAGGGGCTGCTCTCACGGTTGGAGAGCCTCAGAGAACACTGATCTCTAGCCGGGATCGAGTACCCTCGCGAGGGCTGCTATCGCGCGGGGATAACGATACTGGATTCCCATGTGTCCTCCGTCGAAGAGCTCAAGGGTGTGTTCTATCCCGAGCTTCTCGAGCTCCCGGGCGAAGGCCCGCGCGCCGAGGTCGAGATACCACTCGTCCGACTTGCCGGCGTCCAGATAGATGGTGCGCATGCTCGCCAGCTCTTCGCCGTATCGTGGCGCCATCCGGACCGGATCCCACTCGAGCCACCTCTCCCAGACCTCTTCGACGAGACGCCCGGTCTCGGTCTCGAACGGGAGGAGCGCCTTTCCGGGGTTCTCCTCGTCGGGCGAGTAGCAGGCCGCGTAGCCGTAGACCTCGAGCGGCACGCCGTGGCGCTCGAACTCCATCGTCTCGGCCTTGCGGAAGCGCTCGAAGAAGGTCTCCCACGATCCCTCGAAGTGGTCCCTGAGGATGCGGGCCGTCTTCGGGAAGTCCGGCAGGTAACAGGCCTCGAAGAGGGCATCGCCCGCGTGGGAGGCGAGCGCCCCGAAGACGTCCGGACGGAGCATCGGGACCACCATCGCCCCGTAGCCTCCGCTCGATTTCCCGGTGAGCCCGCGGTGCTCGCGGGAAGCGGCGGTCGGGTAGCGGCCGTCGATGAACGGGACCACCTCGTCGCAGAGGTAGTCCATGTAGCGTCCGGTGGACGCGGAGTTTATGAACTGCGACCCTCCGTATGAGGTCCACGCGTCGACGAAGACGACTATCGCCGGGGGGCAGGAGCCGGAGGAGAAGAGCTCGTCCACGCGTTCTACGACCGTCGGTTCGAACGCGCTGCGGTTGAGCCACATGTCGAGCTGGCCGGTGAAGCCCTGTATCACGTAGATGGAGGCGAAGGTGCCCCCGGAGTCGATCTCCGGGGGCACGTAGACGTAGAGCGGACGGCGGGAGGGATCTCCGAGGGGGTTGTCCGCGAGGATCCCGGACTCGACCGTCAGGCGCTCGAATCGGCCCCTCAGGGGACGGTCCCAGGGAGGGCCCGGAGGGCCCTCCACCTCCTCGAGCGCCACGCTAGCCCACGATCCCGGCGACCAGCTCGCCGACCTCGGTCGGGTTGGTCGCGGCCTTGATGCCAGCCTTCTGCAATGCCTGGCTCTTCGCCTCGGCCGTGCTCTCGCCGCCGGAGACGATCGCACCGGCGTGTCCCATCGTCTTGCCCTCCGGGGCGGTGAACCCTGCGATGTAGGCGACGACGGGGGTCTTCATCTCGCTCTTCCAGAACTCCGCGGCCCGCTGCTCGGCGTTGCCGCCGATCTCCCCGATCATCACGACGCACTCGGTCTCCGGGTCCTCCTCGAACTTCCTGAGGATCTCGACGAAGTCCGAGCCGATGACCGGGTCGCCGCCGATCCCGACGGCGGTCGACTGGCCGATCCCGCGCTGGGTCAGCTCGCTCACGATCTGGTAGGTGAGCGTCCCGCTGCGGCTCACCACGCCGACCCTGCCCGGCTTGAAGATGTCGGCCGGCATGATCGAGACGTTCGCCTTGCCGGGGGAGAAGATGCCCGGGCAGTTCGGCCCGATGAGGGTCGCCTCCTTGAGCGGCAGGTACCCCGAGACGCGGAGCATGTCGTGCACCGGGATGCCCTCGGTGATGCAGCAGATCGTGCCGATCCCGGCGTCCAGCTCCTCGAAGATGGCGTCGGCGGCGAAGGGCGGGGGGACGAAGATCACGCCGGTGTTCGCCCCGGTCTGTTCCACGGCCTCCTCGACCGAGTCGAAGACCGGGATACCCTCGAAGCTCTGGCCGCCCTTGCCCGGCGTGACACCGGCGACCACGTTGGTGCCGCTCGCGAGCATCCTCCGCGTGTGGAAGCTGCCCTCGCGCCCGGTTATCCCCTGGACCAGGAGCCGGGTGTTCTCGTCTACCAGGATCGCCACGCTACCGACCCCCTTCGCTCGCGAGCTCGACCGCCCGGCGGGCCGCGTCGAGCATCGTCTTCTCGGTGTGCACGTTCTGCGGGGTGTTCTCCGAGAGGATCTTCAGGCCCTCCTCGGCGTTGGTCCCGTCGAGCCTGACGACTATCGGGAGGTCTATGCTGGTGCGCTCTATCGCGGAGAGGAGGCCCTTCGCCACCTCGTCTCCGCGGGTTATGCCGCCGAAGATGTTGAAGAAGACGCTCCTCACGTTCTCGTTGGAGGTGACGATGTCGAGCGCGGTCGCGATCTTCTCGGCGTCCGCCCCGCCGCCCACGTCGCAGAAGTTCGCCGGCTCGCCCCCGGCCTGCGCGACCACGTCCAGCGTGCTCATCACGAGCCCCGCGCCGTTCCCGAGGATGCCGACGTCCCCGCCGAGCTTGACGTACTGCAGCGAGACCTCCCGGGCGCGCCGCTCCTGCGGATCCGCGGCCTCGACGTCGCGCATCTCGGCGATGTCCGGGTGCCTGAAGAGGGCCGAATCGTCCACCGTGACCTTCGCGTCGAGCGCGACGATGTTGCCGTCGCGGGTGAGGACGAGCGGGTTGATCTCGACCAGGTTCGCATCCAGCTTCTCGAAGGCCTCGAAGAGGTTCGAGAGCGTCCTGCCGAAGCTCTTCGCCGCTTCACCCGACAGCCCCGCGGCGGACGTCAGCCGCCTCACCTGATAGGGCAACAGCCCGACGAGCGGGTTGGCGTGCACCCGGACTATCGACTCGGGCTTGGTCGCGGCGACCTCCTCGATGTCCACCCCGCCCTCGGTCGAGAAGAGGATGAGCGGAGCCTTGGCCTCGCGGTCGACGGTGACGGAGAGGTACATCTCCCGCTCTATCTCGGCCCCGGCTTCGACCAGCACCTTGCGGACCCTGTGTCCCCGGATCTCCATCGCGAGGACAGCCTCTGCTGCCTGCTCGGCTTCGGTGGGGCTCCCGACCACCTTGATGCCCCCGACCTTGCCCCGACCTCCCGTCAGGACCTGGGCCTTGACCGCTACCGTCCCGCCGCCGAGCGTCTCGGCCGCCCTTCTTGCTTCCTCCGGCGTGGCGGCGACGATCGACGGCAGCGTCTCGATGCCGAAACCGCGCAGCAACTCCTTGCCTTGATGCTCGTAAAGATCCAAGCGAAAACTCCCGAAGCTCGGTTTTACCTCACAAATTCAAAAAAATTATACAGAGCGTGCGGAGCGGGTTCAGTTATATACTTCTCTGCCGTGGGCGTAGGGACCGCCATAAACGTGGCCACCGTCCTCGCCGGAGGAGGGATAGGCACCCTGGCCGGGGGGCGTTTCCCGCCGAAGATGCGTGAGACGGCCATGCACGCCATAGGCATCGTCACCCTGCTCGTCGGTGTGCAGGATTTCTTGAAGTATCAGAACCCCCTGGTACCGCTCATCAGCGTGATCGTGGGGCTCTTGGTCGGGGAGTGGGTGGACATAGACTCCTGGTTGCGCCGGCTGGGGGACGGCCTCGAAGCCCGCTTCTCGAAGGGGACGAGCCAGGTCAGCCGGGCCTTCGTAACCACGAGTTTGCTCTTCTGCGTCGGCCCGATGACGATCCTCGGCTCCATAGAGGACGGCCTTCGCGGAGACTACAGCCTGCTCGCGCTCAAGAGCGTCCTCGACGGCATAGCGGCGCTCTCGTTCTCTTCCGTGCTCGGGTGGGGCGTGATGCTCTCGGCCGGCACCGTACTCGTCGTCCAGGGCTCGATAACCCTCGGTGCCGGGTTCCTGCAGGAGGTGGTGACGAAGGGGATGATCTCTGCGACCACAGCCACCGGCGGCATACTCATCTTCGGTCTCGGGCTCGGGCTTCTGAACCTTAAAGAGATGAGGGTCGCCAACATGCTCCCCGCACTGCTCGTCGCTCCTCTGCTCGTGGCCGTCTCTCCCGTGTTGCATTTGTAGGCCGGGGGGCTGGTGTAATATCCTGAGGTGGACTTGGTCTGAGCTTGTCTGAGGAGCGGAGGTACAGGATGGCGGAGCGTACGACTGAGGAATGGCGGGGGAGCCCGCTGGACGTGGAGGGTACCTTCGACCCCTACGGGATCGAAGAGGTGGTGCTCAGGTTCGACGACGGCACGAGCGACGTCTTCAGATCCAAGCTGCGCGACAGGTTCTACGCCTACGAACTGCACCAGATGGCCACCTACCTGGAAGCGATAGCCGACGACATACGCAAGAGCGAGAAGAGAGAGCGGGAGTCCTGAAGATGCACGGCATAATAAGAGAGAGACAGACCGAGAGACCAGACCACGAGAACATGGCCGTGCGCGAGGTCGTCCTGCGCTACGCCGACGGGAGGACGGCGACCTTCGTGCCCGACGCCGATCGTGAGACCTTCAACCACGACGACATGATGGAGCTGGTGAAGGTGTTCGAGAGGGCTTCGGCGACGGCCGAGTGGTCTGAGACGGCCGAAGACCGTTCACCCCGGTAGTAGACGTCTAGCGGTACCGGTCGTACTGGTCGTAGAAGTCCTCGTCCGGGTCTATGTCCTCACCGGCGAGCTCGCGTCTTCTGAGATCCCACAGGACCTCCAGAGAGTGTTCGATCTCTTTGAGCCTGGCGTGGTCCGCGGCGGTGGCGTGGTGTTCGCTCTCGCGCGAGAGGATCCTCTCGCGTTCCTCGGAGAGCTCTTCGATCTTCCTCAAGACCTTGCTCTGCATCACGAATCCTCCCGGGACGTCACGGAGGGCATTGTATACCGCGGGTAAACGTGGTTGCCAGCGGGCTGCTTTCGTGAGGGGGTAGTGGGTTGATCGGGCGGGTTCATCACGTCGCGTACGCCGTCGGGGATCTCAGGTCGGCGGTCGCCTTCTACGAAGAGGTTTTCGGGATGCGGCACCTTCAGACCGAGATGAGCGAAGAGCAGGGGGTGCTCGCGGCGCGCCTTCAGGCCGGAGATGTGGAGCTGGAGCTGCTGCAGCCCACCAATCCGGACTCCCCCGTGGGTCGTTTTCTCGCCCGGCGGGGTGAAGGCATGCACCACGTCGCCTACCTCGTCCCGAACCTCGAGCGGGCGCTCGGAGAGCTCGAGAGCCGGGGGGTCGAGCTCGTGGACCGCGAGCCGCGGGTCGGCTTGGGAGGGAGAAGGATCGCCTTTCTCCATCCGCAGAGCGCCTTCGGCGTCCTCACCGAGCTCGTCGAGGAGAGGGGGGAGTAACCTTGTCCTCCGGCGAGAAGCTCTTCACGGAGAGCGGGATAGAGGTTCGCCCCGTCTACGGACCCGACGACCTCGAACGCTTCGACTACGGCGAGAAGCTCGGCGATCCCGGCGAGTACCCCTACACCCGCGGTGTCTACCCGACGATGTACCGCGGACGTCCCTGGACGATGCGCCAGTACGCCGGTTTCGGCACCGCCGAGGAGACCAACCGGCGCTTCCGGCACCTCATAGAGCGGGGCCAGACCGGACTGTCCGTCGCCTTCGACCTTCCGACCCAGATGGGGCTCGACTCCGACCACCCGCTCGCCGCGAGCGAGGTGGGCAAGGTCGGGGTGGCGGTCGACTCGATCCTGGACATGCGCGAGCTCTTCAGCGGCATACCGCTCGGTTCGGTCTCGACCTCCATGACGATAAACGCCACGGCCCCCATCCTGCTCCTCCTCTACCAGATGGTCGCCGAAGAGCAGGGGGTGCCGCGGGAGAGGATCTCCGGCACCACCCAGAACGACATACTCAAGGAGTATCTGGCGCGGGGCACCTACGTCTATCCACCCGGACCCTCGATGCGTCTCGCCACCGACCTGATCTCCTACTGCGCCCGCGAGCTGCCCCGCTGGAACCCGATCTCCATCTCCGGCTACCACATCCGCGAGGCGGGCGCCGACGCCGTGCAGGAGGTCGCCTTCACGCTCGCCGACGCGGTGGCCTACGTCGAGGCGGCCCTCGGGACCGGGCTCGAGGTGGACCGCTTCGCCCCCCGGCTCTCCTTCTTCTTCAGCGCCCACAGCGATCTCTTCGAAGAGGTCGCCAAGTTCCGGGCTGCCAGGCGCATGTGGGCGAAGATCATGCGGGAGCGGTTCGGGGCCAGGGATCACAGGAGCCTCAGGTTGCGCTTCCACGCCCAGACTGCCGGTTCCACGCTCACCGCACAGCAGCCCGAGAACAACATCGTGCGCACCACCGTCGAGGCGCTCGCGGCCGTGCTCGGTGGTACCCAGTCGCTGCACACCAACGCTTACGACGAGGCTCTCGCGCTCCCCACCGAACGCAGCGCGACGCTGGCGCTGCGCACCCAGCAGATCCTCGCGCACGAGAGTGGCCTCACGCGCGTCGCCGACCCGCTCGGCGGTTCGTACTTCGTCGAGCGGCTCACGGACGAGGTGGAGGAGGCCGCGTGGAGGTATCTCCGGCAGATAGAGGAGCGCGGGGGTGCGGTCCGGGCGGTGGAGGAGGGATATATGCAGCGCGAGATCGAAGAATCCGCCTTCCAGCGTCAGCTCGAGCTCGAACGTGGAGAGCGCGTCGTCGTGGGCGTCAACCGCTACGAGGTCCCCGGGGAGGAGCCTGAGATAGAGCTTCACACCGTCGGAGATTCCGTCGGAGAGGTGCAGCGCGACAGGCTCCACCGGCTCAGGGAGATGCGCAGCACCGGGGCGGTCAAGCGGGCGCTCGCGGAGCTCAAGCGGGCCGCGCTCTCCGGCGAAAACCTCCTCTATCCGATGAAAGAGGCTCTGCGTAACCTCGCCACCCTGGGGGAGGTCTCCGACACCCTGCGCGAGGTCTTCGGCGAATACCGGCCGTGATCCTATCCGGTCGAACGGATCGAAGGCTGTGATAGTATTGATCCGAAGCTTTCAGGAGATGGTCGTTTCGGCCTCCGGGGCCTCGAGGAGGGTATTGAAAGTGGCTAACCTTTTCCGCAGACGGGAGGATAGGCGTCGACAGGACGGGCCGACCGAGGACGCCGTCCGGGAGGCTTTGAGAGACGTCCGCGACCCGGAGATAGGGCGCGATATCGTCTCTCTCAACATGGTCCGCGGCATCGAGATCGACGGCGGCAGGGTCAGGGTGGGGGTTGCTCTCACCACCGCCGGTTGTCCTCTCAAGCACCGGATCACGAAGGACGTCACCGACCGCCTGAAGATGGTGGAAGGCGTCTCCGAGGTAGACGTCGACTTCGGCGTGATGACCGACGCCGACCGGCAGAACCTGATGAACTCCCTCTCGGGAGGAGAACGTGAGATCGCCTCTGCCTTCCGCGACGAGTCGAAGACCCGCATCGTCGCCGTCGTCAGCGGCAAGGGCGGAGTCGGTAAGAGCACCGTCGCGGTCAACCTCGCGGCTGCGCTTCAGCGGGCGGGCAAGACCGTCCAGATCCTCGACGCCGACGTGCACGGGGCTTCGGTGCCGGTGATGCTCGGGGCTCTGCAGAAGCCCAACGTCATAGACGGCGTCATCTTCCCGATAGAGTCCCCGACCGGGCTCAAGTTCATCTCGATGGGGAACTTCGTCGGCGAGGGGCAGGCGATCATCTGGCGCGCCCCGATCGTCAACAAAGCGCTCGCCCAGCTCATGCGCGACGTCTACTGGGGCGAGCCGGACTTCGTGATCGTGGACATGCCCCCCGGCACCGGCGACGTGGCCCTCACGGTGGCGCAGATGATCCCGAAGGCCGAGGCGCTCGTCGTGACAACCCCGCAGGCCGACGCCGCGCGCGTCGCCGTGAAAGCCGGGAAGATGGCCGTTCAGGCCCACCTCAAGCTCGACGGCGTGGTCGAGAACATGAGCTACGCCGAGTGCCCGGAGTGCGGCCACGAGATGAGGATCTTCGGCGGCGACGGCGGCGAGAGGGTCGCCGCGGAGCTCGGCTCGCGCATCCTCGGGCGCATCCCGATCCTGCCGGATACGACGGGTGAGCCCGGAAGGTGCCTCTTCGAGGAGGGCAGCTCCCCGGCGCGTGCTTTCGACGAGATCGCGGCGAGCATCTCCAGCATGAAGGTCCGCAAGAGGATACAGGTTCTCTAGCGCGCCAGGCGCAGCTGACCTGGAAAACCGGAGAAGCGCGCCCGGATCACCCGAACCCCATCCTGGTTGACGAAGTCGGCGCCGCACGAGAGGCGGCGCCGCTCCTCGTCCTTCTCCAGCACCGTCACGGTGCAGGTGATCGTATCGCCGACGAACACGGGCGCCAGGTATTCGAAGTGCATCTCGGTGGCGAGAAAGCCGAGCATCCCGCCGATGTGGGTGAGCATGCTCCCGGTGAGGAGCCCCGGGATGGTCCTGCGGCCGTACCAACTCTCCCTGGCGAACGCTTCGTCCTGGTGGTAGGGGTTGTGGTCGCCCGTGACGTCGCAGAAGAGGGCGACGTCACCCTCGGTGAAGGTGCGCCGGTAGGTGAACGTCTGCCCGACGCTCACCGCGTCGAACGCTTCCTTCAGGCGTCGCTTGAACCCCGGCGTCGCCTCGGGCACGGGCTCGTCAGCCGATCAGACCAAGCTGCCTGACCGCGTCACGTTCTTCTTTCAGCTCGCCGACGGTGATCTCGATCTTCGAGCGGGCGAAGTCCCCGACTTCGAGCCCTTCGGCGATCTCGTACTCGCCGCCGCCCGAGAGCCGCACCGGGAAAGAGGAGACGAGGCCCTCCTCGACGCCGTACTCGCCGCTCGAGGCGACGGCCATCGAGTGGAGGCCTTCGGCGCCCAGCATCCAGTCGTGGACGTGGTCTATGGCGGCGTTCGCCGCCGAGGCGGCCGAGGAGGCGCCGCGGGCTTCGATGATCTCCGCGCCGCGCTTGCCGACGCGCGGGATGTACTCGTTCTCGTACCAGTCCATCTCTACCAAATCCACGGCCCGCTGGCCCTTCACCCTGGCGTTGAAGAGGTCGGGGAACATCGTCGGCGAGTGGTTGCCCCACACGACGAGGTCCCGGATGTCCTCGATACCCACGTCCAGCTTCTGGGCGAGCATCGAGACGGCGCGGTTCTCGTCGAGGCGGGTCATCGCGCTGAAGCGCTCGCGCGGGACGTCCGGGGCGTTGTTCATCGCGATCAGGCAGTTGGTGTTCGCCGGGTTGCCGACGACCAGCACGCGCACGTCGTCGGCGGCGTGGTCGTTTATGGCCCGGCCCTGGGGCTTGAAGATCTGACCGTTCGCCTCCAGAAGGTCGGCCCGCTCCATCCCCCTCTGGCGAGGTCGGGCGCCGATGAGCAGGCAGACGTTCGCGCCGTCGAAGGCCTCCTTGGGGTCGGCGGTGATGTCTATGGACTCCAGGAGGGGAAAGGCGCAGTCGTAGAGCTCCATCGCGGTGCCCTCGGCGGCCTTGAGGGCGGGTTCTATCTCCAGCAGCTTCAGCCGGATCTTCTGGTCGGGGCCGAGCATCTGACCCGAGGCTATCCTGAACAGTATCGCGTACCCGATGGCGCCTGCGGCGCCGGTGACGGTCACGGTCTTCGACACTCTGGCATGCCTCCTTTTCTCGTTGCCTGAGGGCCGTGCGCTGGAACGGTCCTCAGGATCTTCGGGACGTGCTTGTCAACATACAACCTCGAAACTCATGATAAGTGAATTCCCGCCGTTTTGCCGGGGCCTCTCTGCATTAAAATCTCCTCTCCGAAGGAACCACAGACGGCAAACCCCTGGGAGGTGCTTTGGAGGTAAGCGAGGCCATAGAGTCGCGCAGGAGCGTGGGGAGGGTCAAACAGGATCCGGTCCCTCGTGAGCTCGTCGAAAAGATCCTGGAGAGCGCAATACACGCTCCGAACCACAGGATCACCGAGCCGTGGCGCTTTTATGTCTTCGTCGGGCGGGGCCGGGGCAGGCTGGCCCGGGCGAGGGCCGAGCTGGCGCGCATCATGGCCGAGGAGGAGGGTGAGGACGAGGAGCTCGCGGCGGGGCGCATAAGCCGTGAGCGCAAAAAGGCCTTCCGGGCGCCGGTCGTGATCGCGGTTATCTCGAAAGGCGGGCGCGACGAGGTCGAGACGATCGAGAACTACGCGGCCTGCTGCGCGGCCGTGCAGAACATGCAGCTCACCGCGCACGACCTCGGGCTTGGTTGCATGTGGCGCACCGGCGCCGCAGCGTACCACGGCTACATGCGGGACTTTTTCGGCCTCGAGGAGAAGGACAGCATCGTCGCCTACCTCTACATCGGCTACCCGGATGCCCCGAAGACCCGGCGCAGACGCAGCCCGGTCGAGCGGATGACGACCTGGTACGAGGGCTAGGACCCGAGAGGGACCGCTTCGAACCCCTTCTCGGTGCGCCTGACCCTCACAAGGGGTTCCGTGGGTTCGTGGTAGAGGATGACCGGGGCGTCGAGACGCGCGGCCTCGGAGAGCACCTCGATGCGGTTTGTGCGGGCGGCCTTCGGGTCGGTGTCCACGGAGCTTATGAGGTCGGGGTCGAGCCAGATCTTCGCCGGTGCGAGATCCCCGGTGTAGAGCGCCAGCTCTTCGCCGGACCCTATCCAGACGATCTGATGTCCCTCGGCGTGTCCCGGGCGCACCTCGACCCTCACGCCCGGGAGGATCTCCCGCTCCCCTTCGAGCAGCTCGCACCAGCCCTCCTCCACCGCCCGCTCGACGAGCGGGACGGCCTCGTGGCGCTCCTCCTCTTCCGGCATCTTCCGGGCCTCTTCCAGTGCGGCCCGCTGCACGTAGACCGTCGCGTTCGGGAAGCTCCTCGGTCTCAGCGCCCAGCCGATGTGGTCCGGGTCGAGGTGGCTGAGGATGATGGCCGTGACCTCCTCCGGTCTGTATCCTGCTTCTCTCATGCTCTCGAGCAGGTCCAGCTTTCTCCTCAGTTCGTAGCGGCCTTCGAGAGAGGCAGGGAGCTCCGGCCCGAAGCCCGCGTCGATCAGGACGTTCCCTTCCCCGGTATCGAGCAGGATGGGGTGCATCGCTCCCTTTATCCTCGCCCGGCTCTTCACGCCGAGCAGGTTGCCCGCGTCGGTGATGAAGGTCCCGTCGTCGAGCACGACCACCTTCGATCCGGAAACCGTGATCTTTTGCTCAGACACGTCCGCCCTCCTTCCCGCCCCCGACCGCACCTCTCAGCGCCGCAGCGAGCGCGCCGGGATGGCCCAGCATGCGGTAGATCGGGACGTCCCCGATGAACCCTTCCACGAGCGTCTTGCGGGCGCCGGGGTGCTTCTCGCACGCTTTGAAGAGCGGCTCGAGCAGTCGCAGGTTCGGTACGAGCCGGACGAGCGCGTAGCCCGAGAGATGCTCCCGGCCCCTGCGCCTGAGGAGCTGCCTCTCGTAGCCGCGCAGGAGACGTGCCGAGAAGTCTTTGCGCGAGTGCGCCTCGTACGCCCACGCGGCGGCGAGCCTGCCGGACTCTATCGCGTAGCCGACCCCCTCGCCGCTTATCGGGTGGATCATGCTGCCAGCATCCCCTGCGCTCATCATCCCCTGCGAGTGACGCCTGGCGCCCCACATCCCCATCTTCAAAGACCAGCTCTTCGGCGGCCCTTCGGGCTCGGCGTCCTTGAGCCACTCTTTCAGCCGCGGCTCCTCAATGAATCGTTCGTAGAAGTCCTTGAGGTTCCTGCCCGTCTTGTGGATTGTGCGGGTGGAGACGCCCGCTCCTACGTTCGCCGTACCGTCGCCGAAGTGGAAGACCCAGCCGTAGCCCGCCCCGTGCTCGTTCATGTCGCGGGTGACGAAGACGTGCAGGTAGTCCTTGTCCGGTCCCTCGATCCCCCTGAAGTACTGCCTGCAGGCAACGGCGTTCTGGTGCGCCTTCATCCCCTCCGCCGCGAATCCTCCCACGCCGTCGGCCGCGACGACGAGCGGAGCAGAGAAGCGCAGCGTCTCGCCGTCTCTCTCGGCCGCGACGCCGGTGATCTCTCCGGTGGAGTTTCGGAGGGGTTCGGTGGCCCTGGTCTGCGGCAGGAACCTGGCTCCCGCCTCCTTCGCCCTCTCGAGGAGCTTCGCGTCGGTCTCGATGCGCCGGGAGGTGTAGCCGTGGACCCCGTTGAGGGTGGGAGGGACGCTCTGCTTGAGAAAGGCACTCTCGGTGTAGATGCTGAAGCCGCGGAACCTGCCGTGGTGGGGCTCATCAAGCCAGTCGCCGAGCCCCATGAGGGATATCTCCGAGGCGGCGTGGGGCATGAGACCGTCGCCGCAGGGCTTGTCGCGCGGGAATCCCTGCCGGTCGATCAGGAGCACCTCGAGCCCCTCTCTCGCCGCGTGGTAGGCGGTGGAGGATCCTGCGGGTCCCGCTCCGACGACGATGAGATCGTAACGCTCTGGCATCTCTCCTCCCGGCTCTCCGCTCAAAGGGCGCAGCGGGCATTATACTTGCGGCGGGTTCTTGCTTTTTGGGAGGTGTCAGAGGATGCCCGTCGATCGTACGAGACCAGCCAGGTACAAACCCGGCGACAGGGCCGCTCTTAAGGCGACCGGACAACCGGTCGAGATACTCGACGTACGCAGGGCCGAGTTCATCCCGGACTTCGTCTACAAGGTGAGGGTGCTCGCCGAGAAGCCCGCACGACCATACAACCTATCGGTGCCCGAGCACGACCTCAAAGACGCCTAGAAGTCCTCAGGAGAACCCCTCTCCGGCGGTGACGCTGATGTAGGCGACGTCCACGAGCGGCACGCCGTTTCTGAGCGCCCGGTCGACCGAGCGCATCAGGGCTTCTGCCGCTACCGAGGGGTCAGGGAAGTGGTTGTCGAGCAGGCGGGCGGCGCGGGCGATCTCGTAGAAGGAGAACCGGCGCCGCTGGCTCGTTAGCTGGCGCACCGCCGAAAGGACCTCGGTGCTGAGAGAGACGAGCTGTTCGAGCCTCCAGCGTACCTCGTCCCCGGTCAGGTTCATACTCTGGTAGACGCGGGCGATCTCCGCGATCTGCACCAGGGCCCGCTCTCGCTTCGAGAGGCGCTCGATGGTGCTCTCCTCCAGGTAGCGTCGGGCCGTGATCCGGGCGAGCTCCAGCCTGCCCTCCGGGCTCTCGTACCGCGCGGGTTTGGGCCACTCTTCCTGCGGGGCGTTCCGCGGTATCTCGGCCGGAACCTCCCGGCCACCGGCGAAGATGCGCGGTACGTGCCCTCCGGCGTAGTAGGAGATCTGCCGGGCCATCCTGTGCAGCGCGGGAGATTCCCGCGAAGCCCGGATCTCCACCCACCTGCGCTCGCTGCTCGCGTAGAGACGCTCGAGCGCCCTCCAGGTCGCGTCTCCCCTGAGGTCGAGCTCTCCGGGCCTCTCTACCCTGACTTCGATCCCGAGGTTCGGGATCTCGCCCTCGTAGACCTCTTTCATCGCTTCGAGGAAGCGCTCGAATTCCCGGTCGACGTTGCCGGAGAGATAGCGTCGCCGCTCGGCCGGAAGCACGTACATCAGCCGGCTCTTTATCCGTCGCTCGCGGCCTTCGGCGGCCTTCAGGTGATCCACCGCTTCGTAAAGCTCTCTCCTCCTGCGGTAGACGAGCTCAGAGAGCCGCCGGACCTCGGGATCGTCCGCACTCCTGCCCTCCCAGAGCTCGTCCCTGGCGGCGCAGGCCGCGTCGTGGGCGTTGCGCGCCCGCATCACGGCGCGCTCCTGCTTCTCCTTCTCCCGCTGGGCTTCTCCCAGCTCCCGCTCCAACGCCTCTATCGTGGACGGCATAGGGAACCCGCTTCCGTCTCTCTCTCCGCCTCTCGAACCAGATTTTACAGCAGTAGTGCCGCCGAAACGATTCCGGATACCAAAATTCTGTTGCGTATGATACAAATAGTCTGAGTGTAGTCATCCTGCGTAGAAGGAAGGAGAGAGCATGAGCTTTCAGACCGGTTCCGGTGGGGCCGGAAGTGCCCCGACGGGCAAGGAGTTCGAGCCCTCGGTCCCGTTCTCGAGCTTCGTGGAGACGGCGAGGGAGGTTTTGCTGAGGCCGGTGGGATTTTTCCGGGGCATCGCGAGGGAAGGAGACTATCTCAGCCCGCTCTTATTCGCCCTCATCTGCTACGTGACCTCGGCTTTTCTGGGTGGGGTCATCGGCATGATCTCGGGGAGTGAGGGGATAGGCGGGTTCATCGCGGGCATCGTCTCGGGCCTTGTGGGCGGGGTGATAGTGCTTTTCGTCGGGGCCGGGATCTACCACCTGCTGGTGGTTTTGCTCGCGGGCCCGCAGCGCGCCGGATATGAGGGGACCTTTCGCGTGGCGGCGTACGCCTCGGTCACCGCGCTGGTGAGCTGGGTTCCACTGGTCGGCTGGATCTTGAGCCTCTATGGCATCTATCTTTCGATCGTTGGCATTCGGGAGGTACACTCCACGAGCACGGGGAGGGCTGCCGCGATCGTGTTGATCCCCGTCGCCGTGGTGTTCGTACTCATGTTGATGTTGATGGTGCTCGTGGGAGCGGCGATGTTCTTTGGGGCGGGCCGCTGACAGGTGATCTCCCGCTCAGGGGAGCTATACTGGAGAAGTTGATAGGGAGGTTTTCAGGCTAACAAGGGAGATTTCACGTGGCACAAACCGTTACCCTCATCCCCGGAGACGGCACCGGCCCCGAGCTGACCGATTCGGTAAAAGAGGTGATCGAGGCGCTCGGGGTGGACATCGAGTGGGAGATCGTCGAGGCCGGGGAGAGCGTGATGGAGAAGGAGGGCACGCCGCTCCCGGACTACGTCCTCGAATCCATCCGGCGCAACAAGGTCGCTCTAAAGGGGCCGCTCACGACGCCCGTCGGGACGGGGTTCCGCTCGGTCAACGTGGCGCTGCGCAAGGAGCTCGATCTGTACGCCAACATCCGGCCCGCGCTGAGCCTGCCGGGGCTCGACCTCCCGTACAAGGACATAGACATCGTCCTCTACCGGGAGAACACCGAGGACCTCTACGCCGGCGTCGAGCACTGGGTCGGCAAGCACGCGGCGGAGTCCATCAAGATCATCACCGAGGAAGGCACCGAGCGCTTCTGTCGCCTGGCCTTCGAACGTTCCAGGGAGCAGGGCCGCAGGCACGTAACGGTCGTTCACAAGGCCAACATCATGAAGTACACCGACGGGCTCTTCCGGGACGTCTTCTTCCGGGTCGCAAAAGAGTACGAGGACGACTTCGAAGAGATAGACGACCGCATCGTTGACAACATGGCGATGCAGCTCGTCACGAAGCCTCATCTCTACGATGTGCTCGTCTGCCCCAACCTCTACGGCGACATCCTCTCCGATCTCTGCGCCGGCCTCACCGGGGGTCTCGGGGTCGCGCCCGGAGCCAACATCGGGGATGAGATAGCCGTCTTCGAGCCGGTGCACGGCTCCACCCCCAAGTACGCCGGCCAGAACAGAGCTAACCCGCTCGCGACCCTGCTCTCGGCCAAGAACATGCTCATCCACCTCGGTTACGAGGAGGACGCGGAGAGGATGCAGCGAGCCATAGAGGCGGCTCTCAAGAGCCCCGAGACGCGCACCAAGGACCTCGGCGGGACCGCGGGGACCAGGGAGTTCACGAAAGCGATCGTGGCCAACCTCTGAACCCTGGAGCGCGGGGGCCTGAAGAAGGTGAGGGTCGAGAACCATGGGCCTGCACGCACCGGCCTGAGACCGTCCCGCAGGGCCTTGCGTATAGCGTACTTCACGGAGACTTTCCTCCCTGCAACGGACGGCGTGGTGACCCGTCTGCGCCACACCCTCGATGAGCTCTCCCGGCTCGGAGACGAGGTGATCGTCTTCGCCCCCTCCGGGGGGCCCGAGCGCTATGCCGGGGCCAGGATCCTGGGGGTTCGCGGGATTCCTTTCCCGATGTACCCCCAGGTCAAGCTCTGCCCGCCCCATCCCGGGCTCGGGCGGGCCTTGAGTGAGTTCGAGCCGGATGTGGTTCACGTGGTGAACCCGGTGATACTCGGGCCCGGGGGCGTCTACTACGCCCGCAGGATGGGGGTACCGCTCGTCGCCTCCTACCACACCAACATCGCCACCTACGCCTCGCTGTACAGGCTGGGTTTCCTGACGAACTTCGCCCGCCGGGCGATAAGAGGGTTGCACAACCAGGCCAACCTCAACCTCTGTACCTCGGAGGCGACGGCGCGTTACCTCCGGAACGAGGGCGTCCGACACGTCCGGCTCTGGCCGCAGGGGGTGGACTCGCGCCTCTTCTCTCCCGAGAAGCGCTCGGTGTCCTGGAGAAAACGCCTCTCCGGCGGACACCCCGAGGACCGTCTGCTTTTGTTCGTCGGCAGGCTCGCTCGAGAGAAGGGGATATCTTCCCTCAAGCACGTTCTGCGGGAGCTGCCGGGGGTAAGGCTGGCCGTGGTAGGTGATGGACCGGATCGCGGGAGGCTCGAGCAGGAGTTCTCCGGCCTGCCGGCAACCTTCACCGGCTTTCTGCACGGTGAAGATCTCGCGCGGGCCTACGCTTCCGCGGATCTTTTCCTCTTCCCTTCTACCACCGAGACCCTCGGGATGGCGATGCTCGAGGCCATGGCCTCCGGGCTCCCGGTCGTGGCGGCCCGCAGCGGGGCTTCGGAGGAGGTGGTGGAGGAGGGAAAGAGCGGGCGGCTGTATTCGCCCAAGGACCCGTCCGGTCTGGTCGATGCCGTGAGCGGGATACTCGGAGACGAAGAGCGGATGCGTCGGCTGCGGACGGGAGCCAGAAGTGCGGCTCTGGGACGCAACTGGCAGAAGGCCACGCTCACCCTGCGGGGCTATTACGAGCAGCTCCGGCGGGCGGTTGTAAGGTAGGCTGAGGCGTGCTAAATTACACGGGCGACCGGGATGTTAGGCGGACGTAGCTCAGCTGGTAGAGCATCACCTTGCCATGGTGAGGGTCGCGGGTTCGAATCCCGTCGTCCGCTCTGGCCGCAGAGCCGGAACAGGACCGGCGCCGGCCGGCTTTGGCGGCATGGCCGAGTGGTTAGGCAAGGGTCTGCAAAACCCTGTACCCCGGTTCGATTCCGGGTGCCGCCTCCCGGCTTTGCTGAGAACGGGCGATTAGCTCAGGGGGAGAGCGCTTCCTTGACGCGGAAGAGGTCAGTGGTTCGAATCCACTATCGCCCACTACTCCGTACCGCGTACGGTCCTCGAACTAGCTAGCCGGCACTTATCTCCACCCTGTCCACCTTCCGAAACAGAGAGGCGCAGGATCTATGTCTTCAGTCAGGTTGCCCGATGGAACTGAGTTGCACGTCGAGCCCGGTGAGCGGGCCAGGGACGTCGCGCGGAGGATAGGCTCGCGCCTGGCGCGCGATGCCGTGGCGGCGCGCGTGGACGGGCGGCTCGTCGACCTCGAAGCACCGCTGGATGGGGCACGGGAGTTCGAGGTCATAACCAAGGATTCACCTGAGGGGCTCTACGTGATGCGTCATTCGGCGGCGCATGTGATGGCGCAGGCGATACTCGAGCTCTATCCCGGCAGCAGGCTCACCATCGGACCGCCGGTCGAGGACGGTTTCTACTACGACATCGAGGTGGCGGGGCGCATAACCGAGGAGGATCTGCCGCGCATCGAAGAGAAGATGCGCGAGATCGTGGAGAGGGATCTCCCCATAAGGCGTGAGGAGGTCTCCAAAGAGGAGGCCGAGCGGCTCTACTCGGACAACCCGTACAAACTGGAGCTGATCCGGGATCTGGAGGACGGGGAGATCTCCATCTACCGGCAGGGTGATTTCTACGATCTCTGCCGGGGGCCGCACGTGCCGAGCACGGGCAGGATCGGGGCTTTCAAGCTGCAGAGCGTCGCGGGGGCCTACTGGCGCGGGGACGAGAACAACCCCATGCTCACCCGCATCTACGGCACCGCCTGGCCTACGGAGAAGCAGCTCAAGGCTTACCTGCGACGGCTCGAGGAAGCTAGGGCGCGCGATCACCGCAGGATCGGACGCGAGCTCGATCTGTTCACCTTCTCGCCCGACGTCGGCGCTGGCATCCCCATCTTTCTGCCCAAGGGTGAGATGCTCAGGCACCTCATGGAGAGCTTCGTGCGCAGGGTGCAGAGCCGCCACGGTTACGAGCATGTCTGGACCGGCAACGTCGTGAACGAGAAGCTTTATGCCCGCTCGGGGCACCTCGACCACTACCGGGATGCGATGTTCCCGCCGATGAAAGACGGAGAGAACGTCTACCGGCTCAAACCGATGAACTGTCCGAGCCACATGGTTCTCTTCAACTCCCGCGCCCACTCCTACCGGGATCTTCCGGTCCGCTACGCGGAGTTCGCCACCCTCTATCGTTACGAGAAGAGCGGGGAACTCTCCGGCCTGACGCGGGTGCGCGCGCTCACCCAGGATGACGCCCACGTCTTCTGCACCGAGGAGCAGGTACAGGAAGAGTTCGCTCGGGCGCTCGCGATTATCCGGGAAGTGCTCGATACCTACGGTTTTACCGACTACCGGGTGCGGCTCTCGCTGCGCGATCCGGACAGCAGCAAGTACATCGCCGACGAGGAGAAGTGGCAGCGGGCCGAGGATGCCCTGCGGAGGGCGCTCGACGCCGCCGGGATATCCTACGAGCCGGTCGAGGGAGAGGCTGCTTTCTACGGGCCGAAGGCAGATTTCATGGCCAAAGACGTGCTCGGGCGTGAGTGGCAGCTCTCGACGATCCAGGTCGACTTCATCCAGCCCGGGCGGCTCGGGTGCGAGTACGTCGGTGAGGACGGGGAGAAGCACACCCCGGTTCTTCTGCACCGGGCGGTGACGGGAACCACCGAGCGTTTCATGGCCGTGCTCATCGAGCACTACGCGGGGGCGTTTCCGGTCTGGCTCGCCCCGGTGCAGGCGGTGGTAATCCCGGTCGCGGATCGTCACCTGGAGTACGCCGGGATCGTGAGCGAAAAGCTCGGTGGCGCAGGAGTGCGCGTCGAGGTCGACGACTCGCCGAGCACGATGCAGAAGAAGATCCGGGAGAACGCCCGCAAGAAGGTCCCCTACCTCCTCGTAGTCGGGGATGCCGAGGCCGAAGCCGGGAGCGTCAACGTGCGTCGTCGCGGGCAGAAGGAGCAGGAAGAGATGACCGTGGACGGGTTCGCCGCGCTGGTCCGGAGCGAGGTGGAGGAGGTTCTCGGTCCCCATGGACTTCACGGCTGATGGCAGAGTATAATTAGATCGAAAGGGTCCGTTCGAGCACCTCGCAGGATAGTCATGTGGCTGTGTATTATCTTCGGACCCGTGTAGGCTAGCTCAGAGAGGAGTGGTGTACAGTAGCACCTGAAGGAGAACCGAGGGTAAACGACCAGATCCGGGCTCGCTCGGTGCGGCTGATCTCGGAGAAAGGCGAACAACTCGGTATAAAACACATCCGCGAGGCTCAGGAGTACGCGGATAGGCTGGATCTCGACCTGGTGGAGGTCGCGCCGAACGCCAACCCTCCGGTGGTCCGGCTGATGGACTACGGCAAGTACAAGTACCAGAAGGAGCAGGCCCGCAAGGCCGCGCGCAAGAAGCAGACCAACATAAGCGTGCGCGAGATAAAGCTCCGGCCCAAGATCGGGGATCACGACTTCAACACCAAACGCTCCCACGTCGAGCGGTTCCTACGCGGCGGAGACAAGGTCAAGGTGACGATCATGTTCCGCGGGCGCGAGGTACAGCATCCGCAGCTGGGGGAGCGGCTCCTCAGGAGGCTCGCCGACGATCTGAAGGACCTCGGGCAGATAGAGAGTCAACCCAACCTGGATGGCAGGAACATGGTCATGGTCCTCGCCCCCAAGAAGGACGCCCAGGGGGGCAAGGATCAGCAGAAGAAGAGCGCGACCCGGAACTGAGCGACCGATGGTGGTGTAGAATAACCCGCCGGGTAGAAGAGGATCGGGAGGCGACACGGCCCACTCCCGTGCCGCGAGCCTCCGTATCTATCCTGTCGTAGTGAGAAAACGTGGAGGATATAGAGATGCCGAAGATGAAGACCCACAAGGGCGCCGCCGGGCGCTTCGAGGTGGGCAAGCGAGGGAAGATCAAGCGCCGGCGCAGCGGGCACAACCACATCCTGGAGAAGAAGAGCCCCAAGCGCAAGCGCCGGCTCAACACCGAGACCACGGTACATCCGAACGACGTGCCCCAGGTGCGCCGTCTGCTGGGGGTGAGGTAGTTGGCTCGGGCAGCGCGCAGCGTCCACGCCCGCAAGAAGCGGCGCAAGGTCCTCAAGGAGGCGAAGGGTTACCGCGGGACCAAGCACAGCTCGTACAAGCGGGCTAAGGAACAGGTTTGGAAGAGCGGCGTATACGCTTACGTCGGGCGCAAGCAGAAGAAGCGGGACTTTCGGGCGCTCTGGATCCAGCGCATAAACGCCGCCGCCCGCCAGCACGGACTCTCCTACTCCCGCTTCATCCAGGGGGTGAGGCTTGCGGGTATTGATCTCGATCGCAAGATCCTGGCCGACCTCGCCGTGAACGAGCCCGAGGCGTTCGCCGCCGTGGTCTCCCGGGTGCGAGAGGCCCTCGAGGAGAACGGCCGGCGCCCGGCTGCGGAGGGCTAGGGACGCCCTCCAGCCGCAGGGCCGGGGGTGCTTCCCCCTCTGACGTCTGCGGTCCGGCGGGAGTGTCTCGAGATCAGAGGCCGTGCTGGCCCTGGCGTGGGTCGCGCGGGGCTCCGGGTCTCCCGGTAGGGCGATCGTTTTGAGCTCGAAGAGCGGTCTCAGGCGCTATGCGAAGTTGCGCCTGAAGAAATACCGGGAGCGGGAGAGGCTTTTTTTGGCCGAGGGGGAGGCTCTGGTACGCGAGGCTCCGGTCCGGCCAGTCGCCCTCTTCGAACGCCCGGAAGAGGTCCGCGCGCTCTCCACGCTCACGGTTCCCTCTGGGCCAGTCGCCGTCTTCCCCTTCGTGGACGTGGGCTTCGATGAGCTGTTGTGCGCTGGGTCGCCCGTGGTCCTGCTCTGCGAGGTACAGGATCCCGGCAACGTCGGCACCGTGGTGCGCTCGGCGCACGCTTTCGGCGGGGCGGTGGCGCTCTCCAGAGGATGTGCCGACCTGTACAATCCCAAGACCGTCAGGGCCACGATGGGGGCTCTGTTCCATGTACCGGTGGCACGGGACGTAGATCCGGTGGAGTTCCTGCGTCTCTCCTCTGAGGTCGGCTACCGGAGCGCTGCCGCGGTGGTGGAGGGTGGCGTCCCGCCGCGCCGGGTGCCCGGCGGGAAGGTGCTGCTGGTGGTGGGAAACGAGGGGGCCGGGCTCCCCGCAGGAGTGGTGCGGGCCTGCGAGCTGCGGGTGACCATACCGTCCCGGGCGCCCTCGCTCAACGCGGCGGTGGCCGCTTCGATCCTGCTCTACGAGGCTGCGGCGCGTGTGCTACCATAGCGCCCTGCATGGAGGCCCTCGAGCGTATACATGAGCTTAAATCCCGGGCTCTGGGCGAGATCGAACGCGCCTCCTCCTCCGCCGAGGTGGAGGAGGCGCGCGTCAGGCACCTGGGGCGCAGCTCCGAGCTGGCGGGTATTCGGAAGTCCATAGGCGAGCTTCCCCCGGAGGAGCGTAGGGAGGTTGGCCGGGAGGTCAACCTCGCGGTGCGGGAGGTCGAGAGCGCGCTCAGAGAGCGGTTGGCGGAGCTCGCCGGTGCAGAGCTCGAAGAGCGTCTGCGTGGGGAGGCCGTGGACGTAACCCTCCCCGGTGTTCCCTATCCCAAAGGACACCTTCACCCCACGCAACGTGTGGTGGACGAGGTCGTGGACTTCTTCGTCGGGCTCGGGTACCGGGTCGCTGAGGGGCCGGAGGTCGAGACCGACTACTACAACTTCACAGCGCTCAACATCCCGCCCGGCCACCCGGCGCGCAGCATGCAGGATACCTTCTTCCTCGGCGAAGGGCTGGTCCTCAGGACGCACACCTCGCCGGTACAGGTCCGGACGATGCTCTCGCAGGAACCGCCGGTCTACGTGGTCGTCCCCGGCAGGGTCTACCGGCGTGATTCCGACCCCACCCACACCCCGATGTTCCACCAGATAGAGGGGCTCGCCGTCGACAGGGGCCTCTCGCTCGCCCACCTCAAAGGTACGCTCGCGGCGATGGCCCGCCACGTCTTCGGTGAGGACGTCGGGATACGTCTCAGGCCCAGCTACTTCCAGTTCACCGAGCCGAGCGTCGAGCTGGACGTGAGCTGTTTCGTCTGCGGCGGGGCCGACGCCGAATGCCGGGTATGTAAAGGGGCCGGCTGGCTCGAGATGCTCGGGGCCGGGATGGTGGACCCGGCGGTCCTGGAGGAGGTCGGCTACGACCCCGAAGAGTACACCGGGTTCGCCTTCGGGATGGGGCCGGATCGGATGGCGATGGTCAAGTACGGCATCCCGGATCTCCGGCTCTTTTTCGAGGGTGATCTGCGCTTCCTACGTCAGTTCTGAAGGAGTCCCGATTTGCGCGTTCCGCTTGGCTGGCTGCGAGAGTACGTAGACTTCGATCTTTCTGCGGAGGAACTTGCCGAGCTTTTCTCCCTGCACAGTCAGGAGGTCGAGGGGATAGACCAACTCGGCGTCCTCGACGGCGAGGTGGTCGTGGGTGAGGTGGTGGAGTTCGGTCCTCATCCCAACGCCGACCGGCTCTTCGTGGCTAAGGTGGACCTGGGGAGGGAAGAAGTGCAGATAGTGGCCGGTGCTTCGAACCCCCACCCCGGGGCACGGGTGCCGGTGGTTCTGCCGGGCAGCACGCTCGCCGGCGTCGGTAAGATAAAGAAGGCCCGGCTGCGAGGGCTGGAGTCTTACGGGATGATGATGAGCGAGCGCGAGCTCGGCGTCTCTGGCGACCACGAGGGGATACTGCTCCTCGATGGTGACTTCGAGGTCGGACGCCCGCTCTCGGATTACTTTCCGATCGGGGAGACCGTGCTCGATATAGACGTGATGCCGAACCGACCGGATCTGTGGGGCATGATCGGGGTGGCCAGGGAACTCTCTGCGATCCTCCGCACGGGTTTCCGGGTGCCGGAGAGCACTTTCGAGGAGGACGGGGCGAAGACCGCGGAGTACACCCTGCGGGTGGAAGAGCCGGATCTCTGTCCCCGCTACGACCTGAGGCGTGTGAGTTCGCTCACGCAGGGCCGGGCGCCGGTCTGGATGCGCCGCAGGATACACGCGGCCGGCATGCGCCCGGTCAACGGCATCGTCGACGTGACCAACTACGTGATGCTCGAGACCGGGCAGCCGATCCATGCCTTCGACTCGTCCAAGGTGCGAGGCGGGATCGTGGTGCGCCGCGCCAGACCCGGGGAGAAGCTCACCCTGCTCGACGGCTCGACCCGCACTCTGAACGCTGACACGCTCGTCATCGCCGACGAGGAGCGTCCGCTCGTCGTCGCTGGTGTGATGGGGGCGGAGGACGCCGAGGTCGACGAGGGGACCTCGGACGTGCTCGTAGAGGTGGCGACCTTCGACGGACGCAGCATCCTCGAGACCTCCTCCAGGCTGGGGTTGCGCACCGACGCCTCCGGGCGCTTCGAGCGCGGGCTCGACCCGAACATGGTCGACTACACGATGGAGCGCGTGTGCGGGCTGCTCTCGCGGTTGCACGGGGGACGTGTGGCCCCCGACGTGCTCGAACACTACCCCGAGCCGGTCGAACCGTGGCGGGTTCCGCTCCGGCTCGAGAGGGCTGCCCTCCTGCTCGGCACGGACATCGATGGGGAGGAGGCCCGCGAGGTGCTGGAAGGGCTCGGATGCGAGGTCTCGAAAGAGCAGGAAGGGGCTTTCTCGGTCACGGTCCCCACTTTCCGACGCGATCTCAGGCGCGAGGTCGATCTCATCGAGGAGATCGGCAGGATCGTCGGGCTGGAGAAGGTTCCGGAGGAGGTGCCCTCCACGAACCTCCCCGGAGGTCTGAGCGTCCCTCAGCGCAGGCTCCGTACGCTCCGGCGTCTGCTCGCGGACCTCGGTCTCGCCGAGACGATAACCTATACGTTCGGACCGGACCTCTGGGAGGAGGTATTGAGCCTGGAGGGAGACCCCGTGCGCGTCGAGAACCCGCTTAGCTCCGAGGGGCGCAACCTGCGGCGCTCGCTGCTGCCCGGGCTTCTGGAAGCGGCCGCGCGCAATCGTTCCTTCGGGGAGCGTGGCGGGGCACTCTTCGAGATAGGACGCACCTTCGAGCCCCGCAGGATGCAGGATCGCCAGGCGGCGCTGCGTTTCCGGTTCACCGGAAGGTCATCCGGAGAGGTGGACGAAACCACCCTTACGGGGGTCGTGGAGAGACCTCGTCTGGGGGTGCTCCTGTTCGGGTCTTTTCGACCGCAGGGGTGGAATGTTCCGGAGCGGAGGGCGGGATACTTCGAGGTGCGGGGCATCGCCGAGAGGATCGTACCCGGAGCCGGTTTCGACCCTCCGGGTGAAGGAGAAGTGCCCGCGTTCTTGCACCCGGGGCGATCGGCGCGGGTGTTGAAGGAAGGTCGTGAGGTCGGGTGGGCCGGCGAGCTTCACCCGGAGACGGCGGAGAGGTTCGATCTCGAAGGTGTGCCGGTGGCGTTTCTGGAGGTGGAGCTTTCCGCCTGCGACCCGGACCCCGAACCGCACTTCGAGCCGTTCGTCAACGTGCCGACGGTGGCACGCGACCTCGCGGTCGTGGTCGGGCGCGACGTGAGGGTGGGGGACATGCTGCACGAGATAGAGCGACTGCGGGTACCGATCCTCGCCGGGCTCCGGATTTTCGACGTCTACGAGGGCGAACAGGTCCCCGAAGGGAAGAAGAGCGTTGCCTTCGGGTTCACCTTCCAGGGCCCGCAGACGCTCACCGACGAGGAGGTGAACGCCGAGATAGAGCGCATCGCCTCCCGGCTGGGCGAGCGGTTCGGTGCGGAGATCAGGGGCGGCTAGCCCCGCCGGTGCCCCTCGCTTCCCACTCTTCTTTCGAGAGTGACATCAGGATGGCATCGTGCAGCTGCCCGCCGCGCTTTATGGCCTGGCGCATCCGGCCGTCTTCCCGGAACCCCAGCTTGCGGTAGGCGGAGATAGCCCGCTCGTTGAACTCGAAGACCGAGAGGCCGACCCGCTCCAGACGCAGCGTGCCGAAGGCGTGATCCAGGAGCAGGCCGATCGCCTCCGGTCCGTAGCCCTTCCCCCTGCTCTCCGGCGGTCCGAGCATGACCGAAAGATCCGCCGAACCCTTCGTCTTGTTGATGTTCACCAGGCTTATTATCCCGATCGGCTCGTCCTCTCCCCTCACGTGGATAGCGAAGGATTCCTCGGTGGGGGATGCCTCCCGGTCCCGGAAAAGCCTCTCCGACTCGCGCCGGCTCAGCGGGGCGGGGGCCCAGCTGGTGAGGTTCCATATCTCCTCGTCCGCGTACCATTCGCCGTAGAGCGGATAGTGCCGGCGTGAGTGGTGTCTGAGTTCCACCTTCTCCCCGATCAGCTTGCGTGGCCTGCGGATGAGCCTCATGACGAAACTATATCCGCTTCGGATCCTTCGTGCCATGTTAAGATTCGCTCGACATGAGGATCGTGCGGGATCGCATCGTACCCCTGGGGTTCGGCAAGTATGTCCGCTCGGACAAGATAGTGGCGCTCGTCCCCATCGAGGAGGACCGCGGTAGCGGACGCCGTACGCTGGTGTACGTCGAGGGGGTGGACGAGCCGATCGTGGCCGGGCGCACCGAGACGACCATCCTGCGCGACATGGTCGGTGAGGAGAGCGGCTACACGGAGCTTCTGCGTGAGCTGCAGGCCCAGATAGGACAGGTGCGCCCACTTCTCAAGGCCTCGATACGCTCTGAGGCGGGACTCGACCTCGACGAGCTCTCCCGCCGGATCTCCGAGCTCGTCGGAGAGCGGTGATCCCGGAGGAGGCGCTCCCGGCCGGATTCTTCGACCGGGATCCCCGGGAGGTGGCGGTGGATCTCATCGGGTGCGTGCTGATCCACCGCTCCCCGGAGGGGACCGCCTCCGGGATGATCGTCGAGACCGAGGCTTACCGTCCGGAGGATCCCGCCTGCCACGCGTACCGCGGGCCGGACTCCCGCAACCGGATGCTCTTCGGTCCTCCCGGCGTATCTTACGTGTACCTCTCCTATGGCATGCATCGTCTGTTCAACGTGGTCTGCGAGCCGGAAGGCGTGGGGAGCGCGGTGCTCGTCAGGGCCCTGCGTCCGCTGGAGGGGTTGGATCTCATGGTCCGCCGTCGTGGACGCCCGTCGCATCTCTGCGACGGTCCCGGACGGCTCGCCCAGGCTCTGGGCATAGAGCTTCACCACGACGGGTGTGACCTCACCGTCGGTCCCCTCACCATCCGCTACGGACCTCCCCCGGAAGGGGAGATCGTATCCACGACCAGGATAGGCATAAGACGTGGAACGGAGCTGCCGTGGCGGTATCTTCTGCACGGAGATCCCAACGTCTCCGTGCGACCCAGGACGCTCTGTGGACGTGGCCTCGCCCGTTCGGGTCATCTTGCCGGCAGTGGGTTGCCGTAGAAGTCGGTGGCGTCCGATCCCGAGGGAGGTTTCACGCCTTCGAATCTCTCCTTCGGTTCGCCGCGCAACGCGCGCTGCATGTAGTCGTGCCAGATGATCGTGGGGGTCGGGGTGCTGCCGGTCCGCTGCGCTTCCGGACCGATGAGACCTTCCAGGGTCTTCCCTCCCTTCGCGTATCCCATCCACACCGCGGTGGTGAGTCGCGGTGTGGAGCCGATGAACCAGGAATCGAAGAAGTTCTCCGAGGTTCCGGTCTTCCCTGCTACCTGACGCCCCGGGAGGGCGGCCTCCCGGGCTATACCCTGGGTCACGTCGCCGATCATGATGCTCAGGGTCTTCCGGGCGACGTCCTTCGGGATCACACGCTCGCCTCTTGGGCGAGCCGGGGCGTTGTAGAGGAACTTCTCCCTGCCTTTGCCCTCCTCCCGCACCACCCGGACGATCGCCCTCGGTTTCAGCCTGCGGCCTTCGTTGGCTATCGTGGCGTAGCCTTGCGCCATTTCGAGCGGTGAAGTCTCCTTCGTTCCGAGAACCACCGACGGGCCTGGATTTCTGCCGTAGTCGGCCTCGACCCCGGCCTCTCTCGCCACTTCGACGACCTTCTCCGGGCCGTCTTTCAAGCCCCGGCCTTTCGCGTTGGTGACGAGGTCGGTGAAGACCGTGTTGTCCGACTGCCAGAGGGCGTTCTCCAGCGTGATCGGCCCGCGCTCTATACCACCGTAGTTCTCGACCTTCCAGACCTCGGTCCTGCCTCCGGGCTTTCTGAGGTGGTAGGTTTTCTGCTCCGAAACGTACTCTCTCTTCGGGCTTATGCCCTGCTCGATCGCCGCTATCAGCGCGAACGGCTTGAAGGAACTGCCCGGCTGCCGGCGACCCTGGGTCGCCAGGTTGAAATCGGACTTCCTGCCATGACCACCGATCATCGCTTTTATGTCGCCGGTTCTCGGGTCCAGAGAGACCAGCGCTGCGTCCGGATAACCGGGGTGGGAGAGGTAGCCGGAAGGTCCGTAGAGCACATCCCAGGCCGACGTCTGGTCTTCGAGGTCCAGCGTCGTGTAAACGCTCAGGTTTCCTTCCAGCACGGCGCGGGTTCCGTACCGCTTCGTCAGCTCCTGCTCGACCATCGCCGCGAAGTCTCTGGTGAGCGTCGGGGCTTCGAGTCCGCTCCTGTGTGGAGGGTTGACGGGCCATCTCTCCGGCATGGGTTCGTGGAGCGCTCTTTCGTAGTCCTGCTCCGTGATGTACCCGGCCCCGAGCATCTTCTTCAGGACGAGATCCCGCTGTTTTCGGGCGGCTTCTTTGTCGGACCCGAGCGTGGATGGCGACCACAGGAGCCCCACCAGCGTGGCCGCCTCTGCGGTAGTGAGGTCTTTCACCGGTTTTCCGAAGTAGGTCTCCGAGGCAGCCCCCACACCGTAGGCGTTGTTCCCGAAGTAGACGGTGTTGAGATACTTCGCCAGGATCTCGTCCTTCGAGTAGCGGCGTTCTATCTCGATCGAGATCAGAGCCTCCCTCAGCTTGCGGGTGAGCGTGGGAGCCGGGCTGAGATAGGCGTTCTTGACGTACTGCTGGGTGATGGTCGAGGCTCCCTGCACCGTGCTCCCGGCCTTCAGGTCTGCGTAGAGGGCACGGATTATCCCCCATGTATCGACCCCTCCGTGTTCCCTGAAGCGCCTGTCTTCTTTTACGACCACGGCGTTGAGCAGGCCCGGCGGCATGTCCCGGAGGGATGTCTTGAGGTGGTTGCGCGCCGGATAGATGATGCCTATCACCCGGCGGGTGTCGCCCCGTTTGCCGAGGGGGGCCGAATATATGTAGGTGGGGCCGGTGGAGGCTCTGGATGGTGCTCCGAGGCGGTCGACCGCCCTCATCAGGCCGATGTAGCCACCGGCGGAGAAGCCGGCTGCTGCTGCGAGCAGGGCGAGAAGGAAAAGCAGGAGGCGTCTTGATCTCACCGTTGCTCCGTCCGCCGGCCTCTTCGGAGCCCCGGCGCGTCCGCTCGTCGCACCTTTTGCACGGGGCCCGCTCATGGGGCTGGTATATTACAACAGTCTGTTTTCGCGTTGGTTGCCCATCGGAGAGCTTGAGGGGTCTTTGCTTGATGGCTGATAACACGGATCTTGAGGGTATCTTCCGCAACGCGGTGGACTTGGTGAGCCGCGAGGAGCTCGAGCAGCGCATGCGCGAAGGGCGGTTGCGCGTCAAGCTCGGCATAGATCCCACCGCACCCGACATACACCTCGGGTTCACCGTGGTCCTGCGCAAGCTGCGCGCGTTCCAGGACCTCGGTCACACCGCGGTCCTGGTGATAGGCGACTACACGGCGCGCGTGGGCGACCCTTCGGGACGCTCCAAGACCCGTCCCATCCTCTCGGTCGAGCAGATAGAGCGCAACACCGAAACCTACCTGGATCAGGCCTACCTGATCCTTGACCCCGAGCGCACCGAAGTCCGGCGCAACTCGGAGTGGCTGGGCGGGCTCACCATGGCGGACATCATCCACCTGACCCGGGCCGTGACCGTGGCCCGCATCCTGGAGCGTGACGACTTCGCCAGGCGCTACGCTTCCGGGAGTCCGATCTCTCTCACCGAGCTGCTCTACCCGCTCATGCAGGCCTACGACTCCGTCGCCGTCGATGCCGACGTCGAACTCGGCGGCACCGACCAGCTCTACAACCTGCTCATGGGGCGCCAGATAATGGAGTACTACGGCAAACGTCCTCAGTGCATACTCACCGTGCCGCTCCTCGTCGGCACCGACGGCAAGGTCAAGATGAGCAAGTCCGTCGGCAATTACATAGGAGTGACCGATCCGCCGGAAGAGATGTTCGGCAAGGTGATGAGCATCCCCGACCAGATCATGGCGGATTACTACCGGCTACTGCTCGACCGTGAGCCGCCCGAAGCGGAACCCGTCGAACAGAAGCGCAAGCTCGCCCGTTCCATCGTCCAGCAGTTTCATGGCGAGGAACAGGCCCGATCCGCCGAACGCCACTTCGACACCATCGTCCGGCGTGGGGTTCCGGAGGACGTCCCGGAGGTGTCCCTCCCCGACGAGCCGCAGGTCTGGATAGTAGACCTCATAACCCGCGCCGGCTTCGCCCGGACGAACGGTGAAGCCCGCCGCTTCATCCGGGGAGGGGCGGTCAGGCTCGATGGGGAGCAGGTCACCGAGGAAGACCTCAACATCCCTCTCGGCAGGCTTCAGGGGGCCGTGTTGCAGGTCGGCAAGCGTCGCTACGCCCGGCTCGCCGCCCCTTCCGGGAGCGCAGGAGAAAAATTTTCCTCAGGTCGTTGACAACCCGCCGGGGCCTGCTATACTCCTCCACGCACATGAGAGGGAGCTTGACAACCGAAGAGGGACTCACCGGGTAGGATCCCCGAGAAGAGGGATCCCCGGAGCCCGCCGACAGGCGGGCGTTTGAGTCGCTCGGAGGTTTTCCCTCCGCCAGTCCCGCCGAGAGGCGAGGGACCTGGAGGTCTTGAAAACTGAATAGCAGCGAATCGGAGGATCGAAACCCGTCGATTCTTCGGAGCCAAGGCTGACTCCCTGCGATCCGGGAGTCTAATGCGGATCGCCACGGCGGGTAGCGCCCGCAGGATTAGTTCGGAGAGTTTGATCTTGGCTCAGGACGAACGCTGGCGGCGTGCTTTAGGCATGCAAGTCGAACGCGAAAGCCCCTTCGGGGGTGAGTAGAGTGGCGAACGGGTGAGTAACACGTGGGTAACCTACCCCTCGCAGGGGGATAACCGGGGGAAACCCCGGCTAATACCCCGTACGCTTGTCGGGGCGCATGCCCTGGCAAGGAAAGGTAGCTTCGGCCATCCGGCGAGGGATGGGCCCGCGCCCCATTAGCTAGTTGGTGAGGTAACGGCTCACCAAGGCGACGATGGGTAGCTGGCGTGAGAGCGTGGCCAGCCACACTGGGACTGAGACACGGCCCAGACTCCTACGGGAGGCAGCAGCCAGGAATCTTGCGCAATGGGCGAAAGCCTGACGCAGCAACGCCGCGTGGGCGAAGAAGGCCTTCGGGTCGTAAAGCCCTGTTGTCGGGGACGAAGGGCGAAGGGTTAATAGCCCCTAGCTTGACGGTACCCGACGAGGAAGCCCCGGCTAACTACGTGCCAGCAGCCGCGGTAATACGTAGGGGGCGAGCGTTGTCCGGAATCATTGGGCGTAAAGAGCGTGTAGGCGGCTCGGTAAGTCCGCTGTGAAAACCCGGGGCTCAACCCCGGGCGTGCAGTGGATACTGCCGGGCTAGAGGACGGCAGAGGCGAGTGGAATTCCCGGTGTAGCGGTGAAATGCGCAGATATCGGGAGGAACACCAGTAGCGAAGGCGGCTCGCTGGGCCGTTCCTGACGCTGAGACGCGAAAGCTAGGGGAGCGAACAGGATTAGATACCCTGGTAGTCCTAGCCGTAAACGATGGGCACTAGGTGTGGGGGGAGTCGAATCCCTCCGTGCCGTAGCTAACGCG
>JAIMBO010000151.1 GCA_023511405.1 Rubrobacteraceae bacterium
TCGGAGCCGCACTCCGGGCAGCGGGCGGGCTCGTCGGCCTGGCTCATCGGGCGCATGAGGTCGAAGTGCTCCTCGCACTCGGCGCATCTGTATTCGTAGAGTGCCATCCTCTCCACCTCTCCTCGTTGGTGTGGCGATCCTCCGATACTATTGTACCCTGCGAGTGTCGGTACCGTGATGCCGGGGAGAGACCGATGGGAAGAGAGGACGAGTTCCTGCTGGAGCACCCGCTGGTGCGGGACTTCGTCGGGAGGGTACGGGAGGATATCGAGCGTTCGGAGGCTCCGGAGGAGGCTATCGAGCGGATGAGGCCGGCCTTTGCGGAGCTTCTGGCCGCGGAGGGGTGGCTGCCGGAGGAGTTTTGCTCCGCCGCTGTGGAGAGCGGGATGGGAGGGGGTATCGGGCAGTGGCTGATCTTCCGCTCGGCGGCGAGGGATCTCTGCCTGTTCTCGCTCGTGGTGCCGCCCGGGTCGAGCACGCCGGTGCACGACCACCTCTCGTGGGGGCTCGTCGGGCTCTACGCCGGGGAGCAGGAGGAGGTCGTCTACGCCAGGAAGGACGAGGGGCGGCCCGTGGGAGAACGTGAAGAGCTCGAGGTCGTGCTCCGGAGGAGGTTGCGTCCCGGGGACTTCTACCCGCTGCTCCCGCCGCGGGACGACATCCACGGCGTGCGCACCGTCTCCGAGGTGCCCTCGGTCTCGATCCACCTGCTCGCGGCCGATACCGGGTGCGTCTGGCGTCACTCCTACGACCCAGAGACCGGCGTGGTCTCGCCATTCCGCTCGGGATACGTCAACCGCCCCTGCGAGGAGGATGCTCCTCCGGAGGGTGGAGGTTCCTGAAGAAGAGGTAGTAGAGCGCGGTGTTGATCGCTTGCAGGGCGGCCGCCAGCTCGAGCGGCATATCCAGCGAGACGCTCTGCATCAGGTACCCCGCGAGCGTCGGGCTGGCCGAGGAGGCGATCCGGGAAGGAAGGTTCCCGAGCCCCGCGGCCCGGGAGCGCTCTCCGGGTGGCATCACGCCCATGAGGTAGGACTGTCGCACCGGGATCGAGAGTGTGTTGGCGACCATGCGCAGCAGGTAGAGCGCCCCGGCGAGCGCGAAGGTCGGCATCAGGGTGGTGGCCGCGAGCAGCACCACCGAGCAGGTGCGGGTGGTGACCACGGCCCGCACCGCCCCGAGCCTGCGCGAGAGCCGCCCGGTGAAGAGGTAGGGGATCGCTGCGACCAGGTTTATGGCGAAGAAGAGGCTTCCGATCTCCCCGGCCCCCACCCCGTAGCGCCGGTGCATCCAGTAGGCGACGAAGGATCCGAGCATCCCGACCGCGAGGCCGTTGACCGCGTTGGTCGTCATGAACCTGGCTATCAGCCGGCGGCCTTCCGGGGAGAGGCGGACCGTGGAGCCGCCTTTCTTGCGTGATGGCTTCGGTCGTTCCTCGCGTATCGGCAGGACGACGAGCGCCATCGCGCACCCGATGACGGCGGTAAGCAGGAAGAGAATGCGGTAGCCGTCCAGGGTGGAGAGCCCGGTGCGGGCGAGCGCCCCCGGCACGAGCGTGAGCAGCGAGCCCGCCGCCCCGCAGAGCACCCCGACCGAGGAGAGCAGCCCGAAAGCCCCCGTGCGCTCCTCGTCGCGCACCGAGGCGGCGACGAGCGGCTGCTCGGCCGGGTAGTAGGGGCCGAAGGAGCCGCCGCTGCCCGCTCCTCCACCGCGCCCGAAGGTACCGACGGCGGCTGCGACCAGGAGCACGACGTAGCTGCTCGAGAGGGCGAAGACGAAGCCGCCCGCGGCCATCAGGAGCGAGATCGCGACGAGCAGCGCCTTGCGTCCGAAACGGTCGGCGAGGAGGCCGACGGCGGCGGTGAGGATGGCGCTCGCCGCCGCCGAGGCCGCGAACACGAGCCCGATGCTGGTCGCCCCGTAGCCGAGGCGGGCGAAGTACAGCGGCACGACGACCGAGAGGTACCCCTGCGCGAGGCTCCTGAGGCCGCGTCCGGCCAGGAGCAGCCTGAGGTTGCGGTTCCCGGGGAGTCTGGATGAGATCTCTCGCCGGAGCAGCAGCCTTCGCTTCGTGGCTAGACCCTCTTCAGATAAGCCCGGCCGGAAAAGAGCACCACCACGCTCACCGCGGTCGCCGCCGCGCCGACGAAGAACGGGACGCCGGGGTAGAACCACTCCGCGAGCTTGCCGGCGAGGAACGGGGCGATCGCCCCGCCGACGAACCGGACGAAGCTGTAGGCCGCCGAGGCCACCGGCCGCTCGACCGGCGAGGCCTGCATCACGGCGGTGGTGATCATGGTGTTGTTGATGCCGAGGAAGGCACCCCCGAGGATGACGGCCGCGATCAGGACCGGCCGCGAGGAGACCCCGAGGCCCATCGCCAGCAGGTCGAGCGCGATGAGCGTGAGCATCGCGTACATCGTCGGGAGCGTTCCGAAGCGGGCCTGTATCCTGGGGGCGGCGAAGACCGAGGTTATCGCGAGCAAGACGCCCCACCCGAAGAAGATCAGGCCGAGAGCGTGTGCGCCGAGGTGCAGCGGGAAGGGGGTGTAGGCGAGCATCGTGAAGAACCCGAAGTTGTAGCAGAGGGCGGTGAGGCCGAGCGTGAGGAGCCCCCGGTGTCCGAGCGCCCGGAACGGGTCGGCGAGGGAGCTTCTGTGCTCCGGTTTCTCCAGGCGCGGCAACATGAAGAAGAGCCCGGCGAACCCGACGAGCATGAGCGAGGCGACCCCGAAGAAGGGGCCGCGCCAGCTTATCCCGCCCAGGGCTCCGCCGAGCAAGGGTCCCACCGAGATCCCCAGCCCCAGCGCGGCCTCGTAGAGGATGACGGCCCGCTCGGTGCCCGCGTTCGAGAGCTGCACGATGACCGCGAGCGCGGTGGCGATGAACAGGGCGTTGCCGAGCCCCCAACCGGCCCGGAAGAGCACGATGCCCGCGACCCCGCTCGAGGATCCGGCGAGCGCGCTGAACAGGACTATGAGCCCGAGCCCGGAGAGAAGGGTCGTCTTGTACCCGAGCCGGCTGGAGACGGCGCCGGTCACGACCATGGTGACGCCGGTAACCAGAAAGTAGCTGGTGAAGAGCAGCTCCACCTGCGGGGGTGTGGCGTGGAGCTGCGTGGCTATCGCCGGGAGGATCGGGTCGACGAGCCCGAGTCCCATGAACGCGACCACGCACGCGAAGGCCACGGCCCAGACGGCCTTGGGCTGCTTCAGGATGCTCTCCTGGGGTTCCTCTTCCAGCTTCCCCTCCTTCTCAGCCATCCTCCTGGTCTCCCTTCCCCCGGAAGGCGGAGAACACCGCGCCCACGATGCTCGCGGCGGCCCCCACCAGCAGCGCCTCGTGGAAGCCGCTTATGAACGGGGCGGCCTGCGCCGCGGTCATCCCGTGGCCCACGGTGCCGGAGAAGACCTTGAACATCTGCTCCCGGGGCATCGAGCTCGTGATGATCGAGAGCGCCAGGGCTATCGAGAGCATCCCCCCGATGTTGGTCAGAAACGTGCGGGTGCCGCTCGCTATCCCCCGCTGCCCGGGCTCCACGGAGTTCATGATCGCTCGGGTGTTGGGCGAGTTGAAGATCCCGCTGCCGACCCCCACGATCACCATCAAGAGCGCTATCTCCCAATAGGGGGTGTCCACCTCGATGAGGGTGCCCATCCCGATGAGGCCGATGGCGGTGACGACCATCCCGATGGTGCTCACCACCCTCGCGTGCGCCCGGTCGGCGAACCATCCGGAGATGGGGGCCACGACGAACATCACGCCGGCGAGCGGGATGAGCAGTATCCCGGCCATCAGGTGGTCGTAGCCGTCCACCCCAATGAAGTAGAAGACGAACATGAACATGACCGCGAAGCGCGCCACCGAGTTCAGCAGGGCGCTCACGTTGCCGAAGGCGAACGTGCGGCTCCTGAAGAGCGAGAGCCTGAGCAGCGGCTCTTTCACCCGCGATTCTATGAGCAGGAAGGCCGGCAGGAAGATCGCCGCGGCCACGAACCCTCCGACCACCTCCGGCGCGCTCCAGCCTTTTATCCCCCCCTGCGTCAGCCCCACGAGGAGCCCGAGGATGCCGACGAGAAAGGTCACGTTGCCGGGGATGTCCAGGTGCTGGCCCTTTTTGAGCGTGACGAGCTCGCGCAGGTTCACCGCGGCCCAGATGGTCCCGATGACCCCGAGCGGCACGTTGAACCAGAACACCCAGTGCCAGGAGATGGAGGTCATGATCCCACCCACCACGACACCGAGCGTGGAGCCGGCGGCGGCCATCATCATGTTTATCCCGAGCGCCTGCCCGAGCTGGCGCCGGGGGAAGGCGTCGGTGACTATCACGCTGGAGTTGGCCATCATGAACGCGCCCGCGGCGCCCATCACCGTGCGCGCCGCGATGAGCTCGCCGGCGTTGGTCGCGAACCCTGCGAGCAGGCTCACCACCGTGAAGAGCGCGAAGCCCCCGACATACAACCGCTTCCTCCCGACCATGTCCGCGATCCTCCCCGCCACGATCGTGAGGATCGTCTGCGCCAGCAGGTAGCTCAGGAGCACCCACACCAGCGCGAAGAGCCCCGTGTGGAGCTCCCTCAGAAGCGTCGGGAGCGCGACGATCAGCGAGGCGCCGTTGATGGAGGCGAGCAGCGCCCCCAGGCTCGTGCACGAGAG
>JAIMBO010000152.1 GCA_023511405.1 Rubrobacteraceae bacterium
CTCACCCCGGCGGCCAGCCCATCCTGCGCCCCCCGATCACGTGCAGGTGAAGGTGGTCTATGGTCTGGTTCGCGTCGGGACCGCAGTTGATCACCGCGCGCCAGCCGTTCTCGAGCCCCTCCCGGGCCGCGACCTCCTTCGCCACCGTGAACAGATGCCCGACTATGGGTTCATCCTCCTCCGTCAGGTCGTCCAGGGAGGGGATGACCTTGCGGGGGACGACGAGCACGTGCGTCGGGGCCTGCGGGTTGATGTCGCGCAGGGCGATGCAGCGATCGTCCTCGTAGAGGATGTCGCCCGGTATCTCCCGGTCCATTATCTTCTGGAAGAGCGTCTTCTCTGCCATATCCGGGTAGCTTAGCCGCCGCGGCCCGCCGCTTCAAGCGAACCCTTCTAGCGCGTGAAGTCCGTCCCCTTCTCCAGGTCCCTGATGTACGCCGCGATCACGCGCGCGCAGCGCTCGACGTCCTCGAGGTCGACGATCTCGTTCGGGGAGTGCATGTAGCGGTTGGGACAGGAGACGAGCCCGGTCGCGATCCCCGCCCGCGAGAAGTGGATCGCGTCGGCGTCGGTGCCGGTGCGCCGGGAGTCCCCGGCGAGGGTGTACGGGATGCCCTCCCTCTCGGCGGCGGAGATGAGCCCCTCGGTGACGAACGGGCTCAGCGCGGAGGCGCGGGAGATCACCGGGCCGCTACCCAGAGCGTGCTCGCCCTCCTCGTTCTCCGAGACGCCGGGGATGTCGGTCGCGTGCGCGACGTCCACGGCTATCGCCGCGTCCGGGTCGAGCCCGAAGGCCGCGGCCCGGGCGCCGTTGAGCCCGATCTCCTCCTGCACGCTCGCCACGGCCACGACCTCGGCTGCGAGGCCATCCGCCTCGGAGAGGAGCCGGAGCGCCTCGAGAACCACGAAGGCCCCCACCCGGTTGTCGACCGAGCGGGCGGCTATCCTGCCGTTCGCGAGCTCGACGAGCTCCTGGTCGAGGACCCCCACGTCGCCGACGCGGACCCGCTTCTCCGCCTCTTCTCTGTATCTGGCCCCGATGTCTATCCAGAGGCTCTTTATCTCGGAGACCTTCTTGCGCTCCTCGGCGTCCATGAGGTGGATGGCCTTCTTGCCGATGACGCCGAGGACCTCGCCGCCACGCCCCATGAGGCGCACCCGCTGCCCGACGAGGACCTGCGGGTCCCACCCACCGACGCCGATGAAGCGGATGAGGCCCTTCTCGTCGATGTGGGTGACCATGAGCCCGATCTCGTCGATGTGTCCGCTCAGCATCACCCGCGGCGAACCACCCGGGTTCAGCGTGGCGAAGGAGTTGCCCATCCTGTCGCCGCGCACCTCGGCGAAGCCGGAGGCCTCCTCGCGCCAGATGCCAGCCGCGGCCCCCTCGGCCCCGCTGGGCCCCGGCGCGGCGAGCAGCCTCTTGAAGAAATCGTAGGACGTTTCTCTCATCATGCTCTTTCTAGATCGCTCTCTTCTCGAAACCCGAACGACGAGAGTATATTATCCTCCACTGCCTTTTATCTCGACGCGGATCTCCCCCTCCTCCTCGGGGTCCCCTCCCTCGCCCACCATCCGCCAGGGGATGGAGATCTCGAAGTCCTCCGTGAAGGGGTTGGGGGAGATCCGGATCCCCTCCCCCTCCCAGATCGGCTCGAGCCTCCGGCCCCTGAACGAGAACCCGCCCCGGTACCAGGGATGGTCGTTGCGACCAGCGTCGTTGAGGCAGATGAAGAGCGAGAGGTCGTCGCAGAGCTGCAAGAGGCGGAAGTCGTGCTCGACGGTCTCGAGCGCTTCCTCTGGCAAGACCCGGCGCAGGCGCTCCTGCCGGGAAAGCTCCTCCTCAAGGAAACGTGCCTCCGGCTCGGTCTTCGGATGCCGGAAGAAGGAGGCGTAGTGCATGCTGCAGAGCAGCCCGGCGTAGGGGTCCTCGTCCTCGACCAGACCTATCCCCTGCCGGTAACCCTCCAGCTTGGGCTCTATCGGGTAGTCGACGAAGGAGTACGGCCGGCCCTCCTCCTCGTTCCAGAGCACCCGGCGGTCGATCTCGCGCCATCCCACGTCGTGGTTGGCGATGGCGTAGACCGTGGAGGACGAGGGCCTCGGTTTCCACCCCCAGTGCCGGGCGAACCGCCCCGAGGCCAGCGCATGTTCGTGCTGGCCGATGAGGAGATACCCGCCATCCTTCTCCCTCACTATCACGGAACATTCCTCCTCAGAGAACGAGCCTGCGGTCCACGGCGAGCGGGGAGCGCAGATCCCCCGCGAGAAAAGCTTCTTCCGCCGCCCCGAGCTTCTCCTCCGGGGTCGTCACGAGGATCAAGGCGAAGCCCCCATCCTCCATCTCCCCCGCCCACCGGAGGGCGAACTCCTCCGGGAGCCCCATCCCGAGCACCCTCTCGCGCAGATGGGACCGGCGGCGGTAGAGGATGATGCCCGCCGCGAAACCCAGCGTGACCAGAATCTGCAGCCCCACCCCGACCAGCAGGTTGACCGGCGCCACGGCCGCGTCGACCGTCGTGCACGTGAAGTACACGCTGCCGAGCTCTATCCACTGCCTGCGCGAGATACCGGCCTCGATGGGAAGAACCCGACAGCCAGGCAGTGTGAGCCTCACCACTTCGAGGTCCCGTCGGCGCGCCAGCACCACGGGCTCCCCCACGAACAGCCCTTCGAGGTCGTGCACCAGAGATGCGAGAGCCTGAAGGTCGGAGGCCACCGCCCCGAGCGTATGGTAGCGCTGCACCTTCACGTCTCTTTTGTACCAGATCCCACCGGATCTCACGCGAGCATCAGCAGAGCGGCCGCCACCACCGAGCCTATGAGAAGCCCGGCGGCGACGTCGAAGGGGTAGTGCACCCCCAGGTAGACCCGGGAGAGCGCGACCAGAAACCCGGCCGCGACGAAGGCCGGAGCGAAAGCCGGGTAGGCAAACGAGAGGGTTATCGCCCCTGCAGCTGCCGTCGCCGAGTGCCCGGAGGGGAAGGAGCTCGAGCTCGGGGTCTTTATCAGGGGGGCGATCCCGGTATCGCTGATGTAGGGCCGGGTGCGGTTGAAGAGGTGCTTGGAGCCCTCGGCGCACGTCCAGGAGATCGCCACCGCCCCCCAGGGGACGAGCAGGTGCGAGAGCCTGAACCCGCCGAATATGAAGGCCACGGCGGCCAGCATCCCCCACAGGAACCCCGCGGTGCCGAGCAGGGTGAACAGACGCAGCAGACGGGTCAGTGGCGCCCACTTGAGGCGGAAGATAGCCCCGAAGAGCGCCCGGTCGAACTCCTCTATGTCCTTCAAGATGGTCTTCAACTCCGGCCGATAAAGTCTACCCGGTTCGCAGCCGTCCGCCGAACCCTATCCCGGGTAGAATAGGTCCTGCTTGAGAGCACGTTCCACAGAACGGGGGTTTCAAGAGTACCATGGATAAAAACCTGATAGAGAAAGCCTTGAAGGAAGCCAGAGAGGCCGGCCACGACCTGGTCGTCTGGGACCGCAGGGACACCTTCACGATCGAGAACGACAAGCTCGACGATCTCTCCCTGGAGGACGGCTACCTTCGAGCTCTGGTCGGCAGGGAGAAGGCGGTGGTCTACGTCGAGCTCGATTCCATATACAAGCTCGTCGTGGAGAAGGAGCGGCCCCACCGTGCGGGCTTGCGCGCGGGGTTCGGGGCGGGCTAGCTCCCTCTCCGTTCCATTATCTCGACCTCCCCGGAGGAGCGGGCCACCACCGCCGCCTCGGCCATCCCGACGAACAGCCCGCATTCCAGAGCCCCCGGCACGTGCTTTATCTCCCTTTCCAGCGCGGCCGGGTCTTCTATCGGCGGGAAGAGGCAGTCGACGGTGTAGTGACCTCCATCGGTGACGAAGGGGTCATCCGACCCCTCAGCCCTCCGCAGGGAGGCCTCACACCCGAGCGCGGAGAGCGCCCGCAGGGTGGCCTGCCACCCGAAGGGTTCGACCTCGACCGGGACCACCCCCTCTCCCAACCTCTCCACCGGCTTGGTCTCGTCGGCGACGAGCACGAAGCTCTCGCTCGCGAAGGCGACTATCTTCTCCCGCAGGAGCGCCCCGCCACGCCCCTTTATCGCGGAGAGGTCGGGGGAGATCTCGTCCGCCCCGTCTATGGTGACCCGGGGACGGGTCTCGGCGAGCGTGGCGAGCGGGATACCGAGTGCCCTCGCAGCCTCTGCGGTGCGCTCGGAGGTCGGGACGCACACGACGTCCTCCAGGACCCCCTCGCGCAACAGCTCGCCCACCCTCCTTATGGCCCAGGATGCGGTGCTTCCGGTCCCGAGCCCGACGGCCATCCCGCTTCTAACGAACTCCTCGACGGCCCGGTAGCCGGCACGCCGCTTGAGATCGGCCTCCCCGGAAGGGGAGGAGCGAGGCCCGTGCAACTCCGTCCCCCCGCCGCGGCGCTAGCCCACGACCTCGACTTTCGAGGCCTGCATCTTTCCCCTGCGACCCTCCACCACCTCGAACTCGACGAGGGCACCCTCTTCGAGCGTCTTGAAGCCCTCGCCCACTATCTCGGAGTAGTGGACGAAGAGATCCTCCCCGCCATCCTCGTTCTCGATGAAGCCGTATCCTTTCTCATCCGAGAACCACTTCACTCTGCCGCGCGCCAC
>JAIMBO010000023.1 GCA_023511405.1 Rubrobacteraceae bacterium
TGCGGGTGATAGGGCTTGCGTTCTTCACCCTGATCACGGCCTTCCCCCTCTACACGGTGGTGATCTCCTCGATCAAACCGCTCGGCGACGTGCAGTCGGCGTTCCACTGGATCCCCTCGCGCATAACCTTCGAGCCCTACGTCCAGATATGGAGCACGGTCCCGCTCGCGCACTACTTCATCAACAGCGTGATCGTGTGCGTGAGCGCCACCGTGATCTCGGTCATCGTCGCCATCCTGGCCGCCTACGCGGTAAGCCGCTACCGGTTCTTCGGAAGGAACCCGTTCCGGCTCACGGTCCTCTCGACCCAGATGTTCCCCGGCATCCTGTTCCTGTTGCCGCTCTTCATCATCTTCGTCAACATCGACCAGACCTTCGGTGTGCACCTCTACGGCTCGCGCGTCGGTCTGATCATCACCTACCTCACCTTCTCGCTGCCGCTCTCGATCTGGATGCTCGTCGGGTACTTCAACTCGATCCCGCGCGAGCTCGAGGAGGCGGCGATGGTAGACGGCTCGACGGCGCTCGGGGCGCTCTTCAGGGTCCTCATCCCGGTGAGCCTGCCCGGCATCGTCGCGGTCGCGGTCTTCGCGTTCATGACCGCCTGGGGCGAGGTTCTCTTCGCCTCGGTGCTCACGACCAACGCCACCCGCACCCTCGCCATCGGGCTCAGGGACTACGCCAGCCAGTCAAACGTCTACTGGAACCAGCTGATGGCCGCCGCGATCGTCGTGAGCATCCCGGTCGTCGCGGGATTTCTGGCGCTGCAACGCTACCTGGTGCAGGGGCTCACCGCAGGGGGCGTGAAGGGCTAGAGACAGGGGTTGCCGCCTCCGGGCGGCAGCCTCTATCATCAGCGGGTATGGACGTCGGGCGCAGAGGGCGGGTCATCGTCGCGGGGCACCTGTGCCTGGACCTCATCCCCGAGCTCCCCGGCCGCTTCGACTTCGTGCCCGGCACGATGGTGGGCGCAGGACCGATGAGGATCTCGACCGGCGGCTCGGTCTCGAACACCGGCCTCTCGCTGCACCGGCTCGGAGCGGAGGTGACGCTCGTCGCTCGCATCGGCAAAGACCCTCTGGGCGAGCTGGTACACAGGCACCTGGAGTCCTCGGGGGAGGGGCTCTCCAAATCGCTCATCGTCTCCCCCGCCGGCGAGACCTCCTACACGCTCATCCTGAGCCCCCCGGACGAGGACAGGATGTTCCTGCACTACTCCGGGGTGAGCGCCGACTTCTCCGCGGACGACCTTCCCGAGCCACTCCCGCCGGCGGACATCCTGCACTTCGGCTACCCGCAGGTCCTGCCCCGCTTCTACGAGGACCGCGGCGAGCTCGGACGCCTCTTCGAACGTGCCCGGAGATCCGGGACGACGACCTCGCTCGACACCTGCTTCCCCGACCTCTCTTCGGAGGCCGGCCGGGTGGACTGGAGGACCATCTTCGAGGAGGCGCTCCCCGCGGTCGACCTCTTCGTGCCGAGCCTGGAGGAAGCGCTCGTCATGCTCGGCCCCGAAAGATACAGGCAAATCGCCCTCTCGGACACCGCCCCCCTCGCCGCGGCTCCTATCGAGGAGATCCGGGCGCTCGGCAAAGACATCCTGGCGATGGGCGCCGCCGTGGCCGGTATCAAATGCGGCAGGCGTGGTCTCTACCTGCGCACGGCCCCCGAAGCCCGGCTTGCCAGAGCCGGGCGGCTGCTCTCCGGGATGGGCTCGCGGTGGGCGGACCGGGAACTCTGGGGCTCCACCTTCGAGGTCGAGGTACGGGGAACGGTGGGAGCGGGCGACGCGGCCTACGCCGGCCTCCTGTTCGGAATGCTCCTCGGGATGGACCCCGAAGAAGCGCTCACGGCCGCCTGCGCCGCCGGGGCCTGCTGCGTTGAGGCCCACGACACGACGAGCGGCGTGCGAAGCTGGGAGGAGACCCGGCGCAGGATGGAGGGCGGCTGGCAACGTTCCGCAGAAGCCCCCGAAGGGTGGGCTCCGGGCGGGATCGAAGGAGTCTGGCTCGGTCCCGCGGACTCTTCCTAGATCGCGGTACAGGTCGAAAACCGTACTTCCGTCCGATGTAGATGGCTCATCGCCGGTCCATCATATCTACCGGCACCAGAATTCCGAGAGGAGGACAGGAAATGAAAGAAGACCTTCTGGCGCTGGTGGAGCGGGAGGTTCTGGGGTGGCCGGGGACGAACGAGGGGCCGGGCAGGTTCGGATCCACTGTATTCCGCTACGGCAGGCGAGAGATAGGACACGTCCACCGCGACATGATCGCGGATTTGCCGGTCGGGCGGGAGGCTCGGGAGCGTCTGATCTCCGAGGGCCGGGCACGCCCGCACCGGGCGGGCTCCCCGGGATACGTCAGCTACCCGATAGAGAACCGCGAGGACGCCTCGGCGGTCCTGGAGATACTGAGGTCAAACTACGAGCGGGCGAAGGCGGCCGCGGAGCGTCGGGCAGGAGGCGGGAGCGCATGAGCGCTTTCAAGGGTGGTGAACCGGGGCCTGGCGGGGGATAAGCTCGCTCCAAAAGTGCGTTTTGTCCCGTAGAGCCGGGCACAAGCCCCGAAGAATCCCCTTGCACGGCACGCTCTCGGGGTGCATCATGGGCATTCGTCGGGAAACGCCTGAAGATGGAGGGGGAGATGGAGCACCGGGTCCGGTCCGCGACGAGGATCTCGCTCGCCGTTTTCGCCCTGACGTCTCTGCTCCTGGCCGCTTTCTGGAGCCCGGTTGGCGCCGAGACACAGGGTGAGAACGCAGCTCACGACCAGTACGCGGGCGAGACCGGCTCCCCCGCGGCATCCCTCACCAGCGAAAACGGCCCCGCCGCCCACCCCCGGCGGGAGCATCCCCATCGGGAAGACCCCCTCACCCACCTGATAAACCACCGGACGAACCACCTCTCCCTCGCAGAGAACGCCGGCACGAACGCGGCATCAGCCAGACAACCCTCGAAGGAAAAGATCGAAGCGAAAAAGAGGCACATCCGGCGCGTAATCGTCCGGCTCAGAAAAGAAGCCAGGGCCGGACGGTTCACCGCTCCCCCTGCCACGGGCGGCACGCCGCGGGGGTTCGCCCGGCAGATGCGGATAGCGCACCACCAGATAGCCGCCTACCCCGTCCGCAACCTGCCGCCCAGGGCCTATCTCCACCTGTACAAAAAGGCCGCGAGAGAGTACGGCTTCGGCCGCGACTGGTACATCCTCGCCGCCATCGGCAAGATAGAATCCGATCACGGCAGGAACATGGGCCCGTCGAGCGCCGGCGCGCTGGGGCCGATGCAGTTTCTCCCCTCCACCTGGAGGTTGTACGGCATCGACGGCAACCACGACGGGGTCGCCAACATCATGGACCCGCGGGATGCGATCCCTTCGGCAGCCCGCTACCTCAGGCTGAACGGCGCACCGCGCCACTGGTACCGGGCGATCTACGCGTACAACCACGCCGGATGGTACGTGGAGAAGGTGCTCACCGTAGCCCATCACTACAGGGAGCTGTCCGAGAGGTAACACTCACCTAGGTTCGAAAGGCGAGTCGGGCGTAGGTTCTCCTCACCATCGAGTCCACCCCGTTCCGGTCGAGGAGCCTCTTTATCTCCGGCAGGTGCTCCTCGCCGACCTCCATCCCGAGCCGGTAGAGCCTCTCGGCCTCCTGCATCTCGAAACGCTCCACCTGCCTCTCCAGCGGCAGGCGAACGGCGAGATCCGCCTCTTGCAGCGAGATCTGGGTCAGGCGCCGCCTGGAGGCGTCCCCGGCCATGATCGCCGCCTCCACGCCGTTGCGAGGTGCGGCTGAGGGGGGCACGGGGTTGGAGACGTCGACCCCGATGACCGGCACCCCGCCGCCGACCGAGCGTGCCGCGGAGACCGGCACTTTGTCTGTGACGGCCCCGTCGACCAGAAGGCGTCCATCCTGCTCGAACGGCGGGAAGATGCCCGGTATGGCACACGAGGCGGCGACGGCCCTGGCGGCAGGCCCCTCCCTCAACACCACCACGTCTCCGCTGCGAAGATCGGCGGTCACCACCGCGACCGGAACCCTGCTCTCCTCGAGCCGGCGTTCACCGAAGAGCCCCGCGATGCCACCCACTAGCTCATCATCCTCGACCAGGGCCGGTCGGCGCGAGATCGAGAGGAGCCACCTCCAGCGTGAGAGCATGCCCCCCCGCGAGAGAAGCTGCCCCAGGCTCTCCAGCGCCTCGAGAACCGGCTCCGGCCTGAGCGGGAGCCCGAACGCGTACACGCAGGAGGCAAGAGCGCCCGCAGAAGTCCCGGCCAGGCCCCGGACGGGCACCCCCTCCTCCTCGAGCACCCGGAGAAAACCAAGGTGGGCGAACCCGCGCACCCCGCCCCCGCCCAGAGCGAGGGCGACCCCGCGATCATCCGAAGGGAAGGCGGTGAGCCCGGAGAGGCCCCGTTTTATCTTCCCCGGCAACGCCTCGAACGCGTTCATCACTCCGATCTTCTCCCGCAGCCAGACCATCTCCGAGAATGATTTTATCCGCTGGGGACCCTCCGCTCAGCCTCCCAACAAGTCATCTAGGTGCTCGTAGGTCTTCTTCTCGAACTCCAGGTACGCCCCGAAGGAGGCAGGATCCGCGAACGGGAACAGCTGCGTGGCCCAGAAACCGCCGATGCCGTTCTTGCGGTCGATCCAGTAGTAGAGGTTCGCGAGACCGGCCCAGCCGAGCGAGCCCGCCGGACGTCCGGTCGGGGCGTCCTCGTCGTTTATCATGAAGGTGTAGCCCCAGGACTTGGGCATCCCCGGGAAGAACTCCGCGTCGTTCGAGAGGCTCGGGACGGCTCCGGGGAGAGCGTGGATCTTCATCCTCCCGAGCCAGTTCCGGGACATGTATCGAACGGTCTCCGGGGCGAGCACCCGCCTATCTTCGCCCTCGCCGTCGTTCAGCATCATCCGGATGAACCTCGTGTAGTCACCGACCGTCCCGTAGAGGGCGTGCCCGCCCATGTGCTGCTCGGGATCCTGCGGTAGCTCGAACTCGGGCATGGGGCGCAACCTGCCGTCCTCCTGTCGTTGGTGAACCGTCGCCCGGCGCTCCCGCATCCCCCGGGACATGGTTATGGCGGTGTCCTCCATCCCGAGAGGCTCGAAGATGCGCTCCTCGAACACCTCCCCGAGCCTGCGTCCCCGGACGGCCTCCACCACTTTCCCGGCCCAGTCCATGTTTATCCCGTACTCCCAACGCTCCCCCGGATCGAAGAGGAGCACGCTGTAGAGCGCGTCCTCCCTCCCAGAGACCACGCTCGGAACCTCTCTATTCCTGTAGTATTCGAGCAGGTCGTGGTTGAAGAACTCGTAGCCGAACCCGGCCGTGTGCAGCATGAGCTGGCGCACCGTGACGTCCGAGCGGGCCGGGCGGGTGATTGGTTCCCCCTCCCCGTCGAAGCCTTCGAGGACTTCGATCCGGGAGATCTCCGGCAGGTATTCCTTCACCGGATCGTCGAGGTCGAGCCTCCCTTCCTCGACGAGCTGCATCACCGCGACACCCGTTATCGCCTTGGTGCAGGAGAAGAGGCAGAAGACGGTATCTTCGGTCATGCCCCGGCCCGAGCCGAGTTCGCCCTCCCCCTCCGCTCCCACGTACAGATCACCACGCCGGTCCGTCACCGCCGCGACGACGCCCGGCACCCCACCCTCGCGCTCCACGACACCTCGCAACACCTGATCGAGGTCCTCATGCGCTTCCCGAACCATCCACACCCCTTTCTCCTCACCATCTCCTCTCGTAAGTTTACGCCGGTACGGAACGTAGAAGATCCGAACGAGGGCCCGTCAAAACCCAGTGTGGCTAACTACCCAACCTCGGAAGATGTACCGACCAAGCACGAGATCGTCTCGTAAAACGCGAGAAACCGAGCAGGGCTCTCACTCCCGCCGGAGAAAACGGGGTCAGACGTCTCCTTCAACCTCACGCCGAAGACGCTCTATCGTGGTCCGCAACCAGTCCCGATCCGCGCGATTCAAAGCCAGCAGATGTTCTATGGCCAGGGGTGGCCCAAGCACGCCGGGGTACTCCGGGGCCTTCTCGATCTCGGCTATCTGCCTCTCTCTGTCCTCCAGCCTGCTCTCGAGATGCCTGACCACCTCAGCCCTCGGAAGCTCATCGAGGAACATCAGGCCTACGTCACCGCCCATCAGAATGCGGTCGGCCCTCAAAAGGTTCTCGCGCAATAGCTCGATGAACCTCTCCCGGCCCTCCGGCGTCACTTCGTAGACCTTCCTCGGCGGGCGATTGCCCTGCTGCTCGGTCTCCGAACGGACGTAGCCAGCTTCCTCGAGGCGATCCAGGATCACATAAGCAGTCGCCTTCTTCATCTGCGTCAGGTTGCTCAGGTTCTTCTGGATGAACTCGTTTATCTGGTAGCCATGCTGCCTCTGCTCTTTTACCAGACCCAGGATCAAAAGATGACGCTCGTCCATCTCGCCTCCAGTTGCCAACGTCGGCAGGCTCGTTTCAGTCACACCCATATTAGACACTTTTGACTATCCGACTCCCCGCGTATAATATAGTCAAACTTGACTAGTCATATATGACTACATAAGGGACGTGCCTTTCGGAGACGAAGAGGAGGTTGGTGTGGCCAAGGGGACGAGACCCGGTCGGGTACTCCTGCTGTTGTTCTTCGGGGTTTTGATGGGGGCTCTCGACATAGCGATCGTGGGTCCTGCGCTACCGGCGATAGGGCAGTCCTTCGGTGTGAGCGCGAAGGATCTGGCGTGGGTATTTACGATCTACGTCTTGTTCAACGTCGTCGGCGTGCCGTTGATGTCGAAGCTGGCGGACCGTGTGGGACGCCGGGCGGTGTACGTGGCAGACGTGGCCCTGTTCGGCGTAGGGTCCATCGCCGTTGCTGCAGCACCTTCGTTCTGGATGCTTCTGGTGGGGCGTGCGATGCAGGGTTTCGGCGCCGGGGGCATCTTCCCGGTGGCGACCGCGGTCGTCGGGGAGGTCTTCCCTCCTGAGAGACGGGGCCGGGCCCTCGGGTTGCTCGGTTCGGTCTTCGGGATCGCCTTTCTGGTAGGGCCGGTCCTGGGAGGTGCGCTGCTGCTGGCGAGCTGGCACTGGCTGTTCATAATCAACGTGCCGGTAGCCGCGATCCTGGCGGCGTCTGCCCTCAGGTTGCTGCAGGATGGCAGGCCGGCGACGAGGAGACCCTTCGATCTCGCCGGCATGGGGGTGCTCGGGGTCCTGTTGGGGGCTGTGGTATTCGGCCTGAGCGAGATAAACGCCCGCAGCCTCTTCACGAGCCTCACCTCGGTGCAGGTCTGGCTCCCGCTGCTCCTCGCGCTGGGGCTCGCCCCGGCCTTCTGGTACGTCGAGCGTGGCGCGAAGGATCCCGTGGTACGCGTGGACCTGCTGAGCTCCAGACAGGTCGTCCTGGCCTCCACCCTGGCGATAGGGGCCGGACTCGGTGAGGCCGGGGCGGTATTCTTCCCCTCGATGGCGCAGTCGGCCTTCGAGGTCTCCCACTCCACCGCCAGCTTCATGCTGCTGCCCATGATGATCGCCCTCGGTATGGGCTCTCCCGTAGTAGGGCGCCTGCTGGACCGTATGGGCTCAAGGGCGGTGGTCTTCGTGAGCGCCGCGCTGCTCACGGCGGGCATGGTGGGAATAGGTTTCTTCGCGACGAGCCTCGCGGGATACTTCGCGGCCTCGGTCCTGGTCGGTTTCGGGCTCGCCGGCGTACTCGGTGCACCATTGCGCTACATCATGCTCGGCGAAGCCGGCCCCTCGGAGAAGGCGAGCGCCCAGGGGCTACTCACCGTCTTCACCAGCATCGGTCAGCTCACCGGCGGAGCGGTCATAGGCGCGGTCGCCACCTCCACCGGGGGCGGGACCACGGGCTTTCAAGCGGCGTTTCTGGTGTTGGGAGCTGTGGCCCTCATCATCACCGCCCTCTCCACCAAGCTCAAAAACCACGAAGAGGAGCTGGCGACCATCCGGCGGTGAAAGGTTCACCTCTCATCTTCATCTTTTCATCGACAACCCCACGCTTCTACCGGTTGCTCAAGCATACGGTCTTGGCCTCCGTGAAGAACTCGCGGCTGTAGATTCCGCCCTCGCGCCCGATGCCGCTCTGCTTCATACCGCCGAAGGGCACCCGCAGGTCGCGCACGAAGAAGTCGTTGACCCAGACCGTCCCGGCCTCAACCGCATCGGCCACGCGCACCGCCTTACCCAGATCCCGCGTCTGCACGACCGCGGAGAGACCGTAGCTCACCCCGTTGGCGATCTCCACCGCTTCCTCTTCTTCGTCGAAAGGCATCACCGTTACCACGGGACCGAAGACCTCCTGCTGGCAGATCCTGTCCTCGGGCCTGGTTCCGGCGACGATCGTGGCGTTCAGGTAGTTGCCCCCGTCGAAAGGATCTCCCAAATCCGGACGTTCGCCGCCGAGCACCACCTCCGCCGTCGAGGGAAGCTCATCCAGGAACCCCTTCACCTTCTGCAGATGCTCGGGCGAGATGAGCGAGCCCAAAACGGTCTTCGGGTTCATCGGATCCCCAGGACGCAGACCCTTCGACGCTTCCGCGAAGCGTTCGACGAACTCATCGTAGGCCGGACGTTCCACCAGGATCCGCGGTCCCGCAAGGCAGAACTCACCCTGATTGAAGAAAGAAGAACGTATGCTGATCTCCACCGCCTGCTCCAGGTCGGCGTCGGCGAAGATGATGTTCGGCCCTTTGCCCCCGAGTTCGAAGGAGAGCTTCTTCAGGGTATCGGCGGCGTTCTTCATGATCGCCTTCCCGGTCGTCGTCTCGCCGGTGAAGGAGACGAGGTCCACGTCCGGGTGCCCGGTCAGGAAGGCCCCCGCAGAGTCCGGGCCGAACCCATGCACCACGTTGAAGACGCCGGGCGGGAGACCCACTTCGTGGGCTATCCGGGCCAGTTTCCAGGCCCCGATCGGCGTGAGCTCCGCGGGCTTTAGGACCACGGTGTTCCCGAACGCGAGCGCTGGTCCGATCTTCCAGGTCTCCAGCAGCATGGGAACGTTCCAGGGTGTAATCAGGGCGGCCACGCCCACGGGCCGGTGCAGCACGTAGTTGACGTAGCCTGTGTCCATCGGGTACGCCTCGCTCCCGTGCGTGACCACGAAGTCCGCGAAGAACTCGATGTTCGCCGCCACGCGCTGGATGTAGCCGTGGATGTTCTCCCGGATCGGACGCCCCACGTCCCAGCTCTCCACCCGCGCCAGTTCCTCTTCGTGAGCCCGGATGCCATCGGCGAAGGCGTGCAGCACCCTGCGTCGCTCGGCCGCCGGGGTACGCCCCCACTTCCCGAATGCCCTCCGCGCCGCCTCGACTGCAGCGTCCACTTCCGAGCTCTTGCCCTCGGGGGCGGTCCCTATAACCTCGTTCGTGGCCGGGTAGAAGACCTCGAAACGATTCTCTCCCTTTACGAACTCTCCATCTATGTAATGTTCCACCTCGAACCAGGGCTTCTGCATGGATACATCCCTCCTATTTCTCTATCTCTGCGCTCAGAACGCTCCCTTTGGGCCCCCGCAACTCGAGGGTTCCGGGCCTCGCCTCGACGGCAGCGGCGGGAGATCCCAGGAAGATCACCTGACCCGCCTCTAGTCCTCCAACCTCTCTCGCCAGCCAGGAGAGATGCGCCGAGACATCGCCCAGCGCTTCGATCGGGCCTTCAGAGACCAGATCTTCGTCCAGGTACATCCGCAGCTCGTCCTCCGGAGAAGGATCGAGCGGCTTATCTCCCAGCAAAAATCCGCCGCCTGAGGTATTGTCCGCCACGACCTCCGCAAGGGTGAATTTGTAACCGTCCCATACGCTGTCGAGAAAATCTACGGCCAGGAACACCTCCCCCGCAGCAGTCCATTCTCCCGTTAAGGAGGCTCCGGGGGGGAGATCATCCCCCAATCTCAAGGCCAGTTCGGGCTCCATCTTGGGCTGTATGAAACACCTGAGGCTCACCGGGCTCCTCAGGATCATCTCCGGATAGACCCGACCATAAATGGGAGACTCCAGACCCATCTGCACCTGCTTGGCGGAGCTCACCAAACCCAGCTTGTACCCTGCGATCTCACGTCCCCCCGCGAGCTCCCCCTGCACGCGGTAGGCATCTGCCAGATCGAGATCGTAGACTCTTCCGCTGGTGGTGCTCCTCGATTCTCTGGCCTCTTTGACTCGTTCCAGCAACGCCCACCGATTCCGGATCAAACTCACGCCCCCTCCTTCTCGCGGCTCGCCACCGAGCGACCTGCTATACCCCACTCCTGCTTAGAAACTTCGTAGATGGCCACCCTCACTTCTTCCAGGGGATGATCGAGATGCTCCGCCGCGGCCGACGATAGCTTCGCGATCAAACGTTCCTTTTGTTCCGCCGTGCGGCCTTCCATCATGGTTACCCTCAAAACCAGCAACGCTCTATACCTCCGTCCGGGATCCGTCAGTCCGATGTTCCTCGATACCCAAGGTTGCCGGCTGGGGACCTTTCGGGAAACGGGTCCTTCTTCTCGTTGCGAATGGAGAGGATTTCGGCCCCTCCTTCATGCCGTCATCACCAGTTCCACGCTGCCGAGTCCTTCGCCGAAACGAGCCCTGTACCGGCCTGGAACAGCGTCTACGGCCGCTGTGAGCGACCCGGATAGAATGGGCTCTCCGGGCGGCAGGCTCTCTCCGTATCCTGCAAGCGTATTGGCCAGCCACGCCACCGCCCTCGCCGGGTGCTCTAGAGCCGCGGCTCCCGCCCCGGTCGCCATCACCTCTCCATCGCGCTCTATCACGAGACCTACGGTCTCGAGGTCTATTCCGCTCGGGCTGGTGAGCACCTCACCCATCACCAGCCCCCACCCGGAGGCGTTGTCCGCTATGGTGTCCGCGAGCTTTATCCTCCAGTCTTCGATGCGGCTGTCTATGACCTCGAAGACCGGCAGGACACCACGCGTATTGGCCAGTACCTGAGCTACCGTAACGTTGGGTCCTCTGAGCTCGGTCTCCAGGATAAACGCCAGCTCCGCTTCCAGCCTGGGCTGAACCATGTGCTTCGAGCCGATCTTCAGGGCGGTGCCGTTCTCGAAGACGAACTCATCGAAGATCACACCGTAGTCCGGCTGGTCGACTCCCATCTGCTGCTGGATGGCCTTGCTGGTGAGGCCAACCTTGCGGGCTACGATCTTCCTTCCCGCCTCCTCGTGCAAACGCACGAGCTCCTGCTGGATCTGGTATGCCCCCTCAGCCCCCAGTTCGGGATGCGACCCCGTCAGAGGTGGGATCGCCTTCCCTGATTCGAAGGCTTCGAAAAGGCCCCTGGCCAATCGCACCGTATCTATATCAGCGGTCTGCATCTTCACCCTCTCCTCCATCAACGAAGTGTGTCTTGACCGTTCCCAGGCCACCAGATTCGACCACGAAGGTCCCTCCCGCACCGACGGGGTGCGCCCGCGTCAGCCCCCCGGTCAGCACTATGCTCCCCTCTTCGAGAACCCCTCCCGCCTCCCCCAGGCTGTTCGCCAGCCAGACTACCGCGGAGAGAGGATCACCCATGGCGTTGGCTCCGATCCCACCGTCCACGACACGACCGTCTCTCCAGAGCAGCACACCCACGAGCCGTAGATCAGGAACCGAAGCAAGGTGGACGGGACCCCCGAGCACGAATCGAGCAGCGGAGCTGTTGTCGGCGGTGTTATCCTCCAGACGGAACCGGTAGTCTCGGAAGCGGGAGTCCACGATCTCCAGAGCAGCAAAGGCCCACCGAACCGCCGGATAGACCTCTGCGCGGCCCAGACCGGGACCGACGAGATCCCTCTCGATCAGCAGCGCCACCTCCGGCTCGACGCGGGGATGTATGAGTCCCTGCAGTGGGATTGGACCGGCGTCCGCATCCACCTGCATGGAGCTGGTCAGCACACCACGGTTCGGGCCGGAGATGTCCATCTGACGGCGCATCACCTCGCTGGTGAAGCCGAGCTTGTAGCCGATGCGGGGCTCTCCTCTCTCCTCCAGAGCGGCCTCCTGGATACGGTAGGCTTCCTGGAGCGTGAGGTCCGGGTGCTCGTCGGTGAGCGGGTCTATCGGGCTGCAGGCACGCTCGGCCTCGAGAAGGCGACGCGCAAGGCTCTCGATCGCCGAGGATACCAACGGCCCCTACAGCTCCTCTCCGAAGAAATCCGCCAGCAGGCGGTTGAAGGCGTCCCTGTACTCGATCATGGTCCAGTGGCTGCACTGCCCGAAGACGTGGAGCTGCACGCGAGGCAGTCGTTCCAGCAGGTACATGCTGGTCTGTAGCGGGACGATGTGGTCGTCCCGGCCATGGATGAGGAGAACCGGTTTCTGCATCCTCTCGTACGAGCCATCCGGGAGCGCCAAAGCGTCCAGGTGCTGCTGGCGGGGCGGTGGGAACATGGCCTCGAAGCTGCGTCGGACCTCCGGTTGCATGGCCGCTTCCAGGCGCATCTGCGCGATCTTGTCCAGATCTTCGCCTACCGCCGCTTGGGGATCATAGGCGAACCAGTTTATGAGTTCCTTCATATGCTCTGCGGTGGGTTTCTCGTAGAATCCCCAGATGTTGTCCAGACGGTGCGTGATCTCGTGCGGAGGCCCCACCGGCCCCATCAGGACCATCCGCTCGAAGCGCTCCGGATGGCGGTGCATCAGGTGCAGGGCCACGGCACCACCCATCGAGTTGCCGACCAGATGAGCCCGCTCGACCCCGAGATGGTCCAGGAGGGACGTGATCTGGGCGACCCACGCGTCCATCCAGCCCTCCATGCCCTTTGGAGGGTTTTCGGGGTGTTCGCTCTTGCCAAAGCCCACCAGGTCGAGGGCCAGACAATCGTATTGATCCCCGAGGGCCGGCAGCGCGAACTGCCAGTTGGACCACGCCGTCACCCCGGGGCCAGAACCGTGCAGAAAAAGTATCGTCTCCGGGTTACCTTCTCCGGCCCGGTTGAGGTATGTCTCGTGAGGCACGGTCTGAATGGTTCTCTGGAAGTGCTCTGCCATCTTCGCTCTTTCCCTTCTCTGGTTTTCTGGATAGAAGTCCAAGGTTGGACACCACAAAAGGGGTCAGATAATTCAGCAACACCTTGACCCATAGTCCACCACCCAGATCACCGGACCAGAGTACATCTCCCTGGTTGAACAGGGTGAGCCAGGTGCCCACGATGAGCGCAATGGCCCCGGTCCGTCGGAGATGGGACGGGTGAAGACAGATTCTCAAAAACCGTCTTGCCTCTGTCAGAAACCACCTCATCTCCGGACCCCAGACGAAGCCGCCGGTTGCCTCCGACCATCACCAGATATAGCTGTGGTCCCAGAGCTGCACCTCCAGGCACCGATAAGCTCCGGTGTAGAAGAGCAAGGGGGCCCCGTTCGAGTAGTCCAGGTACTCGACCCGACCTATGTAGAGCGTGTGATCTCCGGCGGGGTGTATGTCCACCACTTCGCAGACCAGGTGGGCCAGTGCTCCTTCCAGAAGAGGTATGCCATGGCGCTCGACGAACGGAATCTCAAGCCCTTCTTTCGGCCTGCCCGCGAAGTGCTGCGAGATGTCTTCCTGCTCGTCGCTCAGTATGCTTATCCCGTAACGTCCGCTCTTGGGGAGCAGCTGGTTCATGTAGGTCCGGTTGTCCACCGAGATCAGGACGAGGGGCGGGTCCAGCGAGACTGAGACGAAGGCATTTGCGGTCATACCGTGCACGTGGCCCTCGTGCACGGTGGTGATGACCGTGATGCCGCTGGCAAAACGCCCGAGCGCCCTGCGAAACTCGCGGGGGTCTATTCTGGTTTGGGTCTGCGTCCTTTGCTCCATTTCTCCTCCTTACAAGCTGTTCCAACCCAAAAGGGCGCGAGCATCACGCCTAAAACCGAGCGCAAGCAGCCGGCGCACCCTGCTGGAGGAGATCACCCGCCCCTTCCCGCACCGAACCGGCTCGAAAACCCGGGTGACGAAGCGTGCTGAGAGGGTGCTCACGTCACCCGCTCCTTTATGGCCAAACCTGAAGTCCGGCCCCACCCAGACCTCACGAGGGTTCAGTGCTGCAAGCTCTTCGAGAAAGTCCTCCACGCCGCGTGCAGCGTACCCGGCGTCAAATCCGGCTACTACCACATACTGCGGTCGTAGCTCTTGCAGGCGGCGCATCTTTTCTTCAATCGGTGTGAGCACCGTCACACCTTGAAAATATGCCCGAGGTGGAGGATCGAAGGTGTACACCACCGCCGGCACACCGAGCTCCGCGGCCCGCTCCACAGCCTTACCGATCAGAGCCTGATGCCCGCGATGGACCCCGTCGAATGCTCCGATCGTGATCACCGAGCCCGGCAGGCTGAGGGTCTGGTCCGGATACACCTCCATCATCTCTAGGCGGCCCCTTGTTTCTTCTTGTGCGCGAGCTCTACGGCGACATCGAGGATCCAATCCTCCTGTCCCGCAACGGCCTGCCTCCTTCCAAGCTCCACCAGGATCTCCCTCGGATCCAACCCGAAGCGCTCCGCAGCGTGTTTGGCGTGCAGGAGGAAGGTGGAGTACACACCGGCATATCCGATGGTGATCGAATCCCTGTCCGGGAAGGGCTGAAACGGCATCATCGGAGCGATGATGTACTCGGCCGCGTCCATGAGCCCGAATACGTCCAGGTCCGGGTTGGCGCCCATCCGGTCCAAGACGGCTGCGAGTAGCTCCGTCTGGGCGTTGCCCGCCCCGGCTCCAAGGCCTCTCAGGGACCCGTCGATCTGGTCCGCTCCAGCTTCCAGCGCGGCTATGGCGTTGCCTATCGCGAGTCCCAGGTTGTTGTGGGCGTGGAATCCGACTTCTGTCTGCAGCGCGTCTTTGAGGGCCGCCACCCTTTCCCTGGCGTCTTCGGGTAGCATGGCCCCGGCGGAGTCCACTATGTAAACACAGTCAGCACCGTAGGACTCCATCAGCTTCGCCTGCCCGACGAGAAACTCCGGGTCTCTCATGTGGGCCATCATGAGGAAGCCTACCGCCTCCAACCCCATCTCCTTGGCGATCTCGAAGTGCTCCTGGGAGATGTCTGCCTCGGTGCACTGGGTGCAGATGCGCACGATCTCCACACCCCGTTCAGCCGCCTCTTTCAGCTCTTTTACGGTGCCGATGCCCGGAATGAGCAACGCCGCTATCCTCGCTCTCGTACAAACGCTGCGAGCCTCGGAGATGAGGTCCATCTCGGGCGTCTTAGAGAACCCGTACTGTATGGAGGCACCCGCCAGCCCATCGCCGTGGGTGACCTCGATGACCGGCACCCCCGCCTCGTCCAGCGCCCGCGCAACGTCGCGCACCTGTTCTCTGGTGAACCGGTGCGCCATCGCGTGCGAACCGTCACGCAAAGAGGTGTCCGTAAGCCTGGGGGCCCGTATCATGCCACCGCCTCCTTCTTTATGCCCAGAAGGTGGCGGGCAAACTGCTCCCCGACACCTCTCGCGGCAGAAGTCATGATGTCCAGGTTGCCAGCATATTTGGGCAGGAAGTCCCCCGCCCCCTCCACCTCTATGAGCAGGATGATCACCCTCCTCTCCCCCCAGGGCGTCTCCCGCTCGTCGAAGACCGGCTCGCTCTTGAGGTGATAGCCTGGCACGTACTCCTGCACCTCGGCGACCATCCTCTCCACGGAGGAAGCCACCTCTTCCTCGTCGAAGTCTCCCTCCGGTATCACGTAGACCGTGTTGCGCATCATGATCGGCGGGTCTGCGGGGTTGAGGATGATGATCGCCTTGCCCCGCCTGGCTCCGCCTATCTTCTCCAGTCCCCTGGCGGTGGTGAAGGTGAACTCGTCTATGTTCTGCCGTGTCCCAGGACCAGCGGAGAGGCTGGCCACCGTGGAGACCATCTCCGCGTAGAGCACCGGGGTAACCCGCGAGACGGCATAGACCATCGGCGTCGTCGCCTGCGCCCCGCAGGTGAGCATGTTCACGTTGTCCTTGTCCAGATGCTCCGTAAGGTTGGCCACCGGCACCACGTAGGGACCCCGGGCAGCCGGTGTGAGGTCTATGGCGATCTTCTTAGCTTCCTTGAGCATTTTGGCATGCCTGACGTGAGCCTTGGCGCTTGTGGCATCGAAGACGATCTTTATCTCCGGATCCTCCAGCACCGGGCCTATCCCCTCGTGGGTCGTCTCTATACCGAGCTCCCTGGCCCTCCTCAGCCCCTCCGACTCGGGGACTATCCCGGCCACCATCTTCAGATCCATGTGCCCCGGGGCCTTCAGGAGTTTGTACATCAGATCGGTGCCGATGTTGCCCGATCCCACGATGGCCACCTTTACCTTCTCATTTTCAGCCACTGACGACCTCCTTAGTTGCCTTTCGGCTCGCACGGTAGTACCTGCTCCCATATCCCAGGTTCCGAGAGACCTGGCACACCGTCGCCATGAGGGCATTCCTGTATTTCTCCTCGCTCTCCCAAAACCTGTAGGCCGGCACCGAGAGGCTCATGGAGGCCACGACCTCACCGGTGTAGTCTCTTATGGGAGCAGCCACGCAGCAGAGCTCTGGTGTCGCCTCCTCGTTGTCGTGGGCGTAGCCTCTCTTCCTCACGAGCTCCAGCTCCTCGCGAAACTCTTCCAGAGTCGTGATGGTGTTCGGCGTGAGCTTCGGCATCCCCTCCTTCTCCAGGATCTCGACCACCTCCTCCCATGGCCGGTAGGCCAGAAGGGCCTTCCCGACGCCGCTGGCGTGAGCGTAGAACTTGCCTCCTACCGCGGTCACCACGACACGGATCGCTCGTCTCCCCTCCACCTTGTCCACGTAGATGACCTGTCCTCTCTCAAGAGCCGCCAGATGCACGGTCTCCCCAAAAGTAGAGGCAAGGTGCTCCATGCCCCGCCGGGCTTCATCTCGGAACCTGGTCGTCTCCAGGAGAACCCGGCTCATCGCCATGATCCTCCACCCCAGCCTGTATCTCCGCTCGCCCGTACGTTTGAGTATCCCTTGATCCGCAAGAGAACTCATCATCGCCGATACGCTGGACTTGGGGAGCCCAAGCGCCACCGCAACCTCACTGACCCCCCACTCCGGTTCCTCGACGGTGAACAAGTTCAAAATCTGCCCGACTTTTCGTATCGTCTGCACCTTTCCCTACACCACCTTTGCGCCGATCAAGACAAACTTACCCTCGTACGTACAACGCAGCAATGCCTCTGTTCGTCAATTACGAACAAAAGTGTTTTTCCTCAGAAAATCGTCCCTGGTTCGGCTATGGCGAACAACACCGTTGTGGGGGGTTTGGAACTCGTGATATCAGTGGGAACGTCAAGCGCAGTTGTTGGACGTACCCGCAGAGATCAGGGAAAGGGTGATGAGCACATGCTCGAGGACAAAGTCCAGGCCACCAGGCCGATGACGGGAGAGGAGTATCTGGAGAGCTTGCGTGATGGGCGCGAGATCTACGTCTATGGAGAACGGGTGGAGGATGTAACGACCCATCCTGCTTTCCGCAACGCGGCGCGCATGATCGCACGCATGTACGACGCGCTACACGATGAATCCAACGAAAATCTCCGCACAGAGACCGACACTGGCAACGGCGGCTTCACCCACCCGTTCTTCAAGGCCTCCAAGAGCGCCGAGGATCTCGTACGGGCGCGGGACGCCATAGCGGAGTGGGCAAGGGTGGGCTACGGGTGGTTGGGCAGAAGCCCGGACTACAAAGCCAGCTTCCTCGGGACGCTCGGGGCCAACTCGGACTTCTACGATCCCTACCAGGAGAACGCGAAGAACTGGTACAAGAAGGCCCAGAACAACGTCCTTTACTGGAACCACGCCATAGTCAATCCACCCGTGGACCGCAACCTTCCGCCCGATGAGGTCGGCGACGTCTACATGCACGTAGAGGAAGAGACGGACAACGGGCTCATCGTCAGCGGTGCGAAGGTGGTTGCGACTGGATCGGTCCTCACCCACTACAACTTCATCGCTCACTACGGGCCGCTACCGATCAAGAAGAAAGAGTTCGCACTCATCTTCACGGTCCCCATGGATGCCAAGGGCGTGAAGTTGATCAGCCGCCCCTCCTACGAGTACGACGCGGCCGTGATGGGAAGTCCGTTCGACTACCCGCTTTCGAGCAGGCTGGACGAGAACGATGCGATCTTCATCTTCGACCGGGTGCTCGTTCCGTGGGAGAACATCTTCGTCTACGGAGACGTGGACAAGGCCAACAATTTCTTCCCGCTCTCGGGCTTCATACCTCGCTTCACCTTCCACGGCTGCACCCGCATAGCGGTCAAGCTGGACTTCATAGCGGGACTTCTCCTGAAGGCCGTCGAGGCGGCGGGCACCAAGGACTTCCGGGGCGTCCAGGCTCGCGTGGGCGAGGTGCTGGCCTGGCGCAACCTCTTCTGGGCGATAACCGATGCCATGGCTCGCAATCCAGATCCGTGGAACGACGACTATGTCCTACCCAACATGGACGCGGGGCTTGCCTACCGGGTCTTCGCACCGATGGCCTACCAGAAGGTGAAGAGCATCATACTCGATGATGTCTCTAGCTCGCTCATCTACCTGCCCTCGCATGCGAGGGACTTGAAGAACCCGGAGACGCGCAAGTATCTGGACAAGTTCGTCCGTGGATCCAACGGCTACAGCGCCGAGGAGCGTATCAAGCTGATGAAGCTGCTCTCGAACGTTGTGATCAGCGAGTTCGGCGGGCGGCACGAGCTCTACGAGCGCAACTACGCCGGCAACCACGAAAACATCCGCATGGAGGTGCTCTTCACGGCGCTGGCGACCGGTCAGGCCGACCAGTACAAAGGCTTCGCCGAGCAGTGCATGGCCGAGTACGACCTCGACGGCTGGACGGTGCCGGATCTCATCAACCCGGACGACGTAAATCTCTTCCAGAAGAAGTAGCAAAGAGATCAACTGTCGCATAGGTAGCGGCGGCAGAAACCAGCAGGGAGAAAGGAGAGAGTAGATGGCGGAGTTCAAGGAACCGATCAACGACGTAGCGCAGCTGGCGCACGTCGAGATCCTCACCCCCAAGCCGGAGGAGACACTCTGGTTCTTCAAGGACCTGCTCGCCCTCGAAGAGACCGAGCGCGAGGGGCAGTCGGTCTACCTGCGGGCCTACGAAGACTTCTACCACCACACGCTCAAGGTCACCGAGTCGGACAAGGCAGGTCTGGGACACGTCGCCTGGCGCACGAGTTCCCCTCAGGCACTCGAGCGCAGGGTGCAGGCTCTCGAGGCCAGTGGCGCGGGCAAGGGATGGATCGACGGCGACAAAGGCCACGGTCCGGCTTACCAGCTCACCACCCCGGACGGACACCCGATGGAGCTGTTCTGGGAGGTCGAGTACTACGAACCTCCGGAGGATATGAAGACGGAGCTCCTGAACAGGCCTCAGAAGCGCCCGCTGCGCGGCATCCCGGTGCGCCGACTGGATCACGTAAACCTCCTGGTCAGCGATGTGACTCCCAACAAAGAGTTCTTCATGGATCAGCTCGGATTCCGACTGCGGGAGCACATCGTCTTGAACGACGGATCCGAGGCCGGAGCCTGGCTCAGCGTGAGTCCGCTGGTACATGAAGTAGCCGTCATGGGTGATCGGACGGGAGCGAAGGGCCGGCTGCACCACATCTGCTACTGGTATGGCATCCCCCAGCACAACTCCGACATCGCCGACGTATTCTCCGAGTACGGCATCCAGATAGAAGCCGGCCCCGGGAAACACGGCATCAGCCAAGCCTGGTTCATGTACGTCTTCGAGCCCGGCGGGAACCGCGTCGAGCTCTTCGGGGACGCGGGGTACCTGATCTTCGACCCCGACTGGAAGCCTGTGACGTGGCGCGAGGAGAACCTGGAGAAAGGGATCATCTGGTACGGTTCGCCGCTTCCGGCGGAGTACTTCCTCTACGGAACACCCCAGGTGGAGGCGGAGAAACTGCAAGAAGCCAGGCAGTAACACAAACCATCGTGGTGGGGAACCGGACGGGTTCCCCACCGTCCACCAGGATACTGGCAGGATAAACGAGGAGGACATCCATGCCGAAACTCAACAGATCCGAATACTACGATCTGACCCGAGACATGAACTGGAAGCTCAAGTACGTGGACGAGAAGGAAGCCTTCCCCGAGGAACTCTCCGGCAACAGCGGCGTTCCGGCGGAGGAGTGGCACAAGTGGGACGAGCCTTACAAGCTCACCTACCGTGAGTACACGCACACCCAGGCCGATAAGGACACCACCACCTACTCGGTCAAGAACGCGATCGCTCGCTCTCACCTCTTCGATCACGTGGATGCCGGGTGGAAGTCGGCCATCATCGCTCACTACGGTGCCATAGCAGTCCCCGAATACACCGCCTCCATAGGTGAGGCACGCATGGCTCGTTTCGGTAAAGCGGCGGCCTGGCGCAACATGGCTACCTTCGGTGCGCTGGACGAGACCCGGCACGGCCAGATCCAGCTCTTCTTCCCGTACGGGCTGCTGGAAAACAGCCCCAGATACGACTGGGCTCACAAAGCTTTCCACACCAACGAGTGGGGGGCGATAGCGGCGCGTCACCTCTTCGACGACATGCTCACGGCCAACGATGCCCTGAGCACCGCGATCCAGCTCACCTTCACCTTCGAGACCGGGTTTACGAACTTGCAGTTCCTCGGCATGGCAGCGGACGCCATGGACGTGGGTGACGTGGAGTTCGGGTCGCTGATCTCCAGCATCCAGACCGACGAGGCCCGGCACTCCCAGCAGGGTGAGCCGACGCTCAAGATCCTGGTCAAGAACGGCAAGAAAGAAGAAGCCCAGAAACTCGTCGACACCATGTTCTGGCGCAGCTGGCGGATATTCTGCCTGCTGACCGGCCTGTCCATGGACTACTACACACCGCTCGAGCATCGTTCGATGTCGTTCAAAGAGTTCATGCAGGAGTGGATCGTCAAGCAGTTCATGGATCAGTTCCGTGATCTGGGCATGGAGAGGCCGTGGTACTGGGATACGTTCCTGGACGAGCTCGACTGGTACCACCATGGGCTGCACCTGGGGGTCTGGTTCTGGCGGCCGACGGTCTGGTGGAGCCCGGACGGTGGTGTCTCGCCGGCCGAGCGTGAATGGCTGGAAGCCAAGTACCCGGGGTGGAACGACACCTTCGGCAAGTACTGGGATGTGATCACGGAGAACATCCGCAACGGAACAGCGGAGAAGACGCTGCCTGAAACCCTGCCTCTCATCTGCAACATGTGCCAGATCCCGATCATAACCCCCTCGGATCCCAAGCAACGTCACATAGCGCCTTACACCCTCGATCACGGCGGACGGCGCTATCACTTCTGCTCCGAGCCCTGCAAGTGGATCTTCGAGCAAAACCCCTCGCGTTACGCCGGGCACAAGACGGTCGTGGATCGGTTCCTGGCGGGCGAGATCCAGCCACCCAACCTCGAGGGCGCCCTGGCTTACATGGGCATAACACCCGAAGTGGCCGGGCAGGACGCAGAAGACTACGCCTGGGCCAGGGTTACGGCCGGGGTGAAAGGCTAAAGCTCCGTAGAGCTCAGAGAGGTGTGGTGGGACGCACGTCCCATCACACCTCCCCCAAACAAAGGAGGAAAAGCATGGCGATGGTTCCGCTCACGGCGGCCTTCAGAGGGGATTTCGTAGTCCAGTTGGTGCCTGTAGAGGATACCGACACCATCGACCAGGTGGCGGAGAAGGTAGCAGCGCACGCGGTGGGCCTCAGGGTGGCGCCGAAGGATGCACCGATGGAAGTAATCTTCAAGGAAGAAGTTTTGCCCTCCGAAAACACGGTGGCCGACGCAGGCATAGGTCCGATGGATTTCGTAGAGGTGCGCTACGCAGATGAGTAGCGAGGCCACGCTGAAGTGGGTCGAGGTAGCTACCCTGGATGACCTCTGGGAGGGAGAGATGATGGATGTGGAGGTCGACGGGGAGGAAGTGCTCCTGGTCCACCTCCCTGGGGGTCGGGTCGTAGCCTACCAGGGCATCTGTCCGCACCAGGAGTATTCGCTGGTGGAAGGGGAACTCGACGAAGAGACGAACGTTCTGACCTGTGCCGCCCACGAGTGGCAGTTCGACGTGCGCAACGGAGAGGGCGTAAACCCCATCGGATGCCGGCTCTACCAGTACGAAGTCAAGGTGGACGAAGACGAGACGATACACGTGGGGTACCCCGAATCCGATCGGGAGCATCGCTACAACCGTTGTCGGGAAGAGGAGGAGTAGTGGACTTGAGTGAGAAGCTGGTCGGGCCCGTACTCAGCAACAGAGAGCTCTACGAGGCGGTGATAGAAGCCGCCGAAGTGGACAACCCTGGGGTCAGGCTCATCACCGAGGATCGCGGAGGCTACATGCGGGTTCAGGCGCCGCGCAGGCTCCGGATTACACAGAAGAGCCTCGAGGAAGCACTCGGAAGGCCCTTCAAGCTCTCCGAGCTCGAACCCTCGCTCTCCTCGTTTGGAGGAAGGATCCAGTTCGTGGGTGACGATGAAGTGGTCTTTTACCTCGACAGGGAGGATTGACGGTGGGCCGAAAGAGGAAGCGGCAGAAGACCTGGAGCCTGTATACCGAGCGGCGCAAACCGAGCGAGTACGAGATAGTAACCCACAAGCTCAACTACCACTTTCGGCGAGCCCCCGCTCCATTTGAGCTGAGCCCAGACGCCCCTTTGAATAGATGGTACCTCGAGAAGCGGGAAGGGTCCCCGTTTCAGGTCGACGATTGGGATGGGTTCCGCGATCCAGCGAGGCTGACTTACCGAGGCTACATAAAACGCCAACAAGAGCGTGAGATCTACCTCGACAACCTCATAGATGAATTCGAGCGTAAGGACCACTACGCCAGCCTCGATCCTGAATGGGTGAAGCTCCTCGAGAAACTCTACCTGCCCGGCAGGTTCTCAGGTCACGTGCTGCAGATGCTTGCGATGTACGTGAGCCAGATGGCACCATCCTCTTACATCACCATAGCATTCCACTTTCAGGGTGGAGACGAGATGCGCCGGGTTCAAAGAACAGCGTACCTCGCCAAGGCACTCTCCCTGGACCACTACGAAGGGCTTGCAGACAGCCAGAAATCCCGCCAGATATGGGAAGAGGACCCGCATTGGCAACCGATGCGGGAACTTCTCGAGAAGATGCTCGTCGCCTACGACTGGGGAGAGGCTTTCGCAGTGCTGGGCCTGGTAGCGAAACCCGCTTACGATACGCTGTTCAACGAGCAGTTCGCCGAGCTGGCACGCAAGAACGGAGACGAGCTTCTCGCCCTGATGGCGGAGGACTTCGAGCTGGATGCCCAGCGGCACCGTCAAACCGCCAAAGCGCTCGTAGAGTACGCCCTGCAGAACAAGGCGGAATTGCGGGATCTTCTCAACGAATGGACCGAGAAATGGACCCCGCTCGCCCGTCGAGCGATCGAGGAACTGAGCGGCTTTTTCGGTGAGGCTCCACAACCCATCGAGCCCGGGAAAGTGGCCGGTGCGGTCGAGCAACGTCTGAGAGCTTTCTGGGAAGAGTGTGAGCTGTCGGGGCAGGAAGAGGTGCATGCCTGATTACACCGTAAAGCTGGAGCCACATGGTCTCTCCTTCAAGGCACACGAAGGAGAGACCATCCTCAATGCAGCCCGGCGCGCTGGCCTCTGGCTTGCGTTCGAGTGCGGTTGGGGGGACTGCGGCACCTGCAAGCTCGCCCTCAAAGAGGGCGAGGTCGAGAACCTGTTTCCCGAAGCTCCGGCGATCAAACCACAGGACGAGCGGCGCAACAGGATCCTCGTCTGCCAGTCCGCCGCCCGATCAAACCTCGTGCTGCAGGTAAAAAAGAAGGATCTGAACAGCCCACGCGAGGACCTGCCGACGAAGGATCATCGCGGAACTCTTGCGGCCAGCGAGGTGCTCGGGCCCGGCATCCAGCGCTTGAGCTTCACCCTCGAAGGTCCAGCAAACTTCATCCCGGGTCAGTATGCTATGGTGGAGCTTGCACCGAGGCTGCGACGAGCTTACCTCATCGCAAACCCACCCGGAGAGGAGAAGGTCGAGTTCATCGTCAGGTACAAGGAAGAGGGTGCGGCTAGCGAGCACCTCTTCGGGCTTGCGAACGGAGATCATCTCCCGATCGAGCTCCCTTACGGAGCCGACTATTACCGGGAGAGCAACCGAACGCCGGTATTGATAGCGTGCGGAGCCGGGGTGGCTTCCATTCTATCCATGTTGCGGTGGCTGAGAATGCAAGACGGACAGAGAGAGAAGCCGCGTTATGTCTTCTACGGTGCGCCCTCTCCTGAAGAGTTGGTACTGCTGGATGAACTGGAAGAACTCGCCGACCATCTGGGTGCAGAGCTGCTGCCGGCAATCGAGCACCCACACAGCGGCTGGAGAAGCATGGTGGGAACGGTCCAAAGAGTTATCGAGAACTCCCTGCCCACTCCCTGGGAGGAATATACCTTCTACGCCGCCGGACCAGCATCCGCCGTGGATCCGGTCTCGAGCATGCTGAAGAACGCAGGCATAAGGGTGACGCGCATCCGCGCCGAGGGTTTTGGGCCGGGATCATAATGAGCAAAAAGTATGGCTACCTGCCACCCTCTTTGCGAAGATTGCCAGCGCGGACAGGCCGGAAGCCCCGGATCGACAACCTTTATCCGTGCCTTCAGTTAGACGACACCGCTCCCCCCGCGATGAGAGAAGCTTTTCTTGCCTGGGCCGGCAAGCTCGAAGGTGTGAGCGTACGTCCCACCAAGTTCTCGCTACCTGCAGATGCGTTGGTTCTGGAAGAGGAGCTGGCCAAAGGCAAACCTGAAGCGTTCATAGCGGGTCGGGAGTTTTCCATCGTCAGAGAGGAGGGGAGTGTTCAGCTAAGTCTGGATCCCGGGTGGGGACAAAAAGTTCTGGACAAGGGATGGGCCACCATACATCCACTCGCCCGCTATATGGCGGGTGCGTTACCGCCCCAGAGCATGATCGTCTACGCTCCCAGAGATGAAAAAGAGTTGAGGGTCATCCAAAAGATAGTGGAAGCCGCTTACTGGCATGCCCAGGGACGTGTCGAGGACATGGTGCTGCCTGACAGCGCCTGGTAAAGGAGGAGCTGGTGTGAAAGCAGCCGTTTACTACGGGCCGAGGGACATCAGAATCGACGATGTTGAAGAACCCCGGATAAACGCCCCGCACGAGATGCTGGTGAAGGTGAAGGCGACTTCTATCTGCGGCTCGGACCTGCACATCTACCGGGGATCTCTCGACGGGATAATGGAACGTGGCAAATCACGCATAGGCCACGAGCTCTCCGGGGAAGTGATCGAGGTCGGCGATGAGGTAGGCGACTTCGACCCAGGAGACCCGGTAACCATGGCTTACTCCGCCTCCTGCGGAGAGTGCTACATGTGCCGTGTCGGTCAGACCGCGCACTGTGAGACCACCCAGAAGGCAGTCTATGGGTTCGGCACGGCCTTCGGTGCCCTCAACGGGACTCAGGCAGAATACCTGGTCATACCCCATGCCGACGCTCACGCCTTGAAGGTGCCAGAAGGGCTCGCGGACGATGAGGTACTCACACTCTCCTGCAACCTGCCCTCGGCCCTGATCGCCAACCGCCTGGCGGATATCCAGCCTGGAGAGACTGTCGCGGTGGTGGGATTGGGACCCACGGGCATCATGTCCCTGGAGCTGGCGTTGAAGCGCGGACCGGGGAAGGTCTTTGCCTTCGAACCCGTTGCCCACCGGAGGGAGTACATCCAAAAGCGCTTCGGAGTGGAAGGGTTCGAGCCAGGAGGCGAAGGCGTCGAAGAGATCAGAGAGGCGACCGAGGGCCGTGGTGTGGACAAAGTCATAGAGGTGGTGGGCAGCCCCGAGAGCCTGCAATTGGCTCTAGACCTCGTCCGTCCCGGAGGCACGGTGGCTGCGATCGGAGTCTTCACCGCGGATCGATTCAACCTCAACCTCTCCGACGTATTCTTGCGAGACATCTCGCTGCACATGAACGGCTTCGCCAACGTCCAGCCTTATATGTGGGAGGCGGCGCGTCTGCTGTCGGAAGGGGTCGTAGACGTCTCAAAGCTCTTCACCCACCGCTTCACGCTTGCTCAGGCGGATGAGGCGTTTCGTGTGTTCGCGGACAAGGAGGACGGGGTGCATAAGGTCCTTATACAGCCGGAATGAATGAAGGAGGACGCAAATGCCGATGGTCGAGGTTATCCACTCCGCGGAAGACGAGCTGAAAATCGAGAGCAGGCGAGCCTTTGCACGCAGAGCACTGGAGATATTCCAGGAGGTTCTCGGAACTCCTCCGGGGAGGCTGCGGCTGTTCTTCTCGGAGGTCCCCCGTACACACACCATAGAGGGGCTTCTGGAAGAACAAAGCGCTGAGGATGACTAGACGGCCCGGGAGAATACAACTTCTTCCTGTTGCCCCCCACCCCCAATCAGCGGAGGCTCGCAAGCTGCAAGCCGCAGCGGAAGAGCGCGGGTTCGTGGTCTCCTGGACCCCGATAGAGCTCCCCGACGAATGGAAGCTCAGTTATCAGCGCTGGATACGGGAGAGAAGACATGCCGGGATCGGGAACCTGGGGCGGGCACTCGAGGTGCGGCTGACACCCAACATGCGGTTCGGCTGGGCGAAGAGCGTCATGGTGCTCGCTGCTCCCCACGCCTATCCGGATCCCGGCAAACCTTCCGACGGCCTCAGGATCGGACGTGTAGCGCGAAAGTTCTGGGTGAGGGAACCAGATCCATTCTTCCTGAAACGTCTCCTGGAGCCACACATCGAGGCGCTGAAGGATCTCGCCAGCCAACTCGGGCTGCGCACGCGGGACTATGTGGATCAGGGGCCGCTGCCGGTCAACCTCTACGCCGTCCGCTCAGGGCTTTTCTGGCGAGGCCGCAACGCGATGCCCAACAGTCAGATCCTCGGTACCCGCGTTACTCTCGCCTGCCTCCTGACGGATGTATCTGTCTCCCTCCCTCCCCAGCACCCCGACAGGTGCGGCAGCTGCAGGAGGTGCGTCTCTTCCTGCCCTACTGGTGCCTTACTGGGCGACAGGAGGGTTGACCTGAACCTATGTATCTCCTACTGGACGACACGTCATGAAGGACTCATCCCCGTCGAATTATGGTCCTCGATCGGCGACTGGTTGTTCGGCTGCGATGTCTGCCAGGACGTCTGTCCCTGGAATTGGAAGGCTGAAAGAGCGGGCTGGTTCTGGGAAGGATTTCATGCCGACTCCGACCTTGCGCACCCCGATCTCATCAACCTGCTGACCTCCTCCGAAGGCGAATTCGCCCGCATGTACGCGGGCAGCCCCTTCGAACGAGCGGGGCGTGCACGCCTGGCCCGCAACGCGTTGGTCCTGCTGGCGAACACGGGAAACACGGACCACCTGCCGCTGGTGGAGGTGGCAGCGCAGGATGCGAGCCCGTTGGTACGTGCGACAGCAGCCGAAGCGCTGGTCCGTTTGGGCGGCGTAGCCGAGGTAGAGGGGTTGCTCAGGGACCCCGACCCCCGGGTCAGGAACGAAGCTCGCCGGGCGCTGGAAGAAAGCGACATGAAGTAGGCCCGGATCATCGTGTGAACAACGCTTTGATACCAGGGCAACAGGTGCTCGAATATGTAGAATGGAACCAAGCAGACCCGAAGAGAAAGAGGTGAACCGGGACGATGTCCGCAGACGGCAACAAACTCTACCAGAAGACAGAGGTGGTCGGCACTTCCGAGGTCAGCTTCGAGGATGCGATCGCCAGGGCGCTCGAGCGCGCCCGGAGAACCATCCACCACGTACGGTGGTTCGAGGTCGTCGAACAACGCGGCCGTGTCGATGACGGCAGGATCGAGTTTCAGATCACGCTAGAGATCGGATCCGAGGTAGAAGAAAGTCCTTGAGTCGTCGCGGGTTCGGCGCGTACAACGGAGCGTCGTGCCCCGGGCAAACCGCATGCCGCCGCGGGCCCGGGAAGACCGTAGATGTTCGTAGAGGGTCCTTCTCGATCCTCTGTACAGGCAGGAGCAAGGTATCAAGACCATGATAAAAAAGTTACTCGTTGCCAACCGAGGCGAGATCGCCATTCGGGCCTTCCGGGCGGCCTACGAGCTGGGTATCCGCACGGTCGCCGTCTACACCCCGGACGACCGCAGCTCCCTGCACCGTCAGAAGGCGGACGAGGCGTACGAGATCGGCGAACCCGGCCATCCGGTAAGGGCCTATCTGGATATCGAGGTTCTGGTTCAGACTGCTCTCAAGGTCGGTGCGGACGCGATCTACCCCGGGTATGGATTCCTCTCCGAGAGCGCCAAATTCGCCAGAGCGTGCGAGGAAGCGGGGATAGTGTTCGTGGGTCCTCCCGCTGATGTGCTCGAGCTCACCGGCGACAAGCTGCGGGCGCGTCACGCAGCACGCCGAGCGGGCATTCCGGTGCTCGAGGCTTCAGAGGCCGTTGCGGGGCCGGAGGAGGCTCTCGCCGCGGCCGAAGAGATAGGTTATCCGGTCTTCGTGAAGGCCGCTGGCGGGGGTGGAGGTAGGGGACTGCGCACGGTCAGGGATCCCGCCGATCTGCCGGGAGCCGTAAATACCGCCATGCGGGAGGCAGAGGCTGCGTTCGGCAACCCGACGATCTTTCTGGAACAAGCCCTGGAGCGCCCCCGACACATAGAGGTACAGATACTCGGGGACGCCACCGGCGAGGTGATCCACCTCTTCGAGCGTGACTGCTCGGTGCAGAGGCGACACCAGAAGGTGCTCGAGATGGCGCCTGCGCCGAACCTGGCCCCCGAGCTTCGGCGGAGGCTGTGCGAGGATGCGGTACGTTTCGGGCGGACGGTCGGCTACAGAGGGGCGGGGACGGTGGAGTTCCTCCTCGGTGAGGACGGGAGATACGCCTTCATCGAGATGAACCCCAGGATACAGGTCGAGCACACCGTCACCGAAGAGACCACCGATGTAGACATAGTGAGTGCCCAGCTGCGCCTGGCCGGTGGGGAGACGCTCGAAGAGATCGGGCTCGTCCAGGAGAAGATCGTGCAGCGTGGGGTGGCCCTGCAGTGCCGCATCACTACGGAGGATCCGGCGCAGGGCTTCAGGCCGGACACCGGCAAAGTCTCTGCTTACAGGACGCCCGGTGGGGCTGGCATACGTCTGGACGATGCGGGGACCTACGCGGGAGCCGAGATCAGCCCTTACTTCGACTCCCTTCTGGCCAAGCTCACGGCCCGTGGAGCGGATCTGCTGACCGCGTCCCGCAGGGCCAGGCGTGCTCTGGCCGAGTTCCGCGTGAGGGGCGTGGCTACCAACACGGCTTTTCTGAGAGCGGTCCTCAAGGACCCCGACTTTCTCGCGGGTCGTTTGAGCACATCCTTCATCGACGAGAGGCCGCACCTCACCACGGTCTCCACGGGACAGGACCGCGCCAGCCGTCTTCTGGATCTGCTCGCGGACGTGACCGTCAACCGGCCCCACGGCGAACCGCCCGACACACCCGACCCGCGTACCAAGCTGCCTCCGCTCCCGGAGGGAGAGACGCCGCCGGGATCACGCCAGCGCCTGCAGCGGCTCGGTCCGGAAGGATTCGCCCGCTGGCTGCGCGACACGCCCACGCTTCTGGTGACCGACACCACCATGCGTGATGCGCACCAATCGCTCTTCGCCACCCGGATGCGCACCTTCGACATACTCGCCGCGGCGCCTCACGTATCCCGGCTCATGCCGGAGCTCCTCTCCTGTGAGGTATGGGGCGGGGCGACTTTCGACGTGGCGCTCAGGTTTCTGCACGAAGATCCATGGGAGAGGCTGGCCCGTCTGCGGGAGGCGATACCGAACATCTGCCTGCAGATGCTTCTCAGGGGGCAGAACATAGTCGGTTACACTCGCTATCCCAAAGACGTCATCAGAGCCTTCGTCGAAGAAGCCCACGCCACCGGACTGGACATCTTTCGCATATTCGACGCCAACAACGACGTTTCGCAGATGAGGGCGGCGATCGACGCGGTACTGGAGGCCGGGGCTCTGGTGGAAGGGTGCCTCTGTTATACGGCGGATCTCTCCGACCCGGGCGAGAGGCTCTACACCCTCGATTATTACCTCAGGGTGGCGCAAGAGCTGGTCGAAAGCGGAGCTCACATACTGTGCATAAAGGACATGGCCGGCCTCCTCCGCGCTCCCGCAGCGCGCAAACTGGTTGCGGCCCTGCGTCGGGAGTTCGAGCTACCCGTTCACCTGCACACGCACGACACATCGGGCGGACAACTGGCCACCTATCTTGCGGCCATAGAAGCAGGAGTGGATGCCGTAGACGGAGCAGCCGCTCCCATGTCTGGCATGACCAGCCAGCCCAACCTCGCCGCCATCGTAGCGGCCACGGATCATACCGAGAGGGCCACCGGACTCTCGCTCGAATCCCTGGGAGACCTGGAGCCTTACTGGGAAGCGGTGCGTACCCTGTACGCACCCTTCGAAGCGGGTCTGCGTTCCCCCACCGGAACGCTCTACCGGCACGAGATCCCCGGCGGGCAGCTCTCCAACCTGCGTCAGCAGGCGATAGCGCTGGGGCTCGGGGATCGCTTCGAGGAAGTGGAAAGATACTACGAGCGCTGTGACAAGATACTGGGGAGGCTGGTGAAGGTAACCCCTACGAGCAAGGTGGTGGGAGATCTGGCCCTTTACCTGCTCTCTGCGAACATAGACCCGGACGATTTTGCCAGAGATCCAGCCTCTTACGATCTTCCGGAGAGCGTCATAGGATTTCTGCGTGGAGATCTCGGCAAACCTCCCGGCGGATGGCCGGAGCCCTTGCGTTCGCGGGCGCTCGAAGGGAGAGATCCGGTCTCTTCCGAGACGAAGCTCCCCGAGGAGAGCCGGGCCGCTCTCGAAGACGGGGATCGCCGCTCGGCACTCAGCCACCTGATGCTTCCGGGGCCAGCCCGGGAGTACGAACGAGCCCAGGAACGCTACGGTGACGTCTCGGTAGTCCCCACGAAAGCGTTCCTCTACGGGCTGGAACCGGCGAAGGAGCTATCCGTGGATCTCGAGCCCGGTGTAAGGCTCTACATCCAGCTGGAAGCCATAACAGAACCCGACGAGCGTGGCATAAGGACCCTTCACATTACTCTGAACGGTCAGAGTCGGCCCGTAGATGCGCAGGACCGCTCACTCAAGCCCGAGACGCCGGTGCGCGAGAAGGCCGATCCATCCAATCCGTGCCACATCGCCGCCACCATGACCGGGGTGGTGACGATCATGGTCGAACAAGGGCAGAACATAAAAGAAGGAGAACAGATAGGCGCGATCGAAGCCATGAAGATGGAGAGCGCCATAAGGGCGCCATCGGGAGGGAGGATAGCGCGGCTCGCCGTCACCTCCGGAACGAACGTCGAACCAGGGGATCTTCTCGTCGTACTCGAAACCTGATGCGGTCCTCACAGAAGAGCAAACCCGTCTCCGAGCGCCTCGTCCGCTCTGGAGCTTGACGTTGAAGGCTGGCTGAAGACAAAAATAAAGAGCCGACGAGCGGACTCGAACCGCTGACCTGCTCATTACGAGTTTGAATCGGCCCCTT
>JAIMBO010000153.1 GCA_023511405.1 Rubrobacteraceae bacterium
GGTTACGAAGAGTTTCTGGAGCAGGGTGAGACCCTCGCCGAGGAGGGTCTCGTGGAGGAGGCGCTCGCCCGCTTCGAGCAGGCCCTCGCGGAAGCCCCCGGCAACCCGGAGGCGGTGGAGGCCGTGGGGCGGGCGCTGATGAACCTGGGGAGGCTCGAAGAAGCCGAAGAACGCTTCAGAGAGGCCCTCGCGCTGGACCCGGAGTGGGCCGCCCCGCACATCGACCTCGCCTTCCTGGCGATGCGCCGCGAGGAGCCGTTCAAGGTCGTCCACCATCTGGAACGCGCGATAGAGGCTGACCCCGAGCTACCGGAAGCCTACGTCGAGCTCGGCCGCTACTACGGGCTGATGGGCGAGCCCGAACTCGCCCGCGCGACCTTCGAGCGCTGGACCTCGGCCAACCCGGAGGACGCCGACGTCCTCATCGAGGCCGGGCTCACCCTCTTCGACGCCGGGGAGTACGCCGACGCCCTGGGCTTCTTCGAATCCGCCGCGGAAGCGGCCGGAAGCGAGGAGCAGAGGAGCGCCGCGCTCACCTACCGGGCGAACGCCCTCGACATGCTCGGCCGCTACGAGGAGGCCGTCGCCGGCTACGAGGGTGTGATCTCGCAAAACCCCTCGTGGTGGGAGGCGCACGCCAACCTGGGCATCTGCCACGACCGCAACGGAGAGCGGGAGAAGGCCGAGGCGGCCTTCCGGCGAGGGCTCGAAGAGTGCCCCGGATCCCCGGAGCTGCGAGACGAGCTCGCGGCCCACTACCTGGCGGAGAACCGGAACCTCAAGGAGGCCCTCGCGCTCTCGGAGGAAGCGGTGGCGTTGGGACGCGACGAGGTACGCCACCTCTACACGCTCGGCGAGGTGCGGGCGGCGCTGCATGACGACGCCGGGGCAGAAGAGGCCTACCGGGCCGTACTCACCCTCGACCCGGAAGACCCGGAAGCGCGGGTGGAACTCGGTCTCATCTACGAGCGGCGCGGCAGGATCTCCGAGGCCGAGGAGCAGTTCATGGAGGCGCTCAAGAGAGACCCGAACAACCCGCGCGCCCTCCACTCCTACGCCGGGCTCTACTACTCGGCCGGGGACGAGGCGATGGCCGAACGGTTGCTCGAGCGCGCGCTCACCTCCGACCCCGGCTACGCCCCGGCGCTCTCCGCGCTCTCCGGGCTCAAGGCCGGGCAGGGAGACAGAGAGGGCGCGTTGAGGTTGATGCGGCGCGCGATCGAAGCCGGGGAGCGGGACAGAAGCTACTTCGAGAACGCCCCGGAGTTCGCCGCGTTGCGCGGGGATGCGGTGTTCACCGCGCTCCTCGAGCGCATGGACGAAGCTGAAGGCTCCCCGTAGGAAGGCTGGCGATGTCCTTCGCCGCCGCAGCGGGAGGATTCCTGGTGGTGTTCGGTCTGATCTCGCTCGGCTTCGGCCTGGGCGCCCTGCTGCGTGGCGGCAGGGGACAGCGCGGCGGCATCGGGCCCCTCTCCGAGCGCGGGGTACACGTGGTCGCGGGCCTCAGGATGACGCTCGTAGGGGCGCTGTGCCTGGCCGCCGGGGCCTACGTCCTCTACTCGCACTACGCGGGCTAGAGGAGCTTCCCCCCGCGCGAAGAGTCCTTCAAGCTCCCGAAGAACCGGTCCATCTCCATACAGCGGTCGAGCGCGATCCTGCGGCTCGTCGCGAAGCGCAGCAGGCGCGGGAGCCGGCGGCGCAGCTCCTGCGCGTGATGGAACGCGGCCAAGATGTCGGGGACGTCCTCTTCGAGGCCCACCATCGCAAAGATCCTCGCGAGCCCGATACTGCCCAGATAGTCCAGGATCACGGCGTCATTGAGGAGCAGCGACTCCGCCGAGGAGCCGGGAGCGCGCCCCGGCGGGTGGTGCTCTATGGCGTCGGCGACCAGCAGGATACGCTCCTCCGGGAAGTTGCGGTCGCGCAGGATACGGGTGGCCACCGAGGCGGATCGCTCCGCGTGGTCCCGGCCCTCCCTCAGGTTGTAGGCCCGGTAGAGCCCGATGTCGTGCAGCAGGGCGGCGAGGAAGAGCGCCTCTTCGTCGTGATCGAGCTCCTCCTCGCGCGCGAGGGAGCGGGCGGTCTCGTAGACCCTCAGGCAGTGGGCGTAACCCCAGACCGGGTGGGTCCCGGCCCGGGCGACGAGCGCCTCGATCTCCGCGGCCAAATCTCGCACGGCACCCTCGTTCAAGGCTCCGGGGCACCGCCGGTCCCGAGCACGCAGGCCCCCTCCTCGTCCCTGGCGAGCGCGGCCGCACCCAGCACCCCGGCCTCCGGCCCCAACGTCGCCTCATGCACCCGCACCAGCTCGCGCGAGGGGGAGCGCGCCCGCAGCCAGACCTCCCGGCGCGCGGGCTCCAGGATGAGCTCCCCCGCCTCCGAGACGCCGCCTCCTATGGCGATGACCTCCGGGTTGAAGATGTTGACGAAGGCCGCGAGCCCTATCCCGAGCCACCTCCCGGCCTCGCGCAGCACCCGAAGTGCCGCCTCGTCCCCCCGGCGCGCCAGCCGGAGCACGTCCTCGCCGAGCACGTCCCGCTCGACGGCGAGGCGCCCGAGCGCCGAGTGTGGCATCTCGCTCGCCACCTCCCGTGCCCGGCGACGGATCGCCGTGCCGGAGGTCAGCGTCTCCAGGCAACCCCGGTTGCCGCAGCTGCAGCGCGGTCCCGTCGCCTGCACGGTCACGTGCCCGAGCTCCCCGGCGGCCCCCTGCGCCCCGCGCAAAAGCACGCCGTGGGAGATCACGCCACCGCCCACCCCGGTGCCGAGCGTCACGAACACCAGATGCTCGCACCTCTCGCCGGAGCCGAAGCGGAACTCTCCCCAGGCCGCGGCGTTCGCGTCGTTCTCGACGGTCACCGGGAGCCCCACCCTGCCCCCGAGCTCCTCCCGCAGTGGTATCCCCTCTATGACCTCCAGGTTGGGGGCTGTTATGACCCTGTTCTCCCGGGTCGAGACGAACCCCGGGACCGCCAGGCACACGCCCCCCACCTCGTATCCGCTCCCGACCTCCCGGATGGCGGCGGCGATGCTCGAGAGCAACCTCTCCCGGAAAGCCGGCGTGGGATAGCGCACCTCGTTCAGGATCTTGCCCTCAGGTGAGACGACGCCCGCGGCGATCTTGGTACCCCCGATGTCTACACCTATGGCGTTCATCAAGCTCCCCTCGGATCTTCCCCGCAGGATCTCATACCGGGGTATTGTACGCGCCCTCCGGGCCGACCCGCTCACACGAACGTGCTCCATGCGGGGTGGGCGAGCGGCACGGCGCGTCTCGGATCCGGTGGGGGGAATACCCCGGGGTGGAGGATGGAGGCGAGCAGCTCCACCCCTTCGACGAGCCTGGGTCCGGGGCGGCTGAAATACGAGTTCGCGTCCACCGCCCACACGCACCCCTGAGCGACGGCCGGCAGGCTCTCCCAGCCGGGCAGGCGTGTGAGAATCCGTCCCTCGCGCGCGGCCCGGCGCGCGTCGAAGCCGCAGGGCATCAACACGAGGACGTCGGGAGAAGAGTGTACGACCTCCTCCCAACCGATGCGACGCGAGGGCTCGCCCGGCTCCGAGACGGCCTCCTCTCCGCCGGCGATCTTCACCATTTCAGGCACCCAGTGTCCGGCGCCGAAGAGAGGATCGAGCCACTCGAGACACACCACACGAACCGGCCGGAGGGAGGAAGTCGCCTCCCCGACGCGGCGCAGCCTCTCCCGCAGTGCAGCGACCCTGCCGCGCACCCCCTCCGCCCGGCCCACCGCCTCCCCGACGGCGAGCGCATCTTCGAGCACCTCCCCGAGTGAGCGCGGGTCCATCGAGAACACGGCAGGGCGCGGGTGTAGCCCCGAGACCGCCTCCTCGACGAGCGAGGGTGAGACGGCGCACACCTCGCACAGGCCCTGGGTGAGGACGAGGTCCGGCCTCAGGCGCGCGAGGAGCCCGGCGTCGAGCACGTAGACGCTCCCCTCGTCGGAGAGCCTGTTCACGGCCGCGTCTATCTCCGCGCTCGACATGCGGGAGGGGTCTACCGGGGTGGAGGTGAGCTTCGGAAGACGCCGCACCCCGGGCGGATGGTCGCACTCGTGGGTGACCCCGACGAGCTCGTCTTCGGCCCCGGCGAGGGCCACCATCTCGGTAGCGGCCGGGAGCAGCGAGACGATGCGCAACCTCTTTCCCCCTTCAGAATCCCTTCCGGTGGTCCATGCCGCGCAGCAGGTTCGCCTGCCCGATATCCTCTATCGTAAGCATCCCGACGAGCTCCCCGGATGCGCTCACCACCGGGATGGCCCGCATCCCGCTCTCCTGCAGCAGCCTCTGTCCTTCCTGGAAGAGGTCGGCCTCGGGCGTGACGGTGGGGAAGTCGGTGCGCATCAGGTCGCGCACCGTCGAGTAGCGGTCCGGGGAGTGGGCGGCGGCGAGGATCTCGTTGCGGGTTATCATGCCGACGAGGGTGCCGTCCTCGTCGACGACGGGGAAATCTTCCTGGTAACCGTGGATCACCGCGTCCAGGACCTGCCCGAAGGTGTGGTAGGGGCTCACCGTCTCGGTGCGTCGCCTGGAGCCCATCACGTCGGCGACCGAGAGCCCGCGCATCGT
>JAIMBO010000024.1 GCA_023511405.1 Rubrobacteraceae bacterium
CCGCACGTAAACCCCACCCGCATCGTCCCGAAGGGCCCGATCATCGACTACGACGAGCCGCACGGGAGAGGCTAACGCTGGCGGTTATACTGGTGGTGTGGAGAGAGCGGCTGATCTCAGGGTTGTCGCCTTCGGCGGCGGGACGGGGTTGCCGGTGCTCCTGCGCGGTCTCAAGGATCTGGTAGGCGATCTCACGGCCGTCGTCACGGTCGCCGACGACGGGGGCTCGAGCGGCAGGATCCGGGATGAGCTCGGCGTGGCTCCTCCGGGGGACGTGCGCAACTGCCTGGTCGCGCTCGCCGAGCGCAGGTGGCTCGCGGAGGTCTTCAACTACCGCTTCGAGGGCGGCCGGGATCTCCGGGACCACAGCGTGGGCAACATCATCATCGCCGCCCTCACGGACATGGCCGGGGGATTCTGCGAAGGGGTCGAGCAGGCGGCCCACTTCCTGCGGGCGAAGGGACGGGTCTACCCGGCGGCGGCCCTGCCGCTCACCCTCTTCGTCCGTTACGAGGATGGCTCCGTGGTGCGCGGAGAATCCGTGGTGCGTGAGGTCGGCAAGCGCATCTCGCGCGTGTGGGTCGAGCCGGAGGCCCCGGCCCCGGAGGGGGCCATCGAGGCCGTCTCTCAGGCCGACGTGGTGGTCCTCAGCGCCGGCAGCCTCTTCACCAGCACGATCCCCGCGCTGCTCGGCGTGGGGGTGCGGGCGGCGCTCGCGGGCTTCGGAGGCCCCGTGATCTACGTGGCGAACGTCATGACCCAGCCCGGAGAGACGTCCGGGTTCACCGTCTCCGACCACCTGCGGGCCATAGCCGAACATGCCGGGCCTGTCGTGACCGACGTACTGGTCCACTCCGGGAAGCTGCCGCCGGACGTCCTCGCCCGCTACGAGGCCGAGGGGGCGCATCCGGTCGAGCTCGATCGGGAAGAGGTCGAGGCGATGGAGGTGCGCGTACACGAAGGAGAGCTTCTGGCGGACGATTTCGGAGCCGGCGTGCGCCACGACCCGCAGAAGCTCGCGCGGGAGGTGCTCGCCGCTGCCCTCGTACGCCTCTGAGCTGCGCCGGGAGCTGGCTGCCCACACGGGGGACTCCCCCCGCGAGCGACGGGCCGAGCTGGCCGGGCTGGTCGACGCGGCCGGAAACTGGGACGAAGAAGGGGTCACCGTCCGTACCCCGAGCGCGGCGGTCGCCCGCAGGGTGATGCGCCTCTGGCGCTCGGAGTTCGGGGTTGCGGCGCACCTCGAGGCCGGGGGGAAGGCCCGGGGGAGCTTCGGCCGGTCCAGCTATCCCGTGCGTGCCGCGGGCAACCGGGTGCTGCAGGCGTCCGAGGAGCTGCGCGTCTCCCGGCTGGGGCGCTCGGCGGCGGAGCGCAACGCTTATCTGCGCGGGGCCTTCCAGGGGGCCGGATACGTGGTGCGTCCCGGGTATGCGAGGGGACACCACCTGGAGTTCGTCCACCGCGAGGAGTCCTTCGTCCGGCGGGTCGCCGGGATCTCCAGGGCCCCTCTCAAGGTCACCCGGCGGCGGGGAAGATGGGTTGCGTACACCAAGAGCGCCGAGGGGGTGACGACGGTGCTCTCGCAGATGGGGTTGCACGGGGCGGTGTTAGACTACGAGACGCGGGCCGTGCTGGGCGAGGCCAAGGCGAACGCCAACCGGGTGACCAACTTCGACGCGGCCAACGCCACCCGGGTCGCCCTCGCTGCGGCGCGACAGCAGAAGGCCATCTCCGGGCTCGACCCGGAGAGGTTGCCCCCGGCGCTGCGTGAGATGCGCGAGCTCCGGCTCGCGCACCCCGACGCCTCGCTCTCCGAGCTGGCACGTCTCGGCGGGATCTCCAAGAGCGCCGCCAACCACCGCCTGAGGAGGCTGCTCGCCATGGCCGACGAAGGGTGAGGGCGCTGTTAATCGGGAGGCGATTCGGGCAAAATACGACTGGAAGCGAACGCGAGAAACGGAGGGAAAATGGCCGTACGGATAGGGATAAACGGCTTCGGCCGGATCGGGATGATGGTCGCCAAGGCCGCGATGAAGCGGGGGGATCTGGAGGTCGTGGCGGCGAACGACCTGATGCCGTTCGAGAGCCTGGCGCTCCTGTTCAAGCGCGACTCGACCCACGGCGTCTGGGAGGAGGACGTAGAGTTCGACGGGAGCATCCTGCGCGTCGGGGGGCGGGAGATAAAGACCTTCTCCGAGCGCGAGCCGAAGAACATCCCCTGGGGGGACCTCGGGGTGGACATCGTCATCGAGTCGAGCGGGGTCTTCACCAACCGGGACGCGGCGGCCGGTCACCTCGAGGGCGGGGCGAAGAAGGTCGTGATAAGCGCGCCGGCCAAGGGTGCGGACGCCACCTTCGTCTACAAGGTCAACCACGAGACCTACGACCCGGAGAACCACCACGTCGTCTCCAACGCCAGCTGCACGACCAACTGCATCATCCCGATGGTCAAGGTCCTGCAGGACAACTTCGGGATAGAGTCCGGCTACATGACCACGGTCCACGCCTACACCAACGATCAGAGCCTCTTGGACGCGGCGCACAAGGACCCCCGCAGGGCCCGCAGCGCCCCGAACAACATCGTCCCCACCTCCACGGGGGCCGCGCGTACGGCCGGCGTGATCTACCCGGAGTTGCAGGGCAAGATCGACGGGATGGCGATGCGCGTGCCGGTGAAGGACGGCTCGATAACCGACTTCGTCGCGCAGGTCAGCCGCGAGGTCACCACCGAAGAGGTGAACGCCGCCTTCAGGCAGGCTGCCGAGGGGGAGCTCGCCGGCATCCTCGAGTACTCCGAAGCCCCGATAGTCTCGACCGACATCATCGGCAACCCGGCCTCGTGCGTCTTCGACTCCCCGCTCACCATGTCCACCGGCAGGACCGTCAAGGTCTTGGGCTGGTACGACAACGAGTGGGGCTACTCCAACCGCACCTGCGACATCACGGCCTACATCGGCAGCAAGCTCTAGCTGGCGTTCTCTGCGGCTATCTTCCGCCGGGCGGCCCGGAGCGCTACCCTCCGGGCCGCCCGCGGTGAGGAGGTGATATGAACAAGAGGAGCGTGAGGGACCTCGACGTGCGGGGCAAGCGGGTGCTCGTGCGGGTCGATTTCAACGTGCCGATAAAGGACGGGCGGGTCACCGACGACACCCGGATAAGGCGGGCGTTGCCGACGATCCGCTACCTGCTCTCCGAGGGGGCGCGGCCGATCCTGATCTCGCACCTCGGGCGCCCCAAGGGCGAGCCCGACCCGAAGTACAGGATGGACCCGGTCGCCCGGCGCCTCGGCGAACTCCTCGACCGGCAGGTACTCAAGCTGGATGAGGCCGTAGGTCCCGAGGTCGAGCGGGCGCTCGCGGAGTGGGACGGGCAGGGGGTGGTGTTGCTGGAGAACTCCCGCTTCTACCCCGGCGAGACGAAGAACGATCCCGAGTTCGCGAGACAGCTCGCCGCGCTCGCCGACCTCTACGTGAACGACGCCTTCGGCGCGGCGCACCGGGCGCACGCCACGACCGTCGGGGTCGCGCGTCTTCTCCCGTCCGCTGCGGGTTTTCTGCTGGAAGAGGAGCTCGACTACCTCGACGCCGTGCTCGAGTCCCCGGAGCGCCCGTTCGTCGCGATCCTCGGCGGGGCGAAAGTCTCGGACAAGCTCGGGGTGATAAAGAGCCTCCTGGAGCGGGCGGACACCCTGCTCGTCGGCGGGGCGATGTGCTTCACGTTCTTCAAGGCCAGGGGCTACGAGGTGGGGAGCTCCCTCGTCGAGGACGATTACGTCGAACAGGCGAAAGAGCTGATGGAGAGCGCCGGGGAGCGCCTCGTCCTGCCCGTGGACGTGGTCGTCGCACGCGAGATGGAGGAGGGCGCCGAGAGCAGGACGGTGCCGGCGGACGGCATCCCGGAGGGCTGGATGGGCCTCGACATAGGCCCCGAGACGGTCGAGCTCTTCGGGCGGCACATCTCCTCAGCGCGCACGATCTTCTGGAACGGCCCTATGGGCGTCTTCGAGATCGAAGCGTTCGCGAAAGGTACCGAGGGTGTGGCGAAGGCGGTCGCCGAGAGCGGGGCGACGAGCGTCGTCGGCGGCGGGGACTCTGTCGCCGCGGTGCGCAAGCTCGGGCTCGAGGATGAGATGAGCCACATCTCTACCGGCGGCGGGGCCTCGCTCGAGTACGTGGAAGGCAGGGAGCTGCCCGGCGTCGCGGTGCTCCCGGAGAAGGAGGGGTAGCAGCGTATGGCGAGAAGACCGATGATGGCGGCGAACTGGAAGATGAACAAGACCGTGCGCGAGGCGCAGGACTACATGGCCGCCCTGATCCCCTACGCCAGCGACGCCGAAGGGGTGGACGTGGCCGTCTTCGCCCCGTTCACCTGCCTCTCCGAGGTCGCCCGGATGGCCGAGGGCACCCCGATCATCCCCGGCGCCCAGAACTTCTTCTACGAGGATTCCGGGGCGTACACCGGCGAGATCTCCGCTCCCATGCTCCTCGACCTCGGCGTGGAGGCGGTCATAGTCGGGCACTCCGAGCGGCGTGAGATCTTCGGCGAGACCGACGAGATGGTCGCGCGCAAGGCGGCGAAGGCCGTCTCGTCGGGCCTGCTCCCGGTCGTCTGCGTGGGGGAGACCAAGGAGGAACGCGACGCCGGTGGGATGTGGGAGAAGGTCTCCGGGCAGGTCAGGAGCGTCGTCGAGGCGCTGGACGATGGCACGGTGGGCGGCTCCATAGTCTTCGCCTACGAGCCGATCTGGGCCATCGGCACCGGGGATACGGCCACCCCGGAGGATGCACAGGATGCCATCGGCAGGATCCGGGATTTCCTCGGGGAGCTCAGGGGAGATGATTTCGCCTCGGAGGTGCGCATCCTCTACGGCGGTTCGATAAAACCGGAGAACGTGGCGCAGATCGTAGCCCAGAAGGACGTCGACGGCGGGCTCGTCGGCGGAGCGAGCCTCGAGGTGGATTCTTTCGCGAGGTTGATCGAGGCCGCCGGGTAGGGCGGACCATTCGCCCGGAGGCGCCGGAGAAAAGACGTCCGGGGCGGGAGAGTTTGTGGTAGAGTACGCTGCATGATCTACGTGCTCGCGTTCTTCCACATAATGTTCTGCATCGCGCTGGTCGTCCTCATCCTGCTGCACTCCGGGAAGGGCGGCGGGCTCACCACCACCTTCGGAGGTGGTATAGGGAGCACTTTCTCGGGAACCACGATAATGGAGAAGAACCTCAACAAGCTCACGGGGGTCGTCATCGTGCTGTTCCTGATAACGACGGTGCTCCTGATCTACTTCGGCTGACGAAAGAAAAAGAGGAGCCGCCCGGGGAGGATGGGGAGAACAGGCGACTCCTGAGGTTCATTATACAACGGATGGGGCTTTTCAACGTGCGGTCTGCCACGAAAGGGTGGGGAACCACCCGGTGTATCTCCGCGGGCCCGCCGCCCGGCGGATTCTCGTGGGAGCACGCAGGTTCGTCGCGAGCGTGTTCCGACCCCCGATGTGTCGGAGGGGGGACTCGAACCCCCACGTCCTTGTATCGGACACTAGCCCCTCAAGCTAGCGCGTCTACCTATTCCGCCACTCCGACATGGCTGCGTGCGGAGAGTATACGAGAGATGCCCGCGGTATTCAAATCCTCTCTACCGGGGGCAGGAGGTTTGTGCCGTGTGCTAATGTTGTCTCTGCTGTGGTGAAGCGGAGAGGATCTCGGGGGCTACTCGGGAAGAGCTGGCCGGTGAACCTGGCTCACCGCGGGGCGTCGGCCAGGGCGCCCGAGAACACGCTGGAGGCCTTCCGGGCGGGCCTCGAAGATGGCGCGGGCGGCCTGGAGCTCGACCTGCGTCTGACCTCGGACGGGCACGTGGTGGTCATGCACGACGCCACCGTCGACAGGACCACGGATGGTTCCGGACCGGTGCGCGACATGACCCTCGAAAGGATCAGAAAGCTGGATGCCGGCTACCGCTTCACACCCGACGGTGGCCGTACCCACCCGTTTCGGGGCAGGGGGGTCGTGGTTCCGACCTTCGAGGAGATCCTCGAGGCCTTCCCCGACGTACCGGTAAACGCCGACATAAAGGATCCCATCCCCGGGGTGGAGAGGATCGTCCTCTCGGTGATAGAGAGAGCGGGAGCCAGAGAGCGTGTCATCGTCGCCTCCCGCCACCTGGGCGTGATGCGGCGGTTCAGGCGGCTGGTCGCCGGGCGTGTGCCCACTGCCGCCTCGGGGCCGGAGATCCGGGCGTTCTACCTGCTCGCCGGGGCCGGACTGCAGCGGGTCCTCAGGCCGGGGTACGAGGCGTTGCAGGTGCCTTCGGTCTACAGGGGCGTGCGGGTCGTGACCCCGCGCTTCGTGCGAGCGGCTCACGGGATGGGGTTGAGGGTGGACGTCTGGACGATAAACGGGGCGGAGGAGATGCGATCCCTGCTCGACATGGGGGTCGACGTGATCATGACCGACCATCCCGGTGTGCTCGCCGGGGTGTTGCGGCGGAGATCTCACGAAAGGACGGGTGAGGATTGAGCCAGGATTCGATCATCGCTGATCCCGCGCTCGCCCCCGAGGGGGAGCGCAAGATAGGCTGGGTGGCGCAGCACGCGCCGGTGATGAACGCCGTCTACGAGCGTTTCCTCTCCGACGGGAGGCTGCGGGGGCGCAGGATCGCGATGGCGATCCACCTCGAAGCGAAGACCGCCTACCTCGCGCTGCTCTTCGCCCGGGCCGGGGCGGAGGTCACCGTCACCGGGAGCAACCCGCTCTCCACGCAGGACGACGTGTGCGCCGCGCTCGCCGCCCGCGGGGTCCGGGTCTACGCCACCCACGACCCGACCGAGGAGGAGTTCGAGGGGTACCTGCTGCGTACGATAGAGACCGCCCCCGAGCTAATCGTCGACGACGGGGCCGAGCTCGTGAGCCGCCTGGTGCGGATGCGGCCGGACCTCGTCGACGGAGTCGTGGGCGCCTCGGAGGAGACGACGACCGGGATCATCAAGCTGCGCGCGATGACCGAGGAGGGGGTGCTACCCTTCCCGGTCCTCGCGGCGAACGATGCCCGGTGCAAGCACCTCTTCGACAACCGATACGGAACCGGCCACTCGGCGCTCGTGAGCCTGCTCGCCGCCACGAACCTGTTCATCTCGGGTAAGACGGTGGTGGTGATGGGCTTCGGGTGGGTGGGGCGCGGGCTCGCCCGCTACGCGCATGGCCTCGGCGCCCGGGTCGTCGTCTGCGAGGCCGACCCGGTTAAGCTGCTGGAGGCCCATGCGGAGGGCTACGAGGTGATGAACTCCCTCCGGGCTGCGGAGGAAGGGGACGTCTTCCTCACCGGCACCGGCAACCTGAAGGTGCTGCGCGCCGAGCACTTCGAGCGGATGAAGGACGGCGCAATACTCGCCAACGCCGGCCACTACGACCACGAGTTCGACCTGGCCGCGCTCAAGGAGATGGCCGTGACCGAGCGGGAGGCTCGCAGGAACGTGACCGAGTACGAGCTCCCCGACGGCAGGAGGTTGCACGTCCTCGCCCGCGGCAGGCTGGTCAACATCGCCGCCGGGGACGGCCATCCCGTCGAGATCATGGACCTCACCTTCTCGGTGCAGGCGCTGTGCGCCCACTATCTGGCCGGGGATGCTTCCAGGCTCGAACCGGGGCTGCGTCCCATACCACCCGAGATAGACGAGTACGTCGCCCGTACCAAGCTCTCGACGCTCGGCGTCGAGCCGGAGAGGCTCACGGAGGAGCAGATCGCCTACCAGAGGAGCTGGAGGTAGCGCGTAGAGTTGGAAGACATCCTGAGCTTTCGCCCGATGACCGCGGACGATGTGGACGCCGCATACGAGCTGGTCTCCCATGCCTTCGCGAGAGACCGGGAGGAGATACTCAGGCGTACCCCGGGAGAGGTGGCCCACCGCAAGGACCGCTACCGGCACTTCCTCGCCACCGATCCCGGCGGAGCCTGGATCGCTGAGGAGGGGGGCAGGCTCGCGGGGATCTCGATCGCCCTCAGACGGGAGGGGCTCTGGATACTCTCCCTGCTCGCCGTGGACGAAAGATGCAGGGGGCGGGGCGTGGGGAAGAGGCTTTTGCAGAGGGCCATGAGCTACGCCGAGGGGTGCCGGGGGAGCATGATCGCCTCCTCCACACACCCGGCGGCGATGAGGAGTTATGCGCTCGCCGGGTTCACGTTGCGTCCCACCCTCACGGCCAGAGGGTACGTGGACCGACGGAGTCTGCCCGGCAGGATACGGGTGCGCGAGGGAGGGGAACAGGACATCGAGCTCGCCGCTGAGGTGGACGGGTTCGTGCGGGGTGCGCCGCACGGTCCGGACCTCGAGTTCCTGCTCGGCGCCGGGGCGCGCATGTTCGTCTGTGAGGTGGGGGAGGAGAGGGGCTACGCGCTTACACACAAGGGACGTCCCTTGATCCTCGCGGCCGAAGGCGAGAGAACGGCCACGACCCTCCTCTGGCGGGTGCTGGCGAACGCGGAGCCACAGAGGGAGGTCGAGATCTCCTGGATCACGGCGGAGCAGCAGTGGGCCGTGAGGGTGGCGCTCGCGGCCGGTCTCGTACTCGAACCCGGCGGGCCCGTCTGCATCCGGGGGACGGTCGGGCCGCTCGCCCCTTACCTGCCGAGCGGTGCGTTCCTGTAGCGTCTAGCGGGCCTTGATCGTCCGGGATGTGGCCAGCACTCCGCCTGCGCTATCCACGGCCTGCACGGCGAAGTACGGCCCCCCGCCACGCACGGTTATGGCCGTCTCGAACCCTTTCTTCGATGCCTCACCGGCTGGTGTGAGACCGGAGGAGTCTTTGCCGGAGAGAACCCGCCACCTGCTCACCCCGGTGGCCCCGTTCCAGCTCACGTACACGACGGCGGCGTCACCCTGCTTCTCCACCACCAGGGCGGGCCTGTCCGGGGGACGACCCTCCCAGGAGAACCAGTAGGTCCGGTACGAGCGGCCCAGGCCGGGGAGGCGGGCGTCGAAGTCCAGATCCCCGCTTCGGCCGAAGCCCGAGAAGAACGGCTCGTAGCCCCACCCGATGAAGGCTTCTCCGGTGGGGAGCATCTGTACGTTGCCCTCGGCCCCGGCGAGGAGTTTCTTCCCCGGGTGGACGTATTCGCGCACCAGGTCTGCCTTCATGTTCTCCGTGTCCAGCCGGATCACCACACCCCGGGATTGCTCGTGCACCGGCGGGTTGCCGCCGTTGTCGAAGATCGTGATCGTGCCGTCCGGGTGGCGCCTGGCGTCGTGCTGGTAGGCGGTCCTGGTGCCGGGGCCCATCTCGAAGTCGCTCTTCTTGCCGCCCAGACGCCAGATCACGTGCCCGTCTTTCCTGTGTACTTTGTAGACGGCCCAGGTGTTGCGGGAAGAGATGAGGAGGTTGCCGTCGTGGTCTACGTCTATGGAGTTTATGTGGAAGTAGTCGAAGGGTATGTCCGATTTCTTCGGGGGCCTGCCGTAGGATAGCTCTACGGGCACGTGGTCGAGGCTGTGCCACTCGAAGAGCACCTTCCCGCTCTCGACATCGACTTCCTGGGCGATGCCGTCGTAGACCAGGGCGTCTTTGCTCCCTCCTGCGGGGGTGAGATCGTGGCGCACGGGGTGGTAGACGGTGAAGAGGGCCGTTCCCTGTGGCGTGATGAGGAACTCGTGCAGGTCGCCTTTGTATCCGTTACCTGCCCTCACCCTCTTTGTCTCCCGGTAGGAACGGTCGAGCAGCACGTACTCGCCGAGTCCATGCCCGTTCGTGACCCTGCCTTCCCACCACGTCAGAACCGGCTCGTCGTGGTAGCGCTGCACCCGGAAGTTCTCCAGCCTGCGGCCCTCCGGCTGGTAGAACCACACGAGGTGCCCCTCGCCGTCGAGGATCATCGCCCCGTAATGTCCTGGGGTCTTGGGTTGCGGGGCGAGGAAGACGTAGTCGCCCTTTCGGTCGAAGATGCCCCTCGGTTTCTTCTCGATCTCGACGGCGGGGGGCTTCAGGTCCGGGCGCGAACGGAAACGCAGCACGTTCCCTTCGGGTACGGTCCGGGCGACGTTCTCTATCCGCGCCCGCCGCTCGGTCTGACGCACCGTCCACGCACCGCCGCCGGCTAGCACCCCCGCGCCGACCAGCGCCCCGATGAACTTCTTTCGCGTGATCTTCACGCGGGAGATTATGCAACGTCAGCGCCTCCTGCGTTAGACTCACGTCTGCCAGAAGGCTCTTCGGAGGGTGTTTTCCTGTGAGGAAGATCACGATCCACTACACCGGGTTCCGGGAGTGCCCCAACTGCGGCGGTCTGGGAGACGACGGGGCTTCCTGGCGTCCGATCCCGTGCCGGCGCTGCAGAGGACACGGGGTTCTGGTCACCGACGTCGAGGTGGAGGACTCGGAGGAGGGCGTCCTGCCCCGCTCGCGCTACGACTTCAACGCCCTCGGGGAGGTCTTCCTGCTCGACTTCGACGAGGACGAGGAGATGGAGGTCATCCGTCCCGAGGCCCCGTGGGATCGAAGTGGGCTATCCTGATGAGCAGCCAGGAGAAAGCGGCGGCTCCTCCGACGGAGAGGATGTCCCAGAGCGCCCACCGCTCGTAAGGAGGACGGGTGAATCCGGCGAAGCGCCGCTCGTAGCCCGAAGGATCGGGGATGCTGGCGAACCCGAGCGCTGTGGAGAGGAGGGCCCACTCCGCCGCGGTGGCCACGACGACCATGAAGAGGGCGGCGACCACGCCTCTCCATCCGCCCTGGAAGACGAGCAGAACCCCAAGCGCCACGTACACGAGGAGCCGGGCCGTCTGGATCAAAGCCTCCCTCCCCACGTGCCCCGCGTAGACGCTCCTGAAGGAGAACACGTCGCTCCCGAACCCGAATATGGTCGCCGCGAGCGCGCAGGCCAGCGTGAGCGCGGCGAGAGATCTCACGCTCTTCTCCATGTAGGAGATTATAAGGACGCGGTCCCGGAGCGCACCTCAACCCGTGTGTTAGGATGCTCCCGTGGCTGATGGTCGCCGAAGGAGCCGGGGAAGACCCAGGTCCAAACCCCCCGCCGAACGCCGAAAGGAATTCCTCGAAGCGGCGCTGGAGCTCTTCACCGAGCACGGTTACGAGAGCACCAGCGTGGAGGAGCTCTGCCGCCGGGTCGGGGTCGCCAAAGGAACCTTCTACCTCTACTTCGGAAGCAAGGAAGACCTCGCCCTCGCCCTGCGCGAACGCTTCGTCGAGGAGAGCCGAACCCGGCTGATGCGCCTCGTCGAGGGCTGGGAAGGCCCTTTCACGGAGCTCATCGACGCCGCCATAGACTTCGTCTTCGAGTTCCACCACACCAACCGTTCGCTCTTCAGCCTCTTCTACCGCCACTACCCGACGGAGTTCGGACCCGGCGCCGCAGACAACCGTCGGCGCTACGTGGAGCCCATGTCCCGTATCATCGAAGAGGCGGTGAAACGCCGGGAGGCCGACGCCGCCGGATACCCAACCCTCTTCGCTTACCTGATCTCCGGCGCCGTCGAAGAGAACCTCTTCTCCTCCATGGCCTTCGGAATCCCCGATGACCCGGAAGCCCTGAAACAGGCGACCAAGCTCTTCGTCCGTAAAGCCCTCGCTCCTTCCTCCTGATCCACATGCCTTGCCCCCAACCTCATCCCGGTGTATTTTATGACCGACGGTCAGTCATAAAATGATTGGGAGTATCGAGATGCGTGAGAAGATCAGGTATTCGAGGGTATGGGTGTTGCGCTCGCCGGCGCGGTTCACGGTGTTGCTCGGGGTTGGGGTGTTCGTTTTGCAGATGCTCTTCATCTGGTCTTACGTGGGAGCGCTGCATGCTCCCAAGCCGCACGAGGTTCCGGTCGCGGTCGTCGGGTCGCAAGGTGCGGTGGTCCGGTTCGAGCGGGTGGTGGAGGGGGCGGTGGGGAACGACCTGAAGCTGGAGAGGAAGCGTGGGGTGTCGGAGGCGCGAGGAGCGATAGACGACCGCGAGGTTTACGGGGCCGTCGTTTTGGGGCGTGGGGGAGATCGCCTGCTGGTCGCGGATGCTGCGAGCCCGATCGTCTCGCGCATGCTCCGGGAGGAGTTCTCCGGGATCGAACGCTCTCAGGGCCGGACGCTCAGCGTGAAGGACGTCAAGCCGCTCCCGGGTGGGGACTCCAGGGGGCTCTCGTCCTTCTACGCGGTCGTCGGCTGGGTCGTCGGGGGCTATTTGCTGGCGACGGCGGTGGCGATCCTGCGTGGCAGGAACGTGGAGGGCTGGCGGGCGGCGCTGGGGCGCGTGGGAGGCTTCGCCGCGTACGCGGTGGCGGCCGGGGCGATCGGGGCGGTGTTGCTGGAGGGAGTAATCGGGGCGCTCGGCGGTCCGGGGGCGGATCTGGCCGCGATCGGCGCCCTCGTCGTCTTCGCCACCGCCGTCGCAGCGGCGGCCCTGCAGGCGCTCTTGGGGATCGCGGGGACGGGGATCGCGATACTGCTGTTCGTCGTGCTCGGGAATCCTTCGTCCGGGGGGCCTTACGCGCCGGAGCTTTTGCCGCAGCCCTGGCGGGCGTTGGGCATCTTGCTGCCGCCGGGGGCCGGGACGACGCTGGTGCGGAATACGGTGTACTTCGGAGGGAGCCACATCGCGGGCGCGCTCGCGGTGCTCGCGGCTTACGCGATGGTCGGGAGCGTCGTAATCCTCTTGGCGGGGGAACGGGCGAGGAGGCGTGGCGGCAGCACCGAGGGGAGCCGGTCTGGACGAGAAGAGAGATTGCTCGCGGCTTTCTTCCTCGAGTATCTTGCTCTCTACGTGGAGGGGAATGCCGGGGGATCTCCCGCGCTCGTCGGCGCGGTGGCCCGGCTCGTCCCCGAGGTCGAAGGAGAGACGGAGATGGCGCGTGCCCGGCGCGCGGCGTCCGAGGTCCTGCGGCCGATGGCCGCGAGGGTGCTGGCGTCGTTGGTTGAAACGAGCACGTCTTCGGGCGTGCGGAGGTGGTAGAAACAGGAGCCGATGTGCGGGTCCACTCCCGCGGAGCACCGGTATGACGGAGGGGTTTTGATCCGCTCGCGACCAGAGCAGAAGGGTTTCAGAGAAGAAGGCGGCCGGCGCGGCGAGAGCCTGCTCGGGAGGTGGGCGCGCCTCGCGGTCAGGAGGAGATGGGCGGTCATCGTCTGCTGGGCCGTCGTGCTCAGCGTCTTCGGCGTTCTCTCCCAGGTCTACGGAGGTCATTTCGTAGACTCCTTCAAGCTGCCCGGGGCCGAGTCCCAGAAGGCGCTCGATCTGCTCCGGAGCAGGTTCCCGAGTCAGGCTGGGGATTCCGCCACCCTGGTCTTCAAGGCGCGCCGGGGCGAGATTGCCAGCCCAGGGGTGGAACGGAAGATACAGAAGATCCTGCGCAGGGCGGAGAAGCTTCCGGAGGTGACGGGGGTCAGCTCGCCTTACAGGATGCCTGGCGCCATCTCGAAGGATGGCAGGATAGCCTACGCCGTCGTGCAGTACGACAAGCTCGCACCCGCGGTCGACCCCGAGAGCGTGAAGAAGCTGGAAGATCTCGCTGATAACTCGAACACGAAGACGCTCAGGGTCGAGGTCGGGGGGCAGGTGATCTCGGCGACCGAGACCACCCCTCCCGGGCGCTCCGAGGCGATAGGCCTCGCCGCCGCGGTTGCCATACTCCTCGTCGCTTTCGGTTCCGTCGTGGCGATGGGGCTGCCGATAGCCACCGCGCTCGCCGGGCTCGGGACCGGGCTGGCCGGCGTGGAGCTTCTCACGCGCGTCACGGACCTCAGCACCTTCACCCCGGCGTTCGGGGCCATGATCGGGCTCGGCGTCGGGATAGACTACGCGCTCTTCGTCGTCGTACGTTTCCGTGAGGGGCTCTCCTCCGGGCTCGGGGTGGAGGAGGCGGTGGCGCAGGCGGTCGACACCTCCGGCAGGGCGGTGGTCTCGGCCGGCACGATCGTCGCCATAGCGCTTCTGGGGCTTTTCACCATGGGCATACCGTTCATAACCGCACTCGGTGTGGCGGCCGCCCTCGTGGTGGCTCTCAGCGTCGTGGTCGCGGTGACGCTCCTTCCTGCGCTGCTGGCGCTCGCCGGGCGCAACGTGGACCGGTGGCGGGTTCCGCTGCCGCGGGGTGAGGGGAGGAGCTCTCTGGGGAGCCGCTTCAGCGGGCAGATACAGAGGCGTCCGCTCGTGTATGCGGTCCTGGCGGCCTCCCTCCTGGTGGTGCTCGCGCTGCCGGTCTTCAGCATGCGCCTGGGGTTCTCCGACGACGGGAACAAGCCTACCTCGATGCACAGCCGCAGAGCCTACGATCTCTTGACCGAGGGGTTCGGTCCCGGGTTCAACGCGCCGCTGCTCGTGGTGCTCGAGAAGAACGGTGGGCTCTCCAGGTCCACCCTGAGCCGTGTGGAGCGGGCGCTCGGGAGCACCGGGGGCGTGGCCGAGGTGACGCCGCCGAACCTCAACCAGGAAGGCAACACCGCCGTCATAACCGCCTACCCGACGACTTCACCCCAGAGCCAGAAGACCACGGATACCGTAAAGCGTCTGCGGGCTCACGTGTTGCCCCGGGTGCTCGGGGGTACCGGTGTCAAGGCGTACGTGGGCGGGGCGACCGCCGCGTTCATAGACATCGGTGACAAGATCTCCTCCCGGATGCCCTACTTTTTCACGCTCGTGATCGGGCTGAGCTTCCTTCTTCTGATGGCCGTCTTCCGCTCGGTGCTGGTGCCTCTGAAGGCCGCGGTGATGAACCTGCTCTCGATCGGGGCGGCCTATGGCGTCCTGGTCGCCGTCTTCCAGTGGGGGTGGGCGGCGGGTATCTTCGGGGTCGGGAAGACCGGCCCGATCGAATCCTACCTGCCGATGATGCTCTTCGCGATCCTCTTCGGCCTCTCGATGGACTACGAGGTTTTCCTGGTCAGCCGCATCCGGGAGAGCTACGTGAGGAGCAGGGACCCGAGGGGTTCGGTGGGGGAGGGGCTCGCGCTCACCGCGCGCGTCATAACGGCCGCCGCCGCGATAATGGTCCTGGTCTTCCTCTCGTTCGTCATCGGGGACGACAGGATCATCAAGGAGTTCGGGCTGGGGCTGGCCACCGCGATCTTCGTCGACGCCACCGTGATCCGGCTGGTCCTCGTCCCGGCGACGATGACGTTGCTCGGGAGGTGGAACTGGTGGTTCCCGCGCTGGCTGGACCGGATCGTTCCCCGGCTGAACATCGAGGGCAAGACCGCGGAAGGGTCGCCTGAGGTGCACCGGCTGCTGCTCGCGGGGGTGACGCTGGAGTACCTGGCACGCAGGGTGGAGAGCGCCGACGGCAGGATGCCGAACCTGATGCGCGCGGCGGCGAGGCTCTCGCCGGACGGTTCCGGGACGGAGGAGGAGCGGGCCCGCAGGGCGGCCCGGGAGGTCCTCCGGCCGCTCGCCATCCGCCTGCTCGCTGGTGCGATCAGGGGACGCTAGAGCCGCTCGAGCACGTCCGCGGGGCGCAGCCGGCCCTTGAACGGGATCACCCCGCTCTCCGCGGCCTCCGAGAGGGCTTCCGGGGAGACGGAGAGGCGTTCCGAGGCCGCGACGAGCACCCTCTTCCCCCGCTTCGCGGCCTCCCGGACCAGATGCACCCGCTCGACGAGGTGACGTCTGCTCCAGAAGCCGAGGATCTCCAGGTAGACCTCTTCTTCGTCCCGGCGCAGCGTGAAGTCCGGTACGAGCGCGGTGCCGAGCTCGGGGAGGGGGATGATCGAGGTTTCGGCGTCGAGCTCCCAGCCGGCGACATCCCGGGTGCGCTCCCAGGACGTACGGAAGGCGGAGCGCAGGTCCTCTTCCTCCGCCGCCTCGGGTGCCGCGTAGTGGCTCTCGAGATCACAGCTCTTAGAGTCGAGCTCCAGACGGGCCTCGCGGCCGCGCCAGGTCACGTCCGCGGAGAGGCGCCACGGCGAGGTCAGAAGCAGGGCGGGGAGAAACTTGGCGATCCTCAGGCCGTAGCGGCGGGTGCCGCTGAAGATCGAGAGCGGGCCGTCGAGGTGGAGCCGGTATCCATCCGGGGTGATCTCCAGGCGGTAGATCAGACCGAGCAGCTTCACGTAGCCGAAGACCGTCCTGGCGTCGGCCTCGCGGCCCAGGTCCACCACCAGCTCGCGTGCGGAGTAGAGCACGCCCTGGACCTGAGCGGTGTTGTAGCGGGCGATGAGCTCCTCGGGGGAGGGTTCGGAGAGGCTCGCGAGGATCTGCTCGGCCTGCCGGTCGGCGTACATGACGGCGGATGGATCCTCGAGGCCGGTCTCGCGCGAGACCTGCGCGAGCACCTCCTCGCGGGTCGCCACGTCGAGGAGCCCGGGCTCGGAGACCGGGAGCTCGGGCATCGCGGCGGCGAGCTCGAAGATGCGGGTGCGCACGGTGTAGGGGTCGGCGTCGGTCGGGGGAGCCCACCCGGATCGCTCCTCGAGGAGCTTCGCCAGCGCCCGCACCACCCGGAAGCCGCGCCTCGGGTCGAGCCGGGGGCCGGCCTCCTCCTCGGCGCGGGAGAGGGCCTCTTCGAGCTCGCGTCTCGGACGGCCCAGATGCGAGGCGTAGACGCGGCAGACCTCGCCCGCCGCCTCGAGTGCCCGGCCGTCTTCGGGCGAGAGCCGGTGCGGGACGACGAACCCGCGCCGGAGGTGGGCCATCACGTGCTCGCCGCGCAGCATCAGGCGAAGGCCTCGCGCCTGCGCCGGGAGGTGAACTCCTCGCCGGTCGCGCTTGTCACCAGCTCGTAGAGCACGGCCCGCTTGCCGTCTCTCGGGCGCAGGATCCGCCCCAGCCGCTGGACGTACTCGCGCACCGAGGCGCTTCCGGCCAGGATCATGGCGACGTTCGCGTCCGGCACGTCGACCCCTTCGTTGAGGACGTCGGAGGCGATTATCGCCCGGTAGCGGCCCTCGCGGAAGCGGTCCAGGATCTCCTTGCGCTCCTTAGCCGGGGTCTCGTAGGTTATGCCCGGGATCAGGAACCTGCGGCTCAGCGCGTAGACCTCCTCGACGCTCTTGGTGAAGACGATCGAGCGGTCGTCCCAGTGCTTTTTGAGGAGGCTCTCGAGCGTCGTCACCTTGCGCACCGCCGAGGACTGGATCTCGCGCCTCCTCCTGGCGGCGAGCAGCGCCTCCCTGCCCCCGGAGTGGCTGGTCGAGGCGACGAGGATGAACCGCTGCCAGTCCTCCGGAGAGCGCACGCTGAGCTGGTGTTTCCGCAGGAAATCCCGGTAGACGGCGTCCGCCTGGGCGTACTCGAAGCGCTCTTTCGCGGTGAGCTCGACCGGGATGCGCACCAGCTCGTATGGGGCCAGGTACGATCCCGCGAGATCCTCCGCCGAGCGCCGGTAGACCACGCCCCCCACCAGCTCCGGAAGCAGCTCGTGGCCGCCGTCCGGACGCTCGGGGGTCGCGGTGAGCCCGAGGGCGTAGGGGGCGACGAGCATCTTCGGGATTATGGCGTACTTCTCGGCGGGCAGGTGGTGAACCTCGTCGTAGACGACGAGCGCGAAGCGGTCGCCGTAGCGCTCGGCGTGGATGTACGCCGAGTCGTAGGTGGTGACCGTGATCGGGGTGATCTCGTGGTAGCCGCCGCCGAGGAGCCCGATCTCTATCGATCCTCCGAAGGCGTCCTGCAGGACAGAGTACCACTGCTTCATCAGCGCGAGCGTGGGGACCACGACCAGCGTACTGCGTGACGTCCGCTCCATCGCCCGGACCGCCACGGTGGTCTTGCCGGCACCGGTGGGGAGCACTACCACCCCGCGCAGGCCCGCCTTCCACCAGGCGGCGAGCGCCTGGCTCTGGTAGGGACGCATCTCGATGGAGACGCGAGACTCGAGCCGAAGCTTCTCGAAGTTTCCCGCGAGATCCCGGTGCGGGATGCCCGACTCGCGCAGAGAGAGTACTGTCTCGCGGTAGGCACCAGCAGGGGCCCGCCACTGACGGGTTCTGGAGTCCCAGACGAAGGGCTCCGGCGGCTTCTCGCCCGTGGCGACCAGCGTACCGGATTCGTATCTGAGCTCTATCACGCCAACCAAAGGATAACCGAGAGCGGGATGGTTCTCAGTCCCTCTCCTCGCGTGATCGCATCCTGTACACTACGTTGCGTGTTCATGCCGGGGAAGAGAGGGTATCTCACTCTGGTTCTCTCATTGCTCGTAATCGGTTTGTCGGGCTTCGTCTTCGAGGATGGGGCCGCCATCTGGAGGCCGAGGCCCGGGACCAGCTGGCAGTGGCAGCTGCAGGGGAAGGTGGATGCCTCCTATCCCGTCAGGGTCTACGACGTGGACGGTTTCGATACTTCGAAGAGGACGGTGGCCAGACTGCACCGTAAAGGTGTGAAGGTGATCTGCTACGTCGATGTCGGGACCTGGGAGAGATGGCGTCCGGATGCCGGCAGGTTCCCGAGGTCGGTGATCGGGAGGAGGGATGGCCCGTGGCCGGGGGAGAGGTGGCTGGACATCCGGAAGCTCAGACGGCTCGCCCCGATAATGCGCTCCCGCTTCGAGATGTGCAGGAGGAAAGGCTTCGACGCGATAGAGCCGGATAACATCGACGGATACACCAACCGTACGGGGTTCAGGATCACCTACGCCGATCAGCTCCGCTACAACCGGTGGCTCGCGCGCCAGGCGCACCGGATCGGGCTCTCGATCGGCCTGAAGAACGACCCGCGGCAGGTCGTGGACCTCGTCGGCTACTATGACTGGGCGCTCACCGAAGATTGCTTCGCTCAGGGCTGGTGTTACAAGCTCGAGCCTTTCGTAGAGAGGAACAAGGCGGTCTTCTCGGCCGAGTACACCGATACCGGGATGACCCTGCAGGAGCTCTGCGCGCGGGCGCGAAAGCTGGGTTTCTCCGCCATACTCAAGCACAGGGATCTTGGAGCCTGGCGGAAGGGCTGTGTTGGCCTGGAGAGGCGATGAACGGCTTCGTTCTGGGTACGAGCGCGAAGCTCTGTCTCGTCCTCTCTGTGGTTTCCCTTGCCTTGCTCTATGGGTGCGCGGGGCGGACGGGCCACGGAGTTTCGAGGGCGGCACCCGGTCCCCGAGCGCCTTCTTTCGGAGGTGGCTCCTCCGGAGGGGGAGAGACCGTCGTCTCTGAGTCACGTCGCATGAGCCTGCGCGCTGCCGTGGGGCAGATGTTCATCGTGGGTATGCGCGGGACCACGCCGGACCGTCGCGTAGAGGGCATGATCCGGGAGGAGAACATCGGCGGGGTGATGCTCTTCGGCTACAACATGCAGAGCCGGGAGCAGACCCGGGCGCTGACCGGCGCGCTGCAGCGGGAGGCCCGCGTACCGCTCTTCATAGCCACCGACCAGGAGGGAGGGGAGGTCGCCGACGCCCCCTGGGTCTCTCCGGAGCCCTCCGCCGAGGTGATCGGACGCGGCGGGGATCCCGGAGAGGCGCGGAAGGTGGCCCTGAAGATGGGACGGCAGCTCCGTGCCGGTGGCGTCAACACGGACTTCTCCCCGGTTGTGGATACCGGGTTCGGGGCCGCGATCGGCTCGCGCTCCTACGGGGAGGATCCGGCCCTCGTTTCTAAGATGGGGGCGGCGGCCGTGCGAGGCTTCAGGGAGGCGGGAATCGTCTCTGTGGCCAAGCACTTCCCGAACCACGGGGTCGCGACCAGCGACTCCCACACCGGCCTGCCGGTCGTCGATCACGACCTGCGCACCGTACGCGCGTACGATCTGCCGCCGTTCGAGGCGGCGGTGCAGGCCGGGGTGCCGATGGTGATGGTCGGGCACCTGCTCTACCCGGCGATAGACCCCGAGCGGCCCGCGAGCCTCTCCCCGAAGGCGATCGGGATGCTACGCCACGATCTCGGGTTCCGGGGCGTGATCGTCACCGACGACCTCAACATGGCCGGGGCCAAGGGGTCGGGCACCCCGGCCGAGGCCGCCGTCCGGGCCGCGAAGGCCGGGGCCGACCTTCTGCTCATAACCTCCTCTTACGGGCAGGAGGAGGCGGCGTACCGCGCCGTGCTCCGGGCGGTGAGGTCCGGGGAGATCCCGGAGCGGCAGGTCCGCGCCTCGGTCCGGCGCATACTCGAAGTCAAAAGAGAGTACCTGGGCTACGAAACGCATGCCCGATAGGTTAGAATCCGAAGTGAAGCAGCAGTGGTGGGAACAGAGGCCCCCGCAGACGTCGCGTGTGGGCGCGGGAGGCCCGCGGCGGTCTGAGGGCCGAGGAAGGAGGTCCGTCTCATGGCGGAGGTCACGCTAGAGAACATAACCAAGGTCTACGGCGAGGACGTGGTGGCCGTCAGGGACATGAACATAGACATCTCGGACGGTGAGTTCATAGTCTTCGTCGGGCCCTCGGGGTGCGGGAAGACGACGGCGCTCAGGATGATCGCGGGTCTCGAAGACATCACCGAGGGGCGGCTGTACATAGGTGACGAGGTCGTCAACGACCTCCCCCCGCGCGACCGGGACATCGCGATGGTCTTCCAGAACTACGCCCTCTACCCGCACATGAACGTGCGGGAGAACATGGCCTTCGCCCTCAAGCTGCGCAAGACCCCCAAGGACGAGATCGCTCGACGCGTCGAGGAGGCGGCGCGCATCCTCGGCATCGAGCGCTTCCTCGACCGCAAGCCGAAGGCGCTCTCCGGTGGTCAGCGGCAGCGGGTCGCGCTGGGCCGGGCGATAGTCCGCGAGCCCAAGGCTTTCTTGATGGACGAGCCGCTCTCGAACCTCGACGCCAAGCTGCGCGTTCAGATGCGCACCGAGATCTCCAAGCTGCACAACCGCATCGGCACGACCACCATCTACGTCACCCACGACCAGACCGAGGCCATGACGATGGCCGACAGGATCGTGGTCATCAAAGACGGGGTCGTGCAGCAGATCGCCGATCCCCAGCGGATGTACGAGTACCCGGAGAACATCTTCGTCGCCGGGTTCATCGGATCTCCGGCGATGAACTTCATCCGGGCGCACGTCGAGCGTGACAACGGAGATTATGCGGTCGTCTTCGGGCGCACGCGGATCCCGGTCTCCAGAGAGCTGGCCGCGAGGGGTAAGCAGGTCTACGGCCGCGACGTCGGCGAGTACCTGAACAAGGAGGTGATCCTCGGTATCCGGCCCGAGCACATGGAGGACGCGAGCCTGGCGGAGGATCTGGGAGCCGGAAGCGAGCAGAGCGTCCTGGAGGTCACCCCGCAGGTCCTGGAGAGCATGGGCAGCGAGAAGTACGTCTACTTCGAGATACCGAGGGAACAGGCGGCCCACCTGGAGACCCTGGAGGAGATGACCGAGGGGGCGGGCTCGCAGGAGGAGGACGCCGGGGAGGTTTCCACCGAGACGACCGGCGACATGATGGTGGCTCGCATCTCCGCCGAGAGCGAGGCTCGCGAGGGAGGTAAGATCCGCCTGGCGATAGACGCGAGCAAGATCCACCTCTTCGACCCGGAGAGCGAGGAGGCCGTGCTCTAGTTTTGCTGCACCTGGATCAGGGGAGCCCCGGCGCTTTGGCCGGGGCTCCCTTCTTACTACGGGTGCTCCCACGCAGGACGAGGGTGGCGGGGAGCACGACGTGCTCTTGCGCGACGTCCTCTCCTTCTATCGCCCGGACGAGCAGGTTCGCCGCGGCCGCTCCCTTCTCGACGGTGGGCTGGCGTACCGTCGAGAGCGGTGGATGGGAGATCCTGGCCGCGGGGATGTCGTCGAAGCCCACCACCTCCAGGTCTTCGGGCACCCGAAGCCCGAGCTCTCTGGCCGCGAGGAGAGCTCCCAAAGCGGCGGCGTCGCTCATGCAGATCAGGGCCGTCGGCCGCCTGCCCGCTCTCCAGAGCTCGAGCATACATCTCCTCCCTCCCTCGAAGGAGCACGGAACGTCCAGAACATGCCCCTCCTCCCAGCCCGCTCCCGCTTCCTCGAACGCCCGCCGGTAGCCGGCCATCCTGCGCTGCCCGACGTCCCGGTAGGGATCGTCCCGGTAGCGTTCCGGCTTCAGGAATGACATCAAGAGTACGTCCTCGTGACCGTGCGACAGAATGAAAGCGGCGGCCTCGTAGGCGCCCCTTTCGTCCTCGACGTTCACCGAAGGTGCGTACTCCGAAGTCCCGTCCACCACCACGAACGGCACCCCCCGACGCGCCAGCGGCGCGATGTCTTCGTGGTCCTCGCCGAGCCCGACCACCACGAACCCGTCCGCCGGCGCCCGCGTGATCGCCTCGCCGATCGACTCGTCTATGGGCGAGACGATCATCATCGAAAGCTCCCGCTCGTTGCACACCCTCCCGACCCCCTGTACGAAACAGGAGTAGAACGGGTTGGCGAACGCGTCGGTGATGCTCTCCGGTACGAGAAGCCCCAGGACCCCGGACCTGCTGGAGAGCAGCGCCTTCGCGTGCGGGTTCGGAGCATAGCCAAGCTCCCTGGAGGTCTCCAGAACCCTCCGTACCGTCTCCGGGCTCAGCTCCCAGGGGCGGTTGAACGTGAAAGAAACCGTAGTCGGCGAGACCCCGGCTCGCCGCGCGACATCGGAGATAGTAACGCGTGCCATAAACGCCACCCCAAACCAGTTTACTAAAGCCCTTTAGTATGTTACCGTACGGTAAAACCACGAGCAAAGAGCGAGGGAAAGGGGCTTCGCTGATGGAGAAAAAGAGTGGTGATGCCGGGAGGAAGCTGAGCCGCGGGGACTTCCTGCGCATTGGGGGAGGAGGTCTTGCGGGGGCGGCGCTGCTCGGGGCGGCGGGCTGTGGAGGGGGGAGCAGCAGCGGCGGCTCCGGCAGCGGCGGGCCGGTGAACATCACCGTGGCGTTCGGCCGGGAGGCTTCGGGGACGCTGGCGCAGCTCATCAAGGAGTTCAACAAGCAGAACGGCGGCAAGATCAAGGTGACCTGGCGCCACATGCCTTCGGACACGGGGCAGTATTTCAACCAGATCCAGACCGAGTTCCAGGCGCAGAAGACGAACATCGATCTGATCGCGGGGGACGTGATCTGGCCGGCGCAGCTGGCGGCGAACGGCTGGATCGTGGACCTCTCCGACCGCTTCACCGAGAGCGACCAGAAGAAGTTTTTGCCCGGGCCGATACAGTCGATGACCTGGCAGGGCAAGATCTGGGGCGTGCCTTGGTTCACCGACGCGGGGATGCTCTACTACCGCAAGGACCTTCTGGCCAAGAGCGGCTACAAGAACCCGCCCAAGACCTGGGACGAATTGAAGTCGATGGCCAAGAAGATAACCAAGGAGCAGGGCATCCAGAACGGCTTCGTCTTCCAGGGGGACAAGTACGAGGGCGGGGTCTGCGATGCGATGGAGTACATCTGGACCAACGGGGGCAACGTCCTGAAGGACTACAACACCAACACGGTGGTGGTCGGGCAGCCGCCGGCGATCCAGGGAATCGCCACCGAGCGGAGCATGGTCACCAGCGGGGTGGCGCCGCAGGCCGTCGCGACCTACCAGGAGCCGCAGACCGAGCCGGTCTTCCTCGGGGGCAAGGCCGTCTTCGCCCGCAACTGGCCGTACATGTACGGGCTCGCCTCGCAGTACAAGATGAAGCCGAGCCAGATCGGGCTCGCCCCGATACCGGTCTCGGGGAACAACGAGACGGCGAGCACCCTGGGGGGTTGGAACTTCTACATAAGCGCTCTCTCGGACAAGACGAAGCAGGATGCCGCCTACAAGTTCATCCAGTTCATGACCTCGCCCGAGAACGAGAAGAAGTTCGCGATCAAGGGTGGTTATCTGCCGACGCTCAGCGCTCTCTACAAAGACAAGGAGCTTTTGAACAAGGTTCCGACGATGCGGAACTCGGCCGCGATCAGCCACACCCATCCGCGGCCGGTCTCGCCGTACTACTCTGACATGTCGCTGAAGATGCAGGAGCAGTTCAACGACTCGCTCAAGGGGACGGAGAGCCCCAAGCAGGCGGCGGACACGCTGCAGAAGCAGCTCACCCAGATCATCAAGCAGGGCAAGAACGCCTGAGCTTCAGGGAAAGGAGTAGCGGGTGACCACCGCAGCCAAGCCGCGAAGACGCGGCGGAGGATGGCTGAAGGAGGAGTTCGGCAACCCCGAGCGCAGGACGGCCTACCTCATGGTGCTGCCGGTGTTCGTGATCGTGCTGGCGGTCGCGTTCTACCCGGTGGCGGACGCGATCTGGCTGAGCCTGCACGGAGGCACGCCGACCGTAACGGGCTCGTTCGTCGGGGTCCAGAACTACGTGAACATGTTCCAGAACTCCGACTTCCAGAGCGGGTTCGTCAACACGATAATCTTCACGGTGGCCAGCGTGACCATAGAGCTTGTGGTCGGGATGGCGATCGCGCTGGCGATAAACCGCTCCTTCAGGGGGCGGGGGTTGGTTCGGGCGGCGGTTCTGATCCCGTGGGCCTTCCCGACGGTCATCTCGGCCACGATGTGGCGGCTGATGTTCCAGGACCAGGTCGGCGTCATAAGCTACGTGGCGCACGCTCTCGGGCTGGTCAGCCATCCCATACTCTCGGATCAGACGCTTCTCATGATCGCCTGCGTGATAGTCGACGCCTGGAAGACGACGCCGTTCATGGCGCTGCTCTTGCTGGCCGGGCTACAGACGATCCCCGGCGAGGTGTACGAGGCCGCGAGGGTGGACGGGGCCAACGCGATCCAGCGCTTCATCCGGATAACGCTGCCGCTTCTGAAGCCGACGATGCTCGTCGCGCTGCTGTTCAGGATCCTCGACGCCTACAGGGTCTTCGACCTGTTCTGGGTCTTGGGGGGGCAGCAGCTCGAGTCGCTCTCGACGTTCGTCTACCAGTCGGTGAGGGTGAGCCAGCTCCAGTTCCCGGAGGGCAACGCGGCGGCGGTGTTCATCTTCGTCTCCGCGCTGCTCATCGCGCTGTTCTTCATAAGGGTCCTCGGGATGCAGACCTCCACGGAGGAGTGAGAGATGGCAGGTGCGACTACTACCGCGGCGTCCACCGGCAGGAAGAGAAAGAGCCGGGGATTCAACCTCAACATGGTCCTCTTCTACCTGTTCGTCACGCTCTTCGTGCTGGTGAGCGTGGCGCCCCTTCTGTGGGTGTTCAAGATGAGCATCGTCACCAAGACCGAGCTCTTCGCCTCGCCGCCGACCCTCTGGCCTCACCAGACGACCGGCAGCCACTGGCACACCATCTTCGCCAATCGGGACTTCCTGCTGGCTTTGAGGAACAGCGTGATCATCGCCGGAATAACGACCATAGTCTGTCTGTTCTTCGGCTCGATCGCGGCGTACGCGATAGCCCGGCTGCGCTTCCGCTTCAAGAGCACCGTGCTGACGTTCATCCTGGCGGTGGCCTTCTTCCCGCAGGTGGCGATCATCGCCCCGCTCTTCAAGCAGTTCAGCGACATCGGCCTGATAAACACCTACTGGGCGGCGATCATCGCCGATACGGTCTTCGCGCTGCCTCTCACGGTCTGGCTTCTGGTAGCCTTCTTCAAGGAGCTGCCGAAGGATCTCGAGGAGGCCGCGAGGGTGGACGGGGCGACGACGCTGCAGGCCTTCCGGAAGGTGATCGTCCCGCTCGCCGCACCGGGCGTGTTCACGGCGGCGATCCTGACCTTCATCCAGGCGTGGGGCGACTACCTCTTCGCGCTCACGTTCCTCTTCACCGCCTCGACCCAGCCCGTGACGGTGGTGATACCGAACTTCGCCGGGATACACACCATAGACTACGGCGCGCAGGCGGCGGCCGCGGTGGTCGTGACGGTCCCGCTTGTTATACTGGTGTTGATATTCCAGCGCAGGATAGTCTCCGGGCTCACCGCCGGGGCGGTCAAGGGATAACCGGAGCTAGAGGAGCAGAGACACTCTGGGGAAAGAGAGGTTCTGGGCAAGAGATCTCGAGCCGGGCATGAGGCTCGACGCGACTTTCCTGGCGACGGACGCCGCGGTGCGCAACGACAGCCGCGGCGTCCCCTATATGGCGCTCCGGCTGGTCGACAGGACGGGATCGGTGGACGCGAGGATGTGGAAGTTGCCCAAGGATCTCCTCGGCGGCCTCGACGGGCCGGAGTACGTCCGCGTCGAGGGCGTCACCCACGAGTACCGGGGGATGCTGCAGGTGAAGGTCGAACGCCTCACGATCCTCGGCCGGGAAGAGGTTGACGAAGAGGACTACGTCCCGGTCACCGAGAGGAACCTGGCGGCGCTGGCGGCCGAGATGGAGTCGGTCGGAGAGGAGCTGGAGGATGTCCACCTGAAGCGGCTCTTCGACGCCATGGTGGCGGACGAGGATTTCTGGGAGGCGTTCTGCACTGCCCCTGCGGCCAAGAGCATGCACCACGCGCGCATCGGGGGGCTGCTCGAGCATTCGGTGCAATGCGTGCGGGTGGCGCGGGCTCTGGCCGAGATCTACCCGGTCGACCGGGACCTCCTGCTGTTCGGGGCGGCCTTCCACGACGTGGGCAAGGTCGATGAGCTGTCCTGGGACGGGGGAGGGTTCTCATACTCCGACAGGGGACGCCTGCAGGGTCACGTGGTGCTGGGGGAGAGGATCCTGCACCGTTACGTCGGGCGGGTGCCGGGCTTCCCCGAGGAGCTGGAGCTGGAACTCTCTCACATCCTGCTCTCACATCAGGGAGAGCCGGAGTACGGGGCTCCCGAGCGTCCGCGGACGCTGGAGGCGATGCTGATCCATCACATAGACAACCTGGACGCGCGGGTGGCGATGTTTTTGGAGGCTACCGAGAACGTGAGCCGCGGCGGGTGGAGCAACCACGAGAACCCGCTCCGGCGTGCTCTCTACGTGCCGCCCGCTCGGAGCGGCTCGGCGGAAGAGAAGGAAGGCTGAAAGAGAAGCTCAGGAGGAAGAGCGAGCTCCTCCACCGGCGGGGCCGTCCTCCCCGCCCCGGGCTTCCGCGCCCGACTTCCTGGCGCGTTCGCGCGGGGGCTCGTAATCCTCGTCTTCTTCTTCGAAGACCTCTCTCTCCGGCTCCCCGCGCCCACCGCTGTAGTAGTCCTCGAAGTCCTCGTCCTCCTCGAAGGAGTTCCCGTCGCTCTCGGCGGTGAGTTCTTCCTTGATCTCGTCTATCGACTGACGAGCCTCGTTGACGAAGCGCCCCAGGTCACGCGCCATCTGCGGCAGCTTGTTGGGTCCGAAGAGCACCAGCACGATGACGCCGATGATCAACATCTCCTGGAAGCCGATGCCGAAGCCCATGCAAGGAATATAACCCCTGGCCGGGGCAATGGCAACCGCGTGGAGCCCGGCCGGCGTTATACTCCTGGTTGTGATGGTTGTCTCGGGAAGAGAGAGGCGATGATCTCCTGGGGTGCAGCCCGCGCCATAGCGGTGGCGCTGGCCGCGCGTACCGAGAGCCGCCCGGCCGCGGATGGCTTCGACTACCCGGCCGCGGTCCGTCACGCCCTCGGCCCACTCTGTGAGTTCACCGGGATCCCGCTCCGGGAGCCCTTCGAGTCGCAGCGGGTGCTGGTCTCAGACCGCGCGCGGTGGATAGACCTCAACATCGAGAACTTCGGTGCCGTGCTGGAGCCTATATTGAGGCAGGCCGCCGGGAGCACCGGAGACCTCGCGTGGGCGCTCGGCGGCGTGACGCTCACGGCCCAGGTCGGGGTCCTGCTCGGGTTCCTCTCCACGCGGGTTCTGGGGCAGTACGACGCCGGACCATTCGCGGCGCGGCGTGAGAGGCCCGGCAGGGTCTTCTTCCTGGATGGGAACATCGCCTCCGCCGCCGCGAGGCTCGGGGTTCCACTCGACGGGCTCAGGCTCTGGATAGTTCTGCACGAGATGACCCACGCGCTGCAGTTCGAGGGGGCTGCCTGGCTCGGCGAGCACCTCGGGGATCTCATGCAGGGGTTGCTCGCGCCCCTGGCCGAGCGGCTCGGTCTGCGCGAGCTTCTGCGGCGTCTGGCCGACAACCTCTCCAGCGGAGGACGCCCGCTCGAGCTCCTGATGAGCCGCTCCCAACGGGCGACCTTCGACCGGGTGCAGGCCGTGATGTCGCTCGTGGAGGGCTACTCGGATTACGTGATGCACCGGGTGGGCAGGGAGATGGTGCCCCACTACGAGCACATAAGCTCCGCGATGGCCCGCAGCCGGGAGCATCGTCCTCCGCTGGAGAGCGCCATCTTCAGGCTGACCGGGCTCGACCTCAAGATGGAACAGTACCGCCTCGGCGAGCAGTTCGCGGAGGTCGTCGCGAGACGGGTCGGCATGGAAGGGCTCGGGCGTGTCTGGGAGCGGCCGGAGAACCTGCCGAGCCTCGCGGAGATCCACGACCCGGGACTCTGGTTGTCGCGCATGGAATTTGAGCGGGAGGCAGGCTGAGATGGCTGATCCCGGAGAGAGAACCCGGGCGATAGGTTACGAGTTCGCCCGCGAGGACGAGGCGCGCGGCTGTGCGGCCGAGCTGGCGCGCAGGTTCTCCGAGCGGGAGATCGTGGGGCTCAGGATCTACAGGATACGGTGGAACGGGGACTATCTGGTCGAGGCGGTCTTCGGGGAGGGTGTGCCGGAGCAGCGGGTGCGGGATGCCCGGGCCATCCTCGGCGAGCTGGGGGCCCCCATCCGGGAGGAGGACCTCGAGGACTACAAACGCGCCACGGAGGCCGGCTTCAACGAGGGGCTGCCGACCTGGATCCGCCGGCTCTTCGGCCGCTGAGAGGGCCGATCAGCCCCGCCGACCCTCGAGGTTCTCGATCTGCTCGCGCAGCTCTTCGATCTCGCGCTCGAGGTAGGCTTCGCGCCCCCGCAGACGGGTGTAGCCGGACTCGAAGGTCGTTGCGAGGCCGTCCGCGGCCCGGGAGAGGGCGCTCCCCAGGTGGCGGGCGGAGATGCCGAGGCCCCCGAGCAGAGAGTGTCCGGCGGAGCGGGCCGCCGGGGTCGTGACGAAGGATCCGGCGGCGAACCCACCCAGGGCGCCGAGAAGGACGCCGGCGAGAAACTTTGTAGATCCTTCCCTCAAGAAAAGAGTCCTCCCTGTCCTCTCCGATACAGGAACTTCCAGCGGGGACCCAGTTTAGCATAGCCGCGCGGAGGTTCTTGCCGAGACCGTTATATACTGGCGAGGGTATGCGGGATTCCCTGAAGAAAGAGAGGCTGCGGGCGCTTCCTTCCGTCGATGCCGTGATGAGATCGCCCGAGGCCGGCCGCGCCGCCGGGCGGTACGGGCGCGCCGTGCTGACCGGAGCGGTGAGGCGTGTGCTTGAAGCCAGGCGCAGGGACATCCTCGAAGGCGCCGGAGAGGGGAAGGTCTCCGTGGAGGACGTGGTGGGCGAGGCCGAGCGGGATCTCGCGCGGCGCGGGCTGCGGCGGGTCATCAACGCCACGGGCGTCGTCCTGCACACCAACCTCGGCCGTTCGGTCCTCTCGCGGCGCGCGGCCGAGGCGGCCTACGTCGCGGCGACCGGCTACTCCAACCTGGAATACGACCTCGGGCGCGGGAAGAGGGGTTCCCGCTATGACCACGCCGTCTCGCTGCTCACGGACCTGACCGGAGCGGAGGACGCGCTGGTGGTCAACAACTGCGCCGGGGCGGCGCTGCTCGCGCTCACGGCCGTGGCCCGGGGAGGAGAGGTCATCGTCTCCCGGGGGCAGCTCGTCGAGATCGGGGGCGGCTTCCGCATACCCGAGGTGCTGGCCCTCTCAGGAGCGAAGCTGCGCGAGGTGGGGACGACCAACCGAACCCGTCTTTCTGACTACGAGGCCGCGCTCGGGGAGGAGACTCGGGCCATCCTCTGGGTGCACCAGAGCAACTTCGAGACGGTCGGGTTCACGGAATCCGTGTGGATCGACGAGCTCGCCTCGCTGGGCCTCCCGGTGATCGCCGACGTGGGCAGCGGGGCCCTTTTGCCGATCGCCGACGAGCCGCTCGTGCAGCGGGCGGTGAGGGACGGGGCTGCCATCGTGACGTTCTCCGGGGACAAGCTCCTGGGCGGTCCGCAGGCCGGGATCGCGGTGGGATCGTCGCAGATCGTCTCGTCCATGCGCTCCCATCCCCTGACCCGTGCCCTTCGCGCGGACAAGATGTGCCTGGCGGCGCTCTCGGAGACGCTGCGGGCGTATCTGGAGGGCTCCGCCCGGGACGAGCTCCCGGCGCTCCGGATGCTCGCTGCAGCGCCCGGTGAGGTCGAAGAGCGGGCAAGGACGCTCGCGTCCCGCATCGAAAAGAAACTCCCGGAAGTCCGGGTCGGGGTCGTGCCCTCGGTGGCCCGCAGCGGCGGCGGTACGCTGCCGACGCACGAAGTCCCTTCTTTCGCCGTCAGGATCGAGGCGCACGATGCCGAAGGGCTCGCCGGGAGGCTTCGGAGGTTCGAGCCCCCCGTCATCGGGAGGGTTCAGGACGATGCGTTGCTGCTCGATCTAAGGACGATACTCCCCGGTGAGGAAGAGGAGGTGTGCTCTGCGCTTGCAGAGACCTGCAGGGATGTCTGAGGAGAGGCCCATAGCCCTGACTATCGGGACGGCCGGGCACATAGACCACGGCAAGACCACCCTGGTGCGCCGCATGACCGGCACCGACACCGACAGGCTCGAAGAGGAGCACCGGCGGGGGATCTCCATCGTCCCGGGTTACGCGGAGCTCACGCTGCCGAGCGGGCGCCGGGCGAGCCTGGTCGACGTGCCGGGGCACGAGCGGTTCGTCAGGAACATGGTCTCCGGGGCGACGGGCGTGGATGCCTTCCTGCTCGTGGTCGCGGCGGACGACGGGGTCATGCCCCAGACGCGAGAGCACATGGACGTGCTCAGGATCCTCGGCGTCGAGCAGGGGGTGGTGGCGCTGACCAAGATAGACGCGGTCGACGAGGAGACGGCCGCTCTGGCCGAGCTCGACGTGGAGGAGTACCTGGAGTCGGTCGGGATAGAGGCCCCGGTTGTGCGGGTCAGCGGCGTCACGGGGGAAGGCGTGGAGGAGTTGCTCGAGGCCCTGGACCGTCTGGTGGAGACGGTGAGGCCGGGACGCGGCGCGGAGGACGTCGCCCGGCTCCCCGTGGACCGGGCCTTCGTCTTGCAGGGGATAGGGGTGGTCGTGACCGGGACGTTGTGGTCGGGGGAGATACGGGTCGGGGACGTGCTTCATACCCGATCCGGGCTGCGCCCGAGGGTGCGCAGCATACAGAACCACGGCCGTCCGGCCGAGGTGGCCCGCCGGGGGGCGCGGACGGCGCTCAACCTCGCCGGGGTGGAGATCTCGGAGATCTCCGCCGG
>JAIMBO010000154.1 GCA_023511405.1 Rubrobacteraceae bacterium
AAGACCGAGGCGTGGCACATCCTGTGGTCGGAGCCGGGGGCGAGCGTGCTCGCCGGGGTAAGGGAGGGCTTCTCGCGCGAGGAGCTCGCGGACGCCCTGTGGAGAGGGGACTACGACGCGGTGATGCTCCGCCACGGGGTGCGGCCGGGCGACACCGTCTACGTCCCCGGCGGGGTGCTGCACTCCTTCGGGCCCGGCATGCTCGTCTACGAGGTGCAGCAGACCTCCGACCTCGGGCAGTTCGCGAGCCCTTACGACCTCTACGGCAACCCGCTGGACGAGAAGACCCGCCGCCGCAACATCGAGGAGGTGCTGGACGAGCTGCGGACGGACGTCCGTCCGCGTCCGAACCCGGGGCTCGCCGTCCGGGAGGGAGGGAACACCCGCACCTTCTGCTGCGCCGGGCCGCACTTCGCGCTGGAGAGGTGGGAGCTCGCGGAGGAGTGGACCGAGCCCGCGCATCCGCAGAGGTTCGTCGCGCTCACGGTCGTCGGGGAAGGGGCGGTGCGCATCGAGTACGAGGGCGGGACGGAGCTCCTGGGAAGGGCTACCTCCTGCATCCTTCCGGCCGCCCTCGGCGCGGCGCGCCTCGTGCCGGAGGGGCGGACGGTCGTGCTCGCCTCCTACGTTCCGGACCTCGAGCAGGACGTGGCCGGGCCGCTGCGGGAGGCGGGGTACGAAGATGAGGAGATAGAAGTACTGGGGGAGGTGGTGTTCTGAGGGGAGGTTCACTCTGGGACGCGTAGTCGCGCTGGGCGAGGTGGTCGCGGACGTCTACCGGGGGGAGTCCTCATCACCGGTCGAGCTCCCATTCGTCGCCCGACCCGGCGGGGCCCCGGCGAACGTGGCCGTCGCCGCATCCAGGCTCGGTTGCCCGGCCGCTTTCGTGGGCAGCGTCGGGAAGGACCTCTTCGGGGACTTCATCCTGCGGGCGCTCGAGGCTGAAGGGGTGGACGTCTCGGGGGTGGTGCGGCAGGAGCCGCCCGTGCGGACCTCGCTCGCGTTCGTCGAGATCTTCGAGGACGGGGACAGGGAGTTCACCTTCTACCGCACCGCCCCCGCCGCCGACGAGCTGTTGCGGGAGGAGGACGTCCCGCGGGATCTCGTCTCGGGAGCCTCGTTCGTCAACTTCGGTAGCATCCCCCTGATCGAAGAACCCGTGCGCTCGGCTACCTTCCACGCGGCCCGCCTGGCCGGCGAGGCCGGTGTGCCGGTGGCCTTCGACGTGAACTTCCGGGCCCATCTGTGGCGCGACCCGGAGGTTGCACGCCGGACGGTGTGGGAGATGGCGGGCCTGGCCTCGATCGTGAAGCTGAGCGGGGACGAGCTGCGACCGCTGCTCGGCACCTCGGACTGCGAGGAGGCCGCCGCGATCCTCCTCGGGCGCGGGGTCCGGCTGGTCCTTGTCAGCCTCGGCGGGGAGGGAGCATTCTACGCCACCCCGGCTTTCCGGGGGCGGGTCCCCGCGTTCCCGGTCGAGGTGGTGGACGCGACCGGGGCGGGGGACGCCTTCCTCGCGGCCGTGCTCGTGCACCTCGCGGAGGACGGGGTGAGACTCTCGGAGGAGGGGTCGGTGCGCGAGGCGGTGCGGCGGGGAGCGGCGGCGGGCGCGCTCGCCTGCACGGGCTACGGGGCGATGGGGACGCTCCCGACCCGCGAGGAACTGGAGCGGTTTTTGTCCTCGGGGCCCGCTAGCGTCTCACCCGGCTGACCCCGACCGGGACGTCCACCAGATTGGCGAGCCGGTTCGCCAGCGGTTCGAGCGAGGGTAGCTCTGTCGGGGCGTGTCCGGCGTCTATCGCCGCGAGGCCTGAAGAATCGGCGAGCAGCGCGTCGTGGTAGTCGAGGTCGCCGGTGACGTAGGCCTGCGCGCCCGAGGCTGCAACCTCGCGGATGAGCGTTCCCCCGGAGCCGCCGAGGACCGCGACGCGTTCGATCTTCTCCCCGGGGTCCGCCAAAAGCCGGGCCGAAAATCCCAGAGAGGTCGAGACGTGCTCCGCGAGCTCCGGGGCGGACATCGGGCGCGGGAGGCGTCCGATCCTGCCGTAACCGCACCCCGGCGGGTGGCCTTCGATCGGGTAGAGGTCGAGCGCGGGTTCCTCGTAGGGGTGGGCGGCTCGCGCCTCGGAGGCGGCGCGGGCGGCCAGGTGCGCCGGGACGACCGTCTCGAGCCTCACCTCGGAGACCGCCTCGAGCCGTCCGGCCTCGCCCGCGTAGGGGCTGGTGTCCTCCCCACCCAGGAAGGTCCCGGTGCCGGCGGTGCGGAAGGTGCAGCGGGTGTAGCCGCCGATCACGCCGGCCCCGGCCCGCGCGAGCGCCTCCGCGACCTCCTCCACGGCTTCCTCCGGGACGAAGACGACCAGCTTGTTCATGCGACCGCGCGGCGAGAGGACCTCGAGCGGCTCTTCGAGCCCCAGCGCCCGTGCGAGCGCGACGGAGACCCCGTCCGGGGCCGCGTCGTAGTTGGTGTGCGCGGCGTAGACGGCGATCCCGGAGCGGACGGCGCGTGAGATGAGGCTCCCGGGATAGCGGGAGGTGTCCACCCGGTCCAGGCCGCCGAAGATCAGGGGGTGGTGGAAGAGCAGGAAGTCCGCGCCGCTCTCCTCCGCCTCGTCGAAGACCTCGGGGAGCGGGGTGAGCGCGACCAGGACCCGCTCGACCTCTTCTTCCGGGCTTCCGACCTGGAGCCCCGGGTTGTCCCACTCCTCGGCGAGCGCCGTGGGGGCTATCTCCTCCATGGCCCGTGCGATATCTCTTACAAGCGTCACCATCTCCTCCCCTGTAGAATTCGCTCCCATGAGGGCTTCAAGGATAGCGGAGATCCTCTCCGCCGCGACCCGGCTGCCGCTGCTGGCGGTGCCGCTCTTCTTCGTCGTCGGCTTCTACGCCGCCGGGTGGGAGGGTGTGGCGTGGGCCGTCGTCTGCGTGCTCCTGACGAGCGGGCTCTCGCTCGCGTACCTGCGGCATCTGGTGCGGACGGGTAAAGTGGAGGATCCGGGCAGGATCCTCAAGGCCGAGCGGGTGCGGCCTCTGTGGGTGGTGGCGGGTTTCCACGCCGGGGCCTGGGCGCTGGTGAGCGCGCTCGGCGGTCCCGCGGAGCTTCGGGCCGTGCTGCTCTCCTACGCGCTCTCGACGGTGGCCTTCGCCCTGATCACGCCGCTCGCCAAGCTCTCGCTGCACGCGGCGGGTGCGGCCGGGGTCCTGGTATGCCTGGTGCGGGTCTTCGGTCCGGTGGGCGGTGTGTTCATCCCGCTTTTCCTGGCGATCTGCTGGTCCCGCGCCGCGCTCGGGCGTCACACCGCCGCCGAGCTCGCGCTCGGGACGCTGGTCGGCGGGATCGGCACCTGGGTCGCCTTCGCGCACATGGTGGCCTGATCCCTCGAGCTCGCCGGGGTACAATCGGTTTCGGTCCTGTGGCTTAATCGGGGGTGTCTCTACGTCTTGGTGAACCTCTACGCTTTGGGGGCGGCTTTCATCGGCACCGGCGTCGAGATGGTCGAGGCGCTCACGATCGTGCTCGCCGTCGGCGCGGTGCGCGGCTGGCGGGGCGCGCTGTTCGGCGCGCTCTCCGCGGCTCTGGTGCTCGCGGCGCTTGTGGCGGGTGTGGGCGCGCCGCTTGCCTCGGTGATGGGGCTCTTCTGGGTCCAGATCGCCGTGGGCGCCTTCCTGCTCCTCTTCGGCGCGCGCTGGCTCAGGAAGGCGATCCTGCGCTACGGCGGTCTGATAGCAATTCACGACGAGGCAGAGAGCTACGAGGAGGAACGCGGCCGTCTCGAGGGGGCGGGCGAGGGAGGGAACCTGGCGGGCGTAGACCGTCTGGCCTTCGCTACCGCCTTCGGCGGCACCTTCCTGGAGGGACTCGAGGCCGTATTCATCGTCATCGCCTTCGGTATTGGATCGGGGGCGATGCCATCGAGCATCCTCGGCGCGGTGCTCGCGGTGGCGGCGGTGGTGCTGGCCGGGGTGCTTCTGCGCCGGCCGCTCACCAGGGTCCCGGAGAACACGCTCAAGTTCGTCGTCGGGGTGATGCTCACCAGCTTCGGGACGTTCTGGGTGGGCGAGGGGCTCGGGGTGGCGTGGCCGCAGGGCGACCTGTCGATCCTCTACCTGGCGATGAGCCTCCTGGTGTTCTCGTGGGTCGAGGTCCGGCGCATGAGGCGTCTTCCGGTCCTGCGCGGAAAGAGGGTGCGGTGAGGGCTTTGCTGCGGGAGCTCGTCGGGCTCGTGGCCGACGACGGGCGTCTGGTCTGGACGGTGGTCCTCGCGCTCGTGGTGAGCGCGGTGCTCGGCTGGTTCGGGCTGAAGGAGGTCGCGACGGTGGTGCTCTGGGCCGGTATCCTCTTCGCGCTCGCCCTCTCGATAGAGAGCAGGATCAAGCTCCAGAAGAAGGACCGTTAGATCCGGCGGGCTCCCCATAGTAGATGGCGCGGTACCAGATCGCGGAGAGCGTATCCACGAGCTCTTCTTCCGATGGGGCCACCCGGGAA
>JAIMBO010000025.1 GCA_023511405.1 Rubrobacteraceae bacterium
TGGTGTGGGGGGCCGTGAGGATCTTCGGCGGCAGGGAGATGGTCTTGGGGAGGGTATGGACCTCCGGGGAGGCCTCTACTGGGGGCGTGGGTTACACGCCGAGGGGCTTCTCCAACGCGCTGCGCACGGTCTTCTCGGACTTCTACCGGCCGAAGGAGGAGGTCGTGGGGCGTCTGTACCGCTCGCGCACGCTCTTCTGGCTCGAAGGTAGCTTCTACGAGTGGGCATCCGGCGTCCTCCTCGGGGTGACGCGGAGGATGAAGAGGATCCAGTCGGGCAACCTCTCGGCGTACCTCCTGTACGTCTTCGTGGTCCTCATGCTCGTGCTCGTCTACGCCTCGGCCGGGTAGACCGTGATCCGCAGGCTGCGACACGCTCCGGGTCCGGGGGAGACCGGCTCCCTCAGGGTCGCCCGGGCCGACGTCCTCGGCTCGCTCTCCTCCGGGGAGTGCATCTTCTGCCGGCGGGAGGGCGAGTCGGTCGGGCGGTTCTTCTTCTGGTACCTGCACGAGGGCTATTCCCAGCCAGAGAACGTGGAGCGACTGCGGCGATCGGGCGGGTTCTGCCCCGCTCACACCTCCTTCCTGATCCAGCAGGCCGTACCTCAGACGGTCGCGAGCATCTACCTGCCTCTGATCTCCGCGGCGGCGGAAGACCTGCGCGGAGAGGGAGGTGCCTTCTCTTTGGAGGCCCCGTGTCCGGCGTGCACCGCCGCAAGACGGGGTCGGGAGAACCTCCTGCGCTCGCTCGCACCCTCCCTGCGAGACGGGGAGGTGCGCGGCGCCCTCCGCCGCAGCCGGCCCCTCTGCCTTCCTCACCTGCTGTGGCTCGCGCCGGCCCTCTCCTGGGACGAGCTCGCCTTCGTGGTCGGGGTGATGCTCGACGAGATCCAGGAGGGGATGCGCACGGACTCCCTCTCCACCCCGCTTTGGGGATCACCACATCCCGGGGAGAGCCCCCCTCCCGAAGCCCCACCCGCCACCAGCGGCACACCTGGAAGGGGCTGGTCTCCGGCCGTGGCGGAGCTCAGGTTCGACCTCTCCCGCCCCGGCTGCCCCGTATGCCGGGCGGAGGAGGAAGGGCTGGGACGCTACCTGAGCTGGCTCTCACGGGAGGTCGCGGAGCACCCCCACCACCGCTGGGAAGAAGCCCTCGGACTCTGCGGGGAGCACGGACGGGCCTTCGGAGAGCTCTCGGAGGCTTCCGGTAGGCTTCTCACGGAGCTCGCCTCCCGCTGGCAGGAGAAGCTCGGCGCGCTGGGGGATGCCCTGCGGGAGGAGAGGCCCCCGGAAGGTTTCCTCCCCCGTCTGGCACGCCTGCCCACCCTTTTCGGGAGCCTGCGGCGCGAGTCCGCGGCACTCCCGGCGCTCCGTCAGGCGCTCGTACGGTCGTTCGAGCCGCGCAAGAAGGTTCTGCAGAGGCTGCGCGGTCCGGTGCTGCAGCGCTCGCCGTGTCCGGCGTGCCGCAGCGCGAAGACGGCCGGGAGGTCGAAAGCGGACCTCCTCTGGCGCGCCCTCTCCGACCCGGAGACCCGCCGCACCTACGAAGAGTCGGACGGGCTCTGCCTGAGACACCTTCCACCGACGCTCTCGCTCTGCGAAGATGGTGCGGCAAAAGAAGTGCTGTCGGGCACGGCGAGGAGCAGGATGCTGATCCTGCAGTGGGAACTGCGCGAGTACCAGCGCAGGCAGAGCTGGAACGCACGGTACGAGAGAAAGGGGCCCGAGCAAGACGCCTGGCGCCGGGCCGTGGCGGCCTGTTCGGGGATCACTGGGGAGGTGAAGCCATGATGGAGGTCACGATACCGGGACGCGGCCCCCTCACCTGGGAGCACCTGGTGCTGGATTTCAACGGAACGCTCGCCCTGGACGGAGCACTGCTCCCGGGCGTCGCCACCCGGCTGAGGAAGCTCTCCCGAAAGCTGGAGCTGCTGGTCATCACCGCCGACACCTTCGGGAGCGCCTCCCGCGCCCTCGCCGGGCTCCCGCTGCACCTGGAGGTTCTCGGCGAGGGGGTACAGGGCGAGAGAAAGGCCGCGGCGGTGCGCAGGCTGGGCGCGGAGAGGACCATCGCCGTCGGCAACGGCGCGAACGACGCCGCCATGCTCGAGGCGGCCGGTCTCGGGATCGCGGTCCTGGGCGGGGAGGGCGCCGCGCGCGGCGCCCTCCTCGGAGCGGACGTCATCGCCCCGGACATCCGCTGCGCGCTCGACCTCCTGCTCCTCCCCGGGAGGCTCGTCGCCACCTGGCGCCCCTAGGGATAAGAGCCGGGTGACCTCAGTAGGCTTCCTCTATCTCCAGGACGGTTATGTACCCCGGCTCCCCTGCCTCCACCGGATAGCCCTCGACCAGAAACCCCGAGACCCTCACGTGCTGCCCGGCGTACGCTCCGAGGTCTTCGGTGTCGCTCCTCAGGGCGTAGGCCACGTCCTCCTCGTCCTCGTCGAGGAGCGCCCACTCGGTACCGTAGGTGTGCCTGAACTCGGCATCCTCCACCCTCTCCAGCATACCCTCGGCTTCGACCTGCTGCTCCTCCACGGTCTCACCTCCATCTCGCTCGTGCAGCTCTCCTCCCTCTCTCTCTGCCTACCCCGAACCTCCTCCCGGCAAAACAAACTCAGCACGAACCGTCCGCCCGCCGCCGCGCGGCGGCAAGATCAGAGACCACCTGCTCCCTGAGTCCCTCGTAGTCCCCCCTCCCCCGCAGCCTCAGCAGATACGCCGGATGGTAAGTGGCGAGCGCCGGGAGGCCGAGGTTCGAGTCGAAGAAGCGGCCCCGGCCGCGGCTCAGGGTGAACGAGCCCCCGAGGAGCGCCTTCGCCGGCACGCCCCCCAGGAGGACGAGGACCCGCGGACCGACGATCCCGAGCTCCTCTTCGAGTATCTCGAGCCCTTCCCGGATCTCGGCGGCGCGCGGCGGCCGGTTGGAGAGACGCCCGCCCCGCTCCTTCGTCGGCCGCACCTTGACTACGTTGGTCACGTAGACCCCGGACCGGTCGATCCCGGCTTCCTCGAGCAGCTCGTCGAGGAGCCTCCCCGCCCTTCCCACGAACGGCCTCCCGCGCTCGGCCTCTTCCCTGCCCGGCGCCTCCCCGACGATCGCCAGATGCGCCCCCACCGGCCCCTCCCCGAAGACCGCACCCTCCCCGAGGCGCTCGACGGTCCTCCCTTCGAGCCTCTTGAGCTCCCCGGTGGATCCCATGCTTCCCGCCGCTCCCTGCGGAGCAGGCTTTCCCTTACGTCCCCTCCTCGTCGGGCTCCAGCAGGTCCTGCACCGGCACGTCCGGGTCGAAGGGGTAGGGCTCTATCTGGCTCGATCCACACCTGGGACAGGCGAGGTGATCCTCCTCCGGCTCGACCGAGCTGAGGCGCGCCCTGCTCTCCGGGAAAACGTGCCGACAGATCAGACAAACGAACCTGGCTTCTGCCATCTTCTCCCCTTCCGTCTCCCGATCAAGACAGCGGGCGGAGAGAAGGCGAGACCCTCCGCCTGGTCTTCCACCCCTGACTCTACCACGCTCCCGATCGCCCGAAACCGGACCCTCGATCCCCGAAGGCGGGCCGCACCTCCCCCACCACCCCGCCGTGCAGGTCGTGCACCGGCGCGGAGAGCAGGCCGGGCGGCACCCCCACCCCGCGACGGGCGAGCGCCCCGGCGGCAGCCGGTCCCACGGCCCTCTTCGCACCGTCGGAGACCTTCAGAGCGAAGCCCCAACCTCCTTCGGGGCTCCCACAGGCGAAGACGCCCTCGGCCCCGCTCTTGGCGACGAGCGGAGCCCCCCGCATGAGGTCGGTGTCGAAGCGCCCGGTCCCGGCGACGAGGTAGGGATTGTGCATCATCGCCTCCCGGACCCGCCGCGCCGCCTCCGCAATCCCGCCGCAGAGTCCCTCGCCGGTGGCGAGACGGGCGAAGCCGGTGGCGAGCGCCCGCAGAGGGAGCGCGAAGGTCTGCACCCCGCAGTTGTCGCGGGCGGGCGAAAGATCCCCCTCCGGGACCCCGCAGACCCGCGCGAGCACGGCCCTCACCCCGCGCTGCACCGGGTGTTCGAGCTCCTTGTAGCCTGCGACATCCCACCCCCGGTGCACGCAGAGCGCGAGCATCCCGGCGTGCTTGCCCGAGCAGTTGCCGTGCACGGGACGCGGCCTCTCCCCGCTCCGGGCGAGCGCCTCGGCGGCGGGCCCGTAGAGCGGAGGATGCGCCCCGTTGCCGAGGTCTTCCTCCCCGAGACCGGCCTTGCGCAGGACCGAACGGACGGCCTCCACGTGCGCCTCCTCCCCGCTGTGCGAGGAGCAGACGACGGCGATCTCCTCCTCCCCGAGCCCGAAGCGGTCTGCCGCGCCGGAGACGAGGAGGGGCAGGGCCTGGAAGGGCTTGGCCGAGGAGCGGGGGTAGACGGGGACTTCCGGATCCCCCACCGCCTCGAGAACCTCCCCCGAGGGATCGCAGAAGACGAACCTGCCGCGGTGGACGCTCTCGACGAGAGGCCCTCGGGTCACGGTCGCGAGCGGGACGTCCTCCCGCATCTTACTCCCCACAGAGCTCGATGATGCGCAGCGAGATCATGTCCTGCGCCACCCGCAGGCGGGCCATCGCCGCCGCGAAATCCTCCTTCTTCCGGTAAGAGACCGCCTCCTCGAAGAGAGCGCGCACCTCCTCCAGGAAGGGCTCGTCCTTCCCGCCGGGGCTCTTTTCGTTCAGGCTGGCGCGGGCCATCGCGAGCAGCGACTCGGTGCGGCGGTTCGGCATCCAGAGCGCCGCGATCGCCCCCTCCAGGTAACCTCCGACCCGCAGCAGGTGCGCGACCCTCACCCCGGTCGTCCCCCCGCTCATCCGAACCACCGCCGGATGTTCCCGGAGAGGATGCCGGAGACCTCCTCCTCGCTCAGACCCGCCGCCCGGCAGGAGGCGAGGGTGGCGTGCAGGGTCGAGGGGAAGTCCCCGTAGGGGATGTCCGATCCGTAGCAGACGCGGGCCGGATCCACCGAGCAGAGCAGCACGTAGAGGTCTTTCGCCCTCACGACCGAGGTGTCGAAGAGGACGTTCGGATTATCGGCGAAGGCGCGGGAGGCGGTGAGCACCTCGACCATGGCGGAGTGGCCCAGGATCAGGCGCAGCTCCGGGTGGGCCTCCAGCGTCGGCAGCAGCGGTTCGACGATCCTGCCCATCCCGAAGCCGGTGTGGATGAGGACCGGGATGTCGGCCTCGGCGGCCATCCCGAGCAGCCTGACGACCCGCTCGTCGTCGAGCTCGAACCGCTGGCTCACCGGATGCAGCTTGAGGCCCCTGAAGCCCCGCCCGACGCAGCGCTCGAACTCGGCGTCGTAGTCGAGGTGGGGGTTGAGCCGGAAGAAGGGGACGAAGAGATCCGGGTGCTCCTCGAAGGCCCGCCAGATTACGTCGTTCGGTCCCGAGTAGTCGTCGCGGGCGTCGGGGTCGTTGAGCGGGAAGACGATGTTGCGCGAGACGCCGGCGGCCCGCATCTGCGCGATGAGCCCCTCGGTGCTCATCGCGTGGCCGTCCACGTCGGTGCCTATGTGCGAGTGGCAGTCGAAGATCCCGGTACCCGGCGGGATGCTTCTCCTGACACGCTCCCACACCGGGGCCATCGCCCCGCTCGTGAGCGCCTCGACGCTGGTGGTGCGGGCTTCTTCCTTCTCTACTCCCATGCCGGGATCCGGCCCGTGGCTCCAAACATGCGGAAATGTTAGCAGGGCCCGGCGGGAACTGCTAATCTCCCCGCGGATCCCTGAATCATCCGTCGCTCGTGCGGTGCGAGAACCCGCTCCAGTAATCGAAGGACTCGGTCCCGTCGGGAGAGCCTCCCCCCTCCTTTGCGCCGTACACCATCACGTAGGTGAGGGTCCTCAGGTGGCCGAACTCCCTCAGGTCCGGGGTGGAGGGGATGCGACTGCGCCAGGTGCCGGTGTCCACGAAGTAGCGCTCATCGTCCGCGTCGGAGGCGAGCAGCGCGAGCCTGGGATCGTGGGTGTGACCGGCGACGACGAAGCGCACCGCTCCGTCGCGCAGCGCGCGCTCGCGGGCTGCGAACGGGACCGGGCCGGTGCCGGTCTCCTCGCGTACGGCGTGTCGGGTGTAGAGCCGGGCGGCCCCGAGGGGGATCCCGAAACGCCAGCCGCGCAGCCCGAGGAAAGCCCTGACCGCGTCGAGGACGTCCGGGCGGCCCTTCCTCTCCAGACGCTCCATCTCCTCCAGCAAAAACGGGCTCTCCCGGATGGAATCGAGTATCCTCCCCGCCACGGGCTCCAGAAGCCCCCAGATCTCCTCCTCCGGCAGGCGGGATCCGCCGACGTTGAGCAGGAAGTTGAGCAGCGCCGACTGCGGACGCAGGTCGTCGAACTCGAGCAGGCGCAGGTAGACCGCCGCGAGCGTCTCGTCCGCGAGGATCTCCTCGTCCCCGTAGACCTCGCGGAAGACGCGCGGGAAACCGACGGCGACCTCGGTGGTGATGAAGTCCCCCAGGTTCGGTCGGGCGTAGTACGCGGCCGGGAGCTCGACCGGGAGCTCGTCCATCCCCCCGCAGTCCAGCGCAAAATTGTAGCGGTCGTACTCGTGGCCGTGGCGCACCAGCACCCTCGGGTCCTCGAAGAGGATCTGGTTCGGGAAGGGCTCGTCCTTCCCGCCGAGCCCGACGAGGCGCCGGATCTCCCGCCGCAGGCGCGGGGTGGCACCCGCGAGCCGGTCGTGGTTGCCGGTGATGTAGTGCAGCGCGGTGGGCACGGGGAACTCTCTCTCCTCCCCATCCTCCACGTAGCGCCCGGAGGCGAAGGCCCGCAGGGCCTCGAGGCTCCCGGCGACCTCCGGTTCAGCGGCGATCGCGGAGAGTATCTCGAGCGCCTTCGATTCCACGGCGGAGCCGGAACCGTCCTCCCCGAAATGGTACGGTCTCTCCTCACCCGAGAACCAGAGGTCGGTACGGTTGAAGTCGAAGAGGTCCCCGGCGAGCACCAGGTCCACCCGCTCTGCCCGCCGGCGTTCCGCCTCAGAGGCCAGCGTGGCGACGAAACGCCAGAAGGCGCGAGACGGAGCGTTGCGGGAGAAACCGAGCGAGGAGCCGCCCTCCCCCTCTATGCGATCCGAACGCTCCTCCTCGAAGTGGCTGTCGGAGATCACGGCCAGCATGGGAGCATTCTAGAGGCGGGGAGCGCCTCCTGCATACCTCGTTTACTGGCCGCCTCTTCGCACGGCCTCTTCCTGCGTGTAGAGGGTGAGCATCGCCACCCGCGGCCCGTCGACGCTCTTGACCCTGAGCGTCGCCCCCTCCACCTCGACCGTGTCCCCCGGCCGAGGCGGACGCCCCAGCGCCCCGAGGACGTAGCCGCCGATGGTCTCGAAGTCCCCGCGGGGGATCTCGAGCCCGAAGCGCTCGTTCACCTCGCTTATCGGGATGCGCCCGTCGACCGCGAACACCCCGCGTCCGAGCTCCTCGACGGTCGCCTCCCCCGCGTCGAACTCGTCCCGGATCTCGCCGACGATCTCCTCGATTATGTCCTCGATGGTCACGAGCCCCTCGACCGAACCCCATTCGTCGACGACTATCGCCATCTGCAGCTTGCGCCGCTGAAACTCCCGGAGCATCTCCTCTATGCGTTTGTTCTCGGGGACGATGAGACACTCCCGGATCAGGGGCTCGAGCCTGAAATCCTCCGGGTTCTCCCGTGCCGCCCGGAAGATGTCCTTTATGTGCACGACCCCGAGGATGTGGTCGAGGTCCCCCTGGTAGACCGGGTAGCGGGTGTAGCGCCCGAAGACGGCGCGCTCCACGAGCTCCTCCAGCGGCAGGTCGCCGGGCAGGGCGACGATGTCCGGTCGAGGCACCATGATCTCGCGCACGACCATGTCCCCGAAATCGAAGACGTTCTCCAGGTAATCACCCTCCTCGGGCTCGATGTACCCCGATCGCGCCGAGGAGGCTATGAGGAAGCGAATCTCCTCCTCCGATGGCACCTCCGAACCCTCCCCGAGCCGGATGCCCCACGGCCTCAGGACCAGGTTGGTCGCGGCGTTGACCAGCCAGCTCATCGGCCGCAGGATCACGACGAACAGGTGCAGCGGACGGCTGATCCAGAGCGCCGCACCCTCGGCCCGCTCTATGGAGAAGTACTTGGGGGCCTGCTCGGCGAAGACGAGCTGGAAGAAGGTTATTATCGAGAAGCCGATCACCACCGAGACGACCCGGATGAGGCCACCGTCGCTCACCCCGACCGCCGCGAGCGCGGGGCGGATGACGGCGGAGACGGCCGGCTCGCCGATCCAGCCGAGAGCGAGAGAGGCCATCGTGATCCCGACCTGCACCGCCGAGAGGTAGGTGTCGAGGTTCTTGAGCGCGCCGTGCACGCTCGCCGCCCGCGCGCTGCCTTCTTTCTCGAGCTGCGCGATGCGGCTCTCCCGTACCCGTACCAGCGCGAACTCGGCCATGACGAAGAAGCCGTTGAAGGCGATCAGGACGATGGCGGCGAGTACGCCGAGCCAGGATAAGAGAGGGTCTTCGTGCATCTCTAGCGGTCCCTGAACCTCGGGCCTGCCGTATTATCCCTGAAAAGCTCACACATCTTCGTCTCTTTCGTGATTATACCGTGGAAGGCGGGCGGCGCACCGCCCCCGGGAGCGGCTAGAATCATCGCGTGACACACGAATCTTCTTCGAGAAGGGCGGCGGGCATCCTGCTCCACCCGACCTCGCTCCCGGGGAACGCCGGCATCGGGGAGCTGGGGGAGGAGGCGCTGCGCTTCGTGCGGTTTCTGCGCAGGGCCGACCAGCGCCTCTGGCAGGTCCTCCCGCTCGTCCCGACCGGACCCGACGGCTCCCCCTACTCCTCGTCCTCTGCCTTCGCCGGCAACCCCCTGCTCGTGAGCACGGGGCGGCTGGTGGAAGAAGGCCTGCTGGAGGAGGGGCCGGAGCCGACGCCGGAAGACGCCCCGGTCGACTACCCGCGTCTGATCTCTTCTCGCAGAAAGCTCCTGTACCGTGCCTTCACCCGCTGGCGCCCGGATGACAACTTCCTGCGCTTTCGGGAGGAGAACGCCTGCTGGCTCGAGGATCACGCGCTCTACGAGGCCCTGAGAGAAGCCCACGGCGGCAGACCATGGACGCGCTGGGAACCCGCCCTGCGCGACCGAAGACCGGAGGCGCTGAAGCGGGCGCGCAGGGAGCTCGCAGAAGAGATCCGTTACCACCAGTTCGTCCAGCACCGTTTCCAGAGGGACTGGGACCGGGTCAGGTCCGCGGCGAACACAGCAGGCGTACAGATCATCGGGGACCTCCCCATCTTCGTCTCCCACGATTCGGCCGACGTCTGGGCCGACCGCCGCCTCTTCCGGCTGGACGATCGGGGGGAGCCCGCCGCTATCGCCGGGGTTCCGCCGGATTACTTCTCGGAGACGGGCCAGCTGTGGGGCAACCCGCTCTACGACTGGGAAAGGATGGAGCGGGAAGGCTACCGGTGGTGGGTTTTGCGCATGAAGCGCGCCCTCACCCTCTACGACGCGGTGCGCGTAGACCACTTCCGCGGGTTCGAGGCCGGCTGGGAGGTCCCGCCGGGCGAGAAGACGGCTAAGAACGGCCGCTGGGCGCCCGGCCCGAGGAGGAAGCTCTTCCGGAGGCTCGAGGAGGAGCTCGGGGAGCTCCCCGTGATCGCGGAGGACCTCGGCGAGATCACACCCGAGGTCGAGGAGCTGCGCGCCGGGCTGGGGTTCCCGGGGATGAAGGTCCTGCAGTTCGCCTTCTCCTCCGACGCCGCCAACCCCCACCTCCCGCACAACCACACCGGGAACTGGGTCGTCTACACCGGGACCCACGACAACGACACCACGGCCGGCTGGTGGCACGATGCCTCCCCCGCCGAGCGCTCCTTCGTCCGCCGTTACCTGGGGCGGGAGTTCGTCTCGGTGTGGGACTTCGTGCGCCTGGCCTACGCCTCTCCGGCAGACCGCGCGATCGTCCCGATGCAGGATCTCCTCTCGCTCGGGTCCGAGGCCCGGATGAACGACCCGGGGAATCCCGAAGGGAACTGGCGGTGGCGGATGTCCCGGGAGGCGCTGTCGGAGGAGCTCGCCGGGAGGCTGCGCGATCTGGCCGCAACCTACGGCCGCTAGAGCCAGCGCAGCTGGCCCGGAGGCCAGAAGATGAGGAAGGCCTCGCCCTGCAAGTCGCTGTCGGGGACCGCCCCGAAGAAGCGGGAGTCGAAGGAGTTCGCCCGGTTGTCCCCCATCGCGAAGAAGTGGCCGGGCGGCACCTTTACCGGCCCGAAGGAGCAGGTTCTGGGTCTCCCCGGGACGCAGGGGTTCTTGTGGATGTAGGGCTCTTTCTGCGCGACCCCGTCCACGTAGAGCACGCCGTGTTTTATCTGGATCGTATCCCCGGCGACGCCGACGACGCGCTTTATGAGATCCTCGCCGCTCCCGTTCGGATCCTTGAAGATCACGATCTGCCCCCGCTTCGGCGGCTCGAAGCGGTAGATGAACTTGTTCGCCAGCACCCTGTCGCCGACCATCAACGTCGGCTCCATGCTCGCGGATGGGATGCGGTACGCCTCGACGATGAACGGCCTGACCACCCCGAAGACCAGAACGAAGGCGACGACGAGGGTGATGACAAACTCGCCGACCGGCCCGCCGAACCTGCCGCGGCGCTCCGGCCGCTTGCCCTGGTGTGAGAGATTATCGCTCATGCAACCCGTCAATCGTACCGCAGCAACCCCGATCGTGCACGCACCACACGGGCTCACAGCCACCCGAAGCGCCCTGGTGGCCAGAAGACGAGGAAGACCTCACCCTCCAGAGCCCTCTCCGGGACCGCCCCGAAGTAGCGGGAGTCCTCGGAGTCGGTGCGGTTGTCCCCCAGGACGAAGACCTTCCCCGGAGGCACGGTGACGGGGCCGAAGGGTGCGGGCTCACCCCCCTTCACGTAGGGCTCCCTCCGGGGAGCGCCATCCACGTAGAGCACGCCGTGTTTTATCTGGATGGTGTCCCCCGGCAGCCCGACGATGCGTTTGATCAGGGGGGCGCCGCCCGGGTCTTCGGGGTTCCGGAAGATCACGATCTGCCCCCGCTTCGGCGGCTCGAAGCGGTAGACGAACTCGTTCGCCAGAACCTCGTCGCCGGGCCGCAGCGTCGGGATCATGCTCCCCGTCGGGATCCAGTAGACCCCGACGACGAACGGTCCGAGCACCCAGAAGAGAGCGGCCAGAACTGCGGTGAGGACGAGCGAGAAGCCCGGCACCCCGATCCTCCGTCCGGACGAGGTCTCGAAGCGCCGGTAGGGGTCTCTCGCCGCCACGGAGGCTCAGGATACCATCACTCCCGGGGATCCCGACCGGTCGGAGGATCGTCTCGGGGCTCGGCGTGGATGACGACGTGCTCGAGATCCGGGAACCGCCCCCGTATCGCCTGCTCCATACGCTCGGTCAGAGCGTGCACCTCCCCCACGTTCTCCGAACCGGGGAAATCGCAGTGGAGCACGGCGTCCACACCGTCCTCCGAGCGGTACAGCCGCACCTCGTGGCAGCCCGCTCTCCTCCCCACCCCTTCCGCCACCCGCTTTATCTCCGATGCAAGGTGGGGCAGCTCGGAGGTGATCTCCTTCGCCTCCCCCGCGGGCTCCGGTTCGGCGACCTCGATGTGGGTGTTGACCCGGCTCAGCTGCGGGTACCGCCCGCGCACCGCCCGGCCGAGCCGGTTGGCGAGCGCGTGGGCCTCCCCGAGGGTGAGTTCCGGAGAGACCTCCAGGTGCAGCGAAGCCTCCAGATGTTCCCCGGAGCGCTGCACCCGCTCGTGGTGGGTCCTCAGGCCCATCTCGAGCGCCGTCGCATGGATAGCCTCGGCGAGCGTCTCGGTGTCGGTGACGACCGGTTCGGTGTGCACCACGCTCTCCACCCGCGGGTCGACGCCGCGCACCGCCTCCTCGACCCGCTCGGAGATCTCGTGCGCCTCCGGGGCGCTGATCGTCCGCGGCACGGTTATCACGACGTCGGCGAAAGCCCGGCTCCCGGACTCCCGCAGGCGCACGGAGGGGGTGTCGATGACGCCGGGGACGGAGGAGGCGGCGCTGCGCACCCTCTCCTCCATCTCCTTCGGCGCCCGATCGAGCAGCACGTTGACCGAGCTGAAGAGCAGCTCCGTGGCCTTGTAGAGGATTATCCCGGCGACGGCGAGCGCGGCCAGCGCGTCGGCGTTCGCCAGGATACCGATCCCGGTGGCCCTCCCGAGCGCGACCAGCGCGAGCCCGACGATGACGGCGGAGGAGCTCAAGAGGTCGGCCCGGAAATTCAGCGCGTCGGCCTCGAGCGCCCGGCTGCGGTAGCGCCGGGCCACGCTGAGCAGGATCCGCGAGCGCCAGAGGTCCGTCAAGATCGCCAAAAGCATCACCCCGAACGCCGCCGGGGTGGGCCGTACGTGGCTACCTTCGAGCAGGAGACGGATCGCCGCCTCGTAGGCGATCCAGGCCGCCGTCACCAGAAGCAGCACCCCCTGTATTACGGCCGAGAGGTTCTCGAACCGCTCGTGCCCGTAGGGGTGCTCCTCGTCCGCCGGTCTGCGGGCCACCCGCACCGAGACGAAGGTTATGAGCGAGGAGACGAAATCGAGCCCGGAGTGCGCAGCCTCGGCCAGAAGCCCGAGGCTCCCGGTGAGGAGCCCCACCGCAAGCTTCAGGCACGCGAGGAAGAAGGATGCCCCCACCGAGACGAAGGTCGCCCGGTCCTTCTCCAGCCGCTCTCTGTCTTCCTGCCGGCCCATCGCCTGAGTTTAACACTCTCCCAGGGGTGAAAATCGCGCTTTTTGCGGGGCTTTCTCAGGCCTTCGGGGTGCGGGCGGAGAAGCGCCGCCAGAGCAGGTAAGCGACCGCGAGGACCACGCCGAGGACGACCAGATAGTCCAGGTAGTGCAGGTAGGATCCGACCCGCTCCCAGTTGCGCCCGAGGAAGTACCCGAAGTAGGTGAGCGCGGTGACCCACGGGATGCACCCGAGCAGGGTGTAGGCGGAGAACCGGACGAGGTTCATCTTCGCCGCCCCGGCCGGGAAGGAGATGAACGTTCGCACCACCGGCAGGATACGCCCGACGAAGACAACGATCTCCCCGTAGCGCTCGAACCACTTCTCGGCGGTGGCCAGGTGGTGCGCCCGGACGCCGACGAAGCGCCCGTAGCGGAGCCAGAGCCCCCGGCCACCGGTCGCGCCGATGGCGTAGGCGATCCAGGAGCCGACCATGTTGCCCGCCACCCCGGCGGTCACCGCCCAGAAGAAGCTCATCTTGCCGGCGAAGACCAGATACCCGGCGAACGGCGAGATCGCCTCGGAGGGGATGGGTATTCCCATGCTCTCGAGGATCATCAGCGAGAAGACCGCGAGCAGCCCGTAGGCACCTATCGTTCCGGTGACCCACTGAACGAGGGGCTGCAGGATGGCTTCGACCATGCAGGAAAGCTACCATCGAGGCGCGGAGATTTCCACCCGTGGGGTTATCCGGAGCGTGACCGAGGACGTATCATGTGTTCGAAGTGCCTTGCCGCCACGACCAGAGGGAGTAGCGAGGATGCAACACCTGCCACACGTCATACAGCCGATAGCGCCCTATCTCGACCGGTACGGCTACCTCGCGGTCTTCGGCGGCGTCATGCTCGAAGATTTCGGCGTCCCATCCCCCGGCGAGACGCTCATGATCGCCGGTGCCGCCGTCTCCGCGCTCAGCGGACGCCTGTTCATCTGGTGGGTCCTGCTCGCGGCCTTCCTCGGGGCCGTCATCGGCGACAACATCGGCTTCGCGATAGGACACTTCGGGGGCCGTGCTCTGGTGCTCCGCTACGGCCGCTACGTCTTCATAACCGAGAAGCGGCTGCAGAAGGCGGAGAGCTTCTTCGACCGGCACGGCGGCAAGGTGGTGCTGGTGGCCCGCTTCGTCGAGGGGCTGAGGCAGCTCAACGGGATCATAGCGGGCGCGGCCGGGATGAGGTGGCGCAGATTCCTGCTCTACAACATGGCCGGGGCCGCGCTGTGGGTGGGGGTGTGGGGTAGCGTCGGCTACTTCTTCGGCGACCACCTGGACCGGGTGCTGCCGCTCGTCGAACGCTACACCCTCTACGTGATCGCCGCAGCACTCCTGCTCCTCGCCGCCGGGGTCGCCTACACGTTTTACCGCAAGAAGAAGGAAGGGGGAGCCTAGCCCGCCTCATCATGACCCGTCCTCAGCGCGAGGGCGCAGACGAGAGCGCAAAGCGCGCATCCTCCCACCATCCCGGCGAGCCCTCCCCACCCGCCTCGCGCGTACGCCGACCCGCCCGCCGTCCCGCCGACGCTCGAGCCCAGATAGTAGAAGAGCAGGTAGAGCGAGGCGGCGTACGCCCGCATCCTTCCGGCGATACCGCTCACCCACCCGCTCGCGATCGAGTGCGTCCCGAAGAACCCGAAGGTGAAGACGGCGACCCCGAAGAGGATCAGGGCGAAGCCCCTCGAGACGGTGACCGCGAGCCCGCAGAGCATGAGCGAGAGCCCCGCCGCCAGCGCCCTGCCCCGTCCCGCACCATCGGCGAGACGGCCCATCAGGGCCGAGCTCGCCGTGCCGAGCAAATAGAAGAGGAAGACCCCCGAGGCCTGCGCCTGGCCGAGGCGGTACGGCTGGGCCTGCAGCCGGTAGCCCAGGTAGTTGTACACGGCGACGAATCCACCCATCGCAAGCGCCCCGATCGCGTAGAGCAGGAGGAGGCGACCGTCGCGCAGACACCACAGCAGGGCCCGGCCCACGCCCACGAGCCCGACCTTGCGGGGCCTGAAGTTCCGTGCGGGCGGCAGGAGCCTCCAGAAAGCGGCACCCGCGACGAGGGAGACCCCACCGAGGACGGCCAGCGCCACCCTCCACGAGAAAGCCTCCGCCAGAAGCCCCGACGCGATGCGGCCGGCGAGCCCGCCGACGCTGTTGCCGGCGATGTAGAGCCCGACCGCGGAGCCCAACCTCTCGCGGCTCACCTCGTCCCCGAGATAGGCCACCGCGACCGCCGGCACCCCGGCGAGGCACACCCCCTGCAACCCACGCAGCAGGACGAGCAGGGCGAAGTCCGGTGCAGACGCGACGAGCAGCATCACGAGGGAGGAGGAGAGAAGCGAGAACGTCATCACCGGCGCCCGTCCCCAGCGGTCCGAGAGCGCGCCGAAGACGACCAGGCAGACGGCGAGCGTCCCGGTCGTCGCCGAGAGCGCGAGGCTCGCCGCCGCAGGACCGAGCCCGAACTCCCTGGAGAGAGCGGGGAGAAGCGGCTGCACGCCGTAGAGCATCGCGAAGACCGCGACACCGGCGAAGAACAGGGCGAGCGAGGCGCGTCCGAAGCCGGGGGTACCCGGCGCGAGCTTTCCGCCCTCACGCATGCATCCAGCGTACCTCCCCGAGAGAGGACATGCACGCGGCGCCTGCGCCCTCACGTATAATCGCGGCAAGAGAGGAGGCACGTGGACAACCGGGAGATAGCCAGAACCCTGCAGACGATCGCGACCCTGATGGAGATCCGGGGCGACGACCACTACCGGGTGCTCGCCTACCAGCGAGCGGCCGAATCGGTCGCCTCGCTGGGCCATCCGGTCGCCGAGGTGGAAGACCCGAGGGAGCTGCCGCACGTCGGCGAGACGACGGCCGGGGTCATCCGCGACCTGGCGCAGGGCCGCACCCCCGGGATCCTCTCGGAGCTCGTCGAGGAAGTTCCCGCCGGCCTGGTCGAGGTCACCAACCTGCCCAACGTCGGGCCGCGCACGGCGGGCAGGCTCTGGCGCGAGCTCGGCGTGGAGAGCGTGGCGGACGTGGCGAACCTGAAAGAGGGAGCCATCGCGTCCCTGAAGGGCTTCGGGAAGAAGAGCGAGGAGCGCATCCTGCGCGCCGCCCGCACCTACGGCTCCACCGAACGCCGCATGCTGCTCGACGAGGCGACCTCCCTCGCCGCGAGGATGCTCGATTTCATCCGATCCCACCCCGCGTGCGAGCGCGCCGAGGTCGCCGGATCTCTCAGGCGTCAGAAGGAGACGATAGGCGACCTGGACCTGGTGGCGGCGAGCACCGACCAGGAGAGCCTGGCGGACGCCTTCGCCGCGGCCCCGTTCGTGGACGAGGTGCTGGCCCACGGTCCGACGAAGGTCTCGGTCCGCTGCGCGGGTACGGAGGTGGACCTCCGGATCGTCGAACCCGAGGCCTTCGGCTCGCTGCTGCACCACTTCACCGGCAGCAAGGCCCACAACGTCGCGCTGCGCGAGCGGGCGGTCAGGATGGGGCTGAACATCTCGGAGTACGGCATCGCGAAGGCCGGCAGCGGCCACTACGAGCCGGTCGCGACGGAAGAGGAACTCTACCGCAGGCTCGATCTGCCCTACATCCCGCCCGAGCTGCGCGAGGACACCGGCGAGATCGAGGCAGCCGAAGAGGGCCGGCTCCCCCAGCTCATCGAGCCCGCCGACATCCGCGGTGACCTGCACGTCCACACCGACTACTCCGACGGCAGAGGCACGATAGAGAGCATGGCCGAGGCGGCCATCGAGCTCGGCCACGAGTACCTCGTCTTCTGTGACCATTCGAAGAGCCTCAGGGTGGCCAACGGCCTCTCCCCCGAGAGGCTCGCCCGCAAAATAGAGGCCGTGCGCGCCGCCGACGCGAGATACGACGAGATACACCTCCTGTGCGGCGCGGAGGTCGACATCCTCAAAGACGGCACGCTCGACTACGAAGACGGGCTGCTCGCGGAGCTCGATCTGGTGGTGGCGAGCGTGCACACGGCGTTCAACATGCCCGAGCGGGAGATGACGGACCGCATCGTGCGGGCGATGAACAACCCCTACGTCCGGGTGCTCGGGCACCCGACGGGCAGGCTCCTCAACCGCAGGGAGCCGTACGCCGTGGACGTGAGCCGCCTGATAGCGGAAGCGGTCTCCACGGGCACGGCGCTCGAGCTCGACTGCTACGTGGACCGGCTCGACCTCTCCGTCCCCTACGTGCGCGAGGCGGTGGAGGCGGGGGCGAAGATAAGCATAGACACCGACGCCCACGACGAGGGTGCGCTCTCGTTCATGCGCTTCGGGGTCTCGCAGGCCCGCCGGGCATGGGTCGGGAAGGCGAGCGTCGTAAACTGCCTGCCCTGGACAAAGTTCGAGCGCTACCTGAAGCGCGGTAAGTAACCCGCAGCACCGGCGGAATGTATACTCACCCAGCATGGGCAAGGAGCGCACATCCCCTGAATTGGACTTCGGCATCCGGGTTGGGGCCGTGGTCGAGCGGGACGGCAGGATACTGCTGGTCCGCCACGAGAAGCCGGGGCGAAAGCCCTACCTGGTACTCCCGGGAGGCAGACTCGAACCGCGGGAGACCATCCCGGAGTGCGCCGTGCGCGAGCTCGCGGAAGAGACCGGACTGCGCGGCCGCTTCGGGCGAATCCTCTACGTGAGCGAGTTCTTCGACGAGGGGCGCCACACGGTGGACATCACCGTGCTGATGGAGGAGGTGCGCGGGGAGGCCACCCTCGGCCACGACCCGGAGGTGGAGCCAGGAGCGGCTCCGACCCTGAAGGGGCTCGTCTGGGTCGAGACCGGGAAGCTCGGCGAGGCCAACATGCTCCCTCACAGCATAAGGGACCGTCTCGCACGCGGGCTCCTTCGGGAGGAACCGGAGATCTACCTGGGAAGTGGTCGGGATAACTAGCGCGGCGAAAACCCTCCTCCTCGTGGTCGTGCAGGACGTGGTGCTGGCCGCCATCGTGATAGCGATCTTCCTCACCGGGGTGTTCGTGCTGCGCAGCGCCGGACGCCGGGTTACCTACTCGCTGTCCTCGCTGGGCCTCAGGCGGCCACGCAACGGGATCCTGCGGGGCGTGGGGCTCGGGGTCGCCACCGGCCTCGCGGGCATCCTCGTGGAGACCGTGGCGAACCCCATCAGCGTCCTCGTGCTCCGGCACTTCGGCTACTCGGCGAAATCCAGCATCCAGCAACCGTTCATGCAGGGGCTGGAGGGCTGGGTGCGCCAGAGCCCCGGGGTCGCGATCCCGGCGATGATCGCCGTCGTTGTCCTCTTCGGACCGGCCGTCGAGGAGCTGGTCTTCCGCGGGGCGATCTTCAACGGGCTATACCGCCTCGGGGCGCTCCTCTCTTCCCGGCTCCGTCTGAAACGCGGGCGGGGCGTGTCCTTCTGGGTGGCGGCGATCGTATCCTCCTCGCTCTTCGCCCTGCTGCACCTGGAACCCGTGATCTTCCTCTCCATCTTCGTCCTCGCGCTGCTTCTGTGCTACGTCTTCTTCCGCACCGGGAGCATCCTCACCTCCTTCGCCGCCCACGCGACCTTCAACTCGCTCGCCGTGATCGTCATAATCCTCGACGGTCTCAGGGTGCTGAACCTGCCGGTCTGATAGTGCAGGTCCGCCCTTTCGCGACGACCGCGGCGCATGTATCATGAGGTCGTAGCATCCCGCGCCCTGGACGGCCCGGGTCGTGCGGTACGGAAGGTGATGATGCCCGGCTCGGTACGCAGCTCGCTGCTCTTCTGGTGGCTCGCCGCCATGGTGGGGGCGCTGCTGATCTGTTGCCGCCCGGCCCGGGGGCCGGAAGGGCCGTGGCACCTGAGTCTGGTCGCCCACGGACCCGCGGCGCAGGAAGGCACGTTCCTGAGCCGTGCGGGGGATCGACGAGCGCAAGCCGCGGCGCCAGCGCTTTCCCCCGACGGGCCGGCAGGAGGATCTGCGGCGAGGTGGGAATTCGCCTTACACCACCCGCCGGCCCTGCCGCACAACGCACCGCGGGCCGGCAGTAACCCGACGGGGGCGACCGACTCACCGCTCGAGGGCACGCCGCTACCGCTGCTCACGGCGGTGCTGGCAGCGGTGTCCGGAATGCTGCCGCCTCCGCCGACCGCCCGCAGGGATTCCTCACGTACGTCCGGCCCTCCCGGCGCACCCTCCCCGACCATCGAGCATCCCGGATAACCCCTCGCCAAGAGAAGGGGCGGCAGAACGCCCACGCGGCGACGGAAGCCCGGCGAGAGCAGGGAGGCGATCATCATGAACACAAACGTGAAACCCAAAGAGTACAGCGCAAGGACAAGATGCGTGCTGCTCGTCCACGGCAACGAACTCTTCCGGGAGGCCCTGGCCCTCCTGCTGCAGTGGAAGACCAGCTTCAAGCGCAGCCTGCAGGCCTCCTGCCCCGAGGAGGCCCGCTCGCTGCTCGGAGAGCTCCGCGAGGGACCGGATCTGGCGATATTGGACCTCGACGCCCTCCCGCTGGAGTACCGTGAGGATCCGGGGAGGATCGGCTGGCTCACCGGGGTACCAGTGGTCGGGCTCACCTCCGGCAAGGGGAAGTACGAGGCGGCCGAAGGGTGTGTGATTCTCAGCGTCTCGAGCTCAGCCGAGAAGATAGTGGCGGCCGCCAGAGAACTCGGGGAACGCGGATGAACATCCTCTACGATCACCGAACAGGGAACGGCCCTCAACCATCTGCGCCGGGCACCTCACCGATGTACCTGGCCCTCGGCCGTATGAGGCCCCCGGACGCGTACTGCTCGATGGCGTGCCCCACCCATCCTACCGTCCGCCCGACGGCGAAGAGCGCGACCGCAGCGCCGGGCGGCAGCTCGAGCGCCCGCGCGAGCACCACCAGCCCGAAGTCCAGGGTCGGCCGCTCCCCCATGACCTCCAGCACGGCCTCCGCAACCTCTTCCGCGAAGGCGACCGCGCCGCTGCCGGGGAGCCTCTCCCGGAGTATCCGCATGATCTCAGCCCCGCGAGGGTCCCCCGCGGGGTAGAGCACGTGCCCGAAGCCAGGAACTCCGTCTCCCCGCCGGAGACGCCGGGCTATCGCATCCCGCGCATCGCCGGCATCCTCGACCTCCTTCAGGAAGACCTCGACGAGGTCGAGCGCCCCACCGTGCTTCCTCCCCTGCAGGGCCGCGAGCCCCGCCAGAACGACCGCGTAGGGGGTGGCCTCCGCCGAGGCCGCGCAACGCGCGGCGAACGTTGAGACAGCGAGCTCATGGTCGGCGCAGAGGATGAGCGCGGCCTCCAACAACCGCCCGTCCCCGGCATCCCACCCGCGCCGCAACGTCTCTGCCATCCCGTCCCCCCCACACTCCTCACCGGCGACCGCCGCCATCGTGCGCAGGATGCGCGCCCCGGTTCTCGCTACAGCCTCCGGACGCAGGTCGTAGGCCGCGAGGTCTTCTGACGCAGCTACCGGTAGGATCACCTGGAAAACCTCGAGCGGCGTAAGATGCCCCACCTGCTCGCGTGCCGCTCGCAGGCGCGAAGAAAGCCCGGAAGGGGCCCCACCGAAGACCTCCGATACCCGCCCTTCGTCCCCTAGCCAGATCAGGGCGGCCACCTCCTCGAAGGTCGCCCGGCGGGAGAGCTCCACCGCGTCCCTGCCCCGGTAGTAGAGCCGGCCCTCCGAGATCCTGGCGATGCCGGACTCCATCACCGGCACCCCCCACCCGAGTATCCCCTCCACAGCCCGCGCCGGATCCCGCCGCACCTCCCTCCGCCGCTTCAGCGCCCTCACGTCCTCCGCCCGGTAGCGCTTCTTCCTACCCTCACCCGGCTCCGAACGCACCAGCCCCCGGCTCACGTACGCGTACAGCGTCCGTACGCTCACCCCCAGCTCCTCCGCCGCCTCCCTCGCGCTCAGATACCGCCCTTCGCTCATGCATCGGCCTCCTCTCCAATTACATTGATTATATTATCAACGTTGACAATGTATTTACACAAAGCTAATCTGTGTGTGGTTGGCACCCTTTTCAGGAGGCTGAAGATGGACGAAAGGGAAGCGACGTTCGCACCGGGTCTGGAGGGTGTGGTCGCGGCGAAGACGCGGCTGAGCAGTGTGGATGGGGAGAGAGGGGAGCTCGTGATCTCGGGGTTCCCGGTCGAGGAGCTGGCGGGCCGGGCGTCCTTCGAGGAGGTGCTCTATCTGCTGTGGAACGACGAGCTGCCCGATGCGAAGCGGCTGATGGAACTAAGGCGTGGGCTGGCGGCGCGGCGCACGCTCCCGCGGGCCGCGCTGGAGGTGTTGCGGGAGGCAGCGAGAGAGAAGTCGCCGGCGATGGAGGCCCTGCTGATGGCCTGCAGCACGCTGAGCCTGGATGCACCGAAGGATGAACTCCGGGAGTCGGCGCTTGCCCTCGTGGCCCGCTTCCCGGTGATCGTCGCCGCCTACTGGCGGCTGCGGCTCGGCGAGGAGCCGGTCGAGCCGGACCCGGAGCTCGGACACGCCGCCAACTACCTCTACATGCTCTCCGGCGAGGAGCCCGAGGAAGAGCAGGCCCGGGCGCTGGAGACCTACCTCAACACCGCGGTGGACCACGGGCTCAACGCCTCCACGTTCACAGCGCGCGTCATAGTCTCCACCCGCTCGGATCTCGTCTCCGCCGTCACCGGGGCGGTCGGGGCGCTCAAGGGGCCGCTGCACGGCGGCGCGCCCGGACCGGCGCTGGACATGGTCTTCGAGATCGGGGAGAAAGAGAGAGCCGAAGGGTATCTGCGCGAGAAACTCGAGCGCGGGGAGAGGCTCATGGGCTTCGGGCACCGCGTCTACAGGGTCCGTGACCCGCGGGCGGACGTGCTCGCCTCCGCCGCGAAGCGGCTGTACGACACGGAGGCAGACACAGAGCTCTACGAGCTGGCGATGCACGTCGAGAATGTGGCCCTCAGGCTCCTGGAAGAGTACAAGCCCGGGCGCAGCCTCAAGACAAACGTCGAGTTCTACACCGCTCTACTGCTGCACGGGCTCGGGATGCCCTCGGAGCTCTTCGCTCCCACCTTCGCCGTGAGTCGGGTGGCGGGATGGACGGCGCACTGCCTCGAGCAGCTCGAGTCCGGACGCATCGTCCGGCCGCAGTCGGAGTATGTCGGGGTGAAGGACAGACGCTGGGTGCCGCTCGAAGAGCGGTAAGGAGCCGCCTAAAACCGCAGTCGACGGATCCCGGCCCCGCCACGAAGCGGGCGCACGCACAGTGTGGCCTTCGGCATGTTCGCCCTCCGGCGGACAAAAAACAACCCCCGGAAACACAGTCCCGGGGGCCGTACCCTTTCGAGTCTCGCGAGGTATCCCGTTGTCGGCACGCCGCCTGCAACTACCGAAGAGGCGGGGTGACCCAGGGTTCCCGCGGGATTTCGGGGAGCTAGGTCAGTGCCACCTCTCCCAGAAGATACCCGCGACTGCTACTCGGTGCGTCTATCTGGATCACCTCCTTTCCGTGCCGCCAACTGGGAGGAAGTGTACTACCCCGTCCCGTGAGGGGCAAGGGTGGGTTTTCAGATCCTCCCCTCAAGACGGCGGCGCAGCAGGTCGAACGCACCGCTGGCGCTGCGCTCCCGGATCGCTTCCCGCGAGCGGCTCCAGGCGGTGAGGTTGAGTTTCTCCGCGCGGATACCCCCGGCGTCGGCGAGGCCGACCCACACCAGACCGACCGGTTTCTCGGGCGTGCCGCCCTCCGGGCCGGCGATGCCCGTGACGGAGAGGCCGTAGTCGGAGTCCGCGAGCCTCCTCACGCCCTCGGCCATCGCCCGGGCCACCTCCTCGCTCACGGCGCCGTACCGGACGAGCAACTCGCGGGGGACGCCGAGCAGGCGTTCCTTGGCCTCGTTCGAGTAGGTCACGAGGCCCTCCTTGAAGTAGCGCGAGGATCCGGGTATGTCCGTGAGGCGCTTGGCGAGGAGCCCCCCGGTGCAGCTCTCGGCCAGAGCGAGGGTCCTGCCCTTCTCGGTGAGGAGCCTGCCCACGACGCTCTCCAGGGTCTCCTCGTCCTCCCCGAAGTAGTAGCGCCCGAGTCGGGAGAGGATCTCGCGTGCGACCGGCTCTATCTGCCTCTCCGCCTCCTCGGGGGTGGCGGCGCGGGCTGTGATCCGCAGCCTCACCTTGCCCTGCCCGGCGAGCGGGGCGACGGTGGGGTTCTCGGCGTCGAGCAGATCCTGCACCCGCTCGGCGAGCGCCGACTCACCGAGCCCGACGAACCACAGCGTCCTGGAGACTATAGCGCCCTCGCTGCGCTCCCGGATCAGGGGTACCAGCGTCTCCTCGAACATCCCGCGCATCTCCTGCGGGACGCCGGGGAGCGTGGCGAAGAGCGTACCGTCGCTCTCGAGCAGCGCGCCCATCGCGGTCCCGAGCGGGTTCGGGATGAGGGTGGTACCTTCGGGGAAGAGCGCCTGCTTGTAGTTGGAGGGCGAGGGCTTGCGCCCGAACTCCCGGAACTTGCGCTCGACGTGCTCGCGGGCCTCGGCGTACTCGACCATCCTTCGTCCCGTGGCGCGCGCCAGCGCCTCGTTGGTGAGGTCGTCCGAGGTAGGCCCGAGCCCGCCGGTGGTGATCACGAGGTCCGCCCGCGAGGCCGCCTCCTGCAGGGCGGCCGCGATGCGTTCGAGGTTGTCCCCTACGGTCGTGTGACGGTAGATCCCGACGCCGAGCGCCGCGAGCCGGCGGCTGATCCAGGCGGTGTTAGTGTCGACCAACTCCCCGAGGAGCATCTCGGTACCGATCGCGAGAACCTCGGCGCTGTCAATGGTCTCTCTCTCGTGCATGCGCTTCTATTCTACAATCCTTCGCATGGCTAAGGACATGACACCGCAGGAGGCTGAGGAGTTCGTCCGCCCGCTGCTCTCCGAGAAGCGCTACGCCCACACGCTGCGGGTGGCGCGCACGGCGGAGGAGCTGGCGTACCGGCACGGCATCGACCCCGCGCGGGCGCGCCTCGCCGGGCTGCTGCACGACGCCGCCCGCGACATGGGCGGAGCCGAGCTCCTGAGGCTGGCCGGGGAGTGGAAACTCCCCGTGGACGGTTGGGAGAAGGAGAACCCCAAGCTCCTGCACGGCCCGGTCGCCGCCGAGATGGCCCGCCGCAGGCTCGGGCTCACCGACGAGGAGGTGTTGGACGCCATCCGGGTGCACACCACCGGCGCGGCGGGGATGGGCCCGCTCGCGCTCGCCCTGTACGTCGCCGACAAGATAGAGCCCGGACGCGACTATCCGAGCGTGGGCCGGCTCAGAAAGCTCGCGGAGGGAGACCTCGCCGCTGCCGCCGCCGAGTCGCTGCGCACCGCCATCTCTTACAACGAGAAGCGCGGCAGGCGGACCCATCCCGCGAGCGTCGAAGCCCTGCGCTGGTTAGAGAGGGAGGCCGGGGGCGTAGAGGAGCCATAGCCCCAAAGCGGCCAGAAGCGCGACCGCGAACGCGACAACGGCCTCGGCGAGGCCGCCGGATCTGATCCCCCCCGGCAGGAGCCGGAAGGGGCGTCCCAACGGCCAGAGAAGCGGCACCCCGCGGGTGTTGAGCGCGTCGGCGAAGACGTGCGAGGCGTAGCCGGCGACGAGCGCCGCGGCGAGCTCCGGATGTCCCCCGAAGAAGTAGCTCACCACGATCCCGAAGACCACGAGCCCGAAGAGCGAATGGGTGAGCGTGCGGTGGCCGACGGTGTGAACGAGGGTGAACGATACCAACCTCAGCGCCCAGCTCACCGGGCGCGTGAGCGCATCGAGCAGCGGGCTCTTCCTCCGGCTGAGGCCGTTGCCGAGGGTGCTGCGGGGGTTGTCCAAATCCGGCAGCCAGGCCGCCACCACCGCCGCAGGATAGACGTAGAGCGGTGGATCGAACCCCGCCACCAGCGCCGCGCCCGCGAGCGCCGCAACCCCGAACACGGCGTGGGTACCGGCCTTCATCCCCCGAGCAGCGAGCGGTAGATCTCTTCGATCTCCGAGGCGATCTGGGGCCAGTCGTAGCGGCGGGCCGTGATGAGCCCCTCTGCTGCGAGCCGCGCGCGGAGCTCCGGGTCGCGCAAAAGCCGCACCAGCTCCCGCGCCAGCGCCCGCGGGTCGCCCGGTGGCACGAGGATGCCGTCCCGGCCGCGTGTGATCACCGAGTCGTAACCCGGGATGTCGCTCGCGAGCACCGGGAGCCCGGCGGCGAGCGCCTCGATCAGGACGACCCCGAAGGACTCCGAGCGGATCGAAGGTGCGCACAGCACGCTCGCCGCGTGCATCGCCCCGACGAGCTCCCTCTCGTCGAGCATCCCCCGCACCCTCACGCTCGAGAGCAACCTCTTCGGGATCTTCACGTCCTCGGGTCGGCTGCCCACGATCTCCAGGTGCGCCTCCGGCACCTCGTCGAGCACCTCCTCGAACGCCCGCAGGAGCACCGGAAGGCCCTTGCGCGCCTCCGGGCGCCCGACGAAGAGTACCCGGCCCGGGTCCCGCCTCGGGGAGGCGGGAGGCGCGAAGCGCCTGGTGTCGACCCCGTTCGGCACGATCCTGTACTCCCCGGGGAAATATCTGGAGGCCGTCCTCGCCGCCGCCGGGGAGACCGCCACCCGCACCTTCACTATCCTGCCGGCCCGGTCCATCGGGTCCGCAGCCCGTTTGACGGTCCGGAAGGCGCGGTAGTAGACCCCCTTCTCCGGGTAGTTCGCGTGGAAGGTCCCGACGACGGGGATACGATAGGCTTCGGCCGCGGCGAGCGCGGCCCACGATACGACGGGCACGAGCGGCTCGTGGACGTGCATCACGTCCGGCATCTGACGCCTCACCACCCGGCGCACCGCACCCCACGCCGACGGCGAGAACGCCAGGTTCGCGAGCGAGCCGTTCATCGGGACCGGCACCGATCTCCCCACCGGCTCGACCCGCGGCGGCAGCGGTCCGTGCCGCCCGAGCTTCGGGTGCAAAAGGCGGGTGCGTACGTCGAGGGGGTCGTTCGGGGCCATCACGCACACACGGTGTCCCCTGCGCTCCATCTGGGTGGCGAGCGCGTCCACGTGCTCGAGCACCCCTCCGGGGAAAGACCAGGAGTACGGAGAGACCAGGCAGATCCTCACCCGAACACCCTCTCCAGACGCCCGCCTATCCTGCGCCAGTGTGAGCCGTACCAGAAGACGCGCCCGCACACGCGGCACGTGTAGAACCGCCGCTGCTCGCGCCTCACCCCGGGCGGGATGCGCCCGGCCACGGTTTCGGCGGGAACCTCCGTGAGATCCCCGCCGCACTCCATGCACCGCGGCGCGCGGCGTTCGAGGGAAAAGGAGCGTACGACCAGGGCGAGCTGCTCCTCGACCGGCAGGTTCTGCGGGATGCGTACGAAGCGCAACCGCCCCTCGCGCACGGGCTTCCGCTCGAGGAAATCCGCGTCGCTGCTCAAGAGCACCCTTCCCTCCGAGAGCGCCTTCTCCGCGAGGTGACGATCGGAAGTATCGGTCCCCTCCCTCGCGTAGTACGCGTCGTATCCGGCCGCCCGGAGCCACTTCGCCAGGGAGCCGAGCATCGCGTCACAGAGGAACCTCACCTCATCCCCGATGATCCGAACCCTCCCTCACCGCGCCCGTCGGTCGAGGCGCCCAGCTCTTCGACCTCGACGAAGGAGACCTCGGGGACCCTTACCACGACGAGCTGGGCGATCCTCATCCCGGCCTCCAGGCGAAAGCCCTCGGCGGGGTCGTGGTTGATCAGGGGCACCTTTATCTCCCCGCGGTAGCCGGAGTCTATGAGGCCCGGCGCGTTGACCAGCGAGATACCGTGCCGGGCGGCGAGCCCGCTGCGCGGCAGCACGAGCCCGGCGTACCCGGTGGGGATCGCCACGCAGATCCCGGTGCGCACCAGGACCCGGCCTCCGGGCGGGATCTCCGCCGCCTCGAGCGCCCTGAGATCGTAGCCGGCGTCACCGGCGTGGGCCCGGGCGGGAGGTGAGGCATCGGGCACCACCCTCCTGAATTCGATCCGCGGCACGCTCACCCTCGCGCGCTGGATCTCGGACACGACGTCTCCCTCGGGGGAACACACTCAAGCAGGTTCATACGGAAGAGCATGTTAGCACGGAGCGGGCTTATCGAACCACGCCGGCAGATGCTATGCTTAGCGCCATGGAGAGAGCGAGAGAAGGCAGGTACCTGGTAACCTCGGCGCTCCCCTACGCCAACGGGGCGCTGCACGTCGGTCAGATCGTCGGGGCGTACCTCCCGGCGGACATCTTCGTGCGATACCTGAGGATGCGCGGTGAAGACGTACTCTACATCTGCGGCACCGACGAGCACGGCGTCCCGATCACGCTCACCGCCGAGCGCGAGGGCAAGAGCCCGAGGCAGGTCGTCGACTACTGGTACGCGCACATGAAAGAGACCTTCTCCCGCTTCAGGATCAGCTTCGACAACTTCTCCCGCACCTCGACCCCGCTGCACGCGAAGAACACCCAGGACTTCTACCGGAAGCTCAAGAGCGGCGGCTACATCTCCCAGGCGGCATCCAGGCAGATGTACAGCCCGACCGAGGGACGCTTCCTGCCGGACCGCTACGTCGAGGGGACCTGTCCGGTCTGCGGCTACCGGGAGGCCAGAGGCGACCAGTGCGACAACTGCGGCAGCTGGTACGAGGCGTACGAGCTCATAGAGCCGCACTCCAAGATCACCGGCGGCCCGGTCGAGGCACGGGAGACGACCCACCTCTACTTCGAGCTGCCGAAGTTCGCGAGCAGGCTCAAGGAGTGGGTCGAAAGCCAGGAGCACTGGCGCGAGTCGGTGAAGAACTTCATCCTCAGCATGATCGAGGGCGGCCTCGAGCGCCGGCCGATCACGCGGGACATCTCGTGGGGTGTGCCGGTTCCGGAGCCGGGTTTCGAGGACAAGCGCTTCTACGTCTGGTTCGACGCCCCGATAGGCTACGTCTCCTCCACCCAGGAGTGGGCCGAGCGGGTGGGCGAGCCCGACCGCTGGCGCGAGTACTGGCAGGAGCCGGACACGAAGCTCATCCACTTCATCGGCAAGGACAACACGGTCTTCCACACGACGATGTGGCCCGCGATGCTGATGGGCGCCTCGGAGGGCGGCCCGGAGGAGTGGGTCCTCCCCTACGACGTCCCGGCGAACGAGTTCATGAACCTCGAGGTCGTCGTCGACGGCGAGCGGCGGGCGGTTCAGATGTCGACGAGCCGCAACCTCGCCGTCTGGCTGCACGAGGCGCTCGACCGCTTCCCCGCAGATCCGCTGCGCTTCTACCTGGCCTCCACCCTCCCGGAGACCGGGGACGTGAACTTCTCCTGGCACGACTTCCAGGAGCGGGTCAACTCCGACCTCATCGGAACCTTGGGCAACTACGTAAACCGCACGCTCTCGTTCACCGAGCGCTACTTCGGCGGGGAGCTGAAGCGGCCGCCGAAGATGCCGCCCGAGGCGCTCGAGGCGCTGGAGGACTTCCGGCGGATCGAGGCCCGCTACGAGGAGAGGATGCTCGCCCGCCGCCCCCGGGAAGCCTTCGCCGAGCTGCTGGCGCTCGGCCGGCGAGCGAACCGCTTCTTCGACGCCGAGGCTCCCTGGCGCACCCGCAAGGAGGACCCGGAACGCGCACGGACCACGCTGTACGCCTGCTGCGTGCTGCTGGGGTCCATCGCCTACCACGCCGCCCCGTACGTGCCGGACGCGATAGAACGCCTGGAGGGGTTCTTCACGGGGCCTGTGGAGCGCGCACTCGACCTCGAGCTCCCGGAGAGATATCGCTCCTCGGGGGCCGAGCCCCTCTTCCGGCGGATCGAGGACGAAGAGGTCGCCGAGGCGGAGGCCCGGCTGCTCGAGGCGCTCGGAGCCTGAGCCGGGCTTTCGGCGCCTGACTAAAGCCTTCTCCATTTTCCGCCGATCAAACAGGTATGCGAGGGACCGCGCTGGCAGAGAGTCGGCCCGCCGGGGAGGGAAGAGCGGCCGGAGGAGGCCCCGGGATCGAGACCTGGACGCTCTTCCTCCTCGTCTTCGGAGCCCAGTTCGCATTCGGGATGTGGATGGATGGCCGGGGTTTCCTGTGGGGAGACGCGCTCGATCGCGCCACGAGCGCGCTCGTGGCGCTTTACAGCACCGACCCGCACCTCGCCGCGATAGGCTTCGTCTGGATGCCCCTTCCGACCCTGCTGGAGATCGCCTTAACATCCACCTACGTCCTGTGGCCGCAGGTGGTCTCGAGCGGCTTCGCCTCGACGTTCATCACGGCACTCGCGGGAGGGGTGACGGCGGTTCTGCTCCTGAAGGTCTCCAGGAAGTTCGGAGTCTCCCCGGTGGTCGGGTGGGCTTTCGCACTTCTGGTGTGCACGAACCCGATGCTCTTTCTCTTCTACACCAACGGGATGAGCGAGGGGGTGGCGGCGCCGTTCCTGATCGGGGCGACGGCGGGCATCACCCTCTTCTGGTACACCGGCCGGCGCAGCTACGTGGCGATGGCCTCGCTCGCGCTCGCCTTCGGGTTCGCCTCGATCTACCAGGCGGTGCCGTACGGAGGATCGCTCTTCGCAGCACTCGTCCTGGGGGTGCTCTTCGGTTCGGAGTCGAAGAGGTCCGCCCCGCAGGGAGCGTGGAGAGCGATAGAGGGTCTCGGGATACTCTTCCTGGTTCCGAGCGTCTACGTCGGCATCCTGTGGATCGGGGCCAACTGGGTGATCATGGGCGATCCGCTCTACTTCGCCCACAGCCAGTACTCCAACCAGGGAGTGGTCGCCTCATACGAAGGCGCGAGGCTCGCCGCCGGGGCCACGGGAGATCTCGGGGCCACCCTACGTTACGTCGGGGAGCGCACGGCTCCTTTTCTCATCCCAACGGCCTTCCTGCTGGCGGCCCGCATACTCGATGGAAGAGCCCGGGAAGTGAACACGATCTCGCTGGTCCTGCTCAACCTCGGCGTGCCGCTGGGCCTGATGGTGCCCCAGCTCTACGCCGGCAGCTCCTTCGGCTGGCTGCGCTACTTCATGTACCCCCTCTTCGCCGCCGCCGGCTGGGGTCTCTACGAGGTGGCGAAGAGCCGCAGGAAGCGCCTGGCGACGGTCTTCGTGCTCGGAGGGTGGGCGTTCGCTTTCCCGGTGGTCCTCTGGGCCATGGCCAACCCGTCGCTGGGCCAGGACGAGCACTACGAGGTGCGCGCCCTGGTGAGCGGCCAGGACGCCTCGGAGACGGGGTTCACGAACTACCTCGCGGACGCCGCTCCGGTCGTACGCTACCTCGAGGAGAAGGTGATGCCCGAGGGCCACGTCGTAGCCGCGGACGCGACGCAGGGCTGGCCCATCGCGGCACAGATGCCCCCCAGGTACCTGTCGAACCTTCTCATGCTCACCCCCGACAGGAGGTTCCTGCAGGCGGTGCGAGCTCCGCAGAAGTACCACGTCTCGTACCTGCTCGTGCCCGACCCGAAGAAATACCCGAACGACCTGATAAACACGACCTATCCCAGGCTGTGGGAAGGGAAGGAGCCGGGGTTCAGGCTGGCCGCGAAGTTCCCCAGAACAATGCAGGGGTGGCGTCTCTACCGGCTCGCGCGGTAGGTCAGGACCCTACTGGCCCCCCTGTAGCGAGGCCCCCGATTGCTCTTCGAAGTGCAGTCCGTGCTCGGTCTTCTGCCAGTAGGAGGGGCGAACGATCAGCTCGTAGAGCGCCATGTACCCCGCGACGCTCATCAGCAGCCAGTACAGCGGGATCAAGAGCGTGTACGGCGCGAGATCGTCGTTGCCTCGTCCAACGGCACCGATGAGCCCGAGGAAGACGAAGAAGAAGTTACCGACGAAGAGGCTCGCGAGCGCCAGGTAGTAGACCGGCCCGGGGAAGAGCATCGGGATCCAGCCGGGGCGCAAGAGCAGCCAGAGGACCAGGAGCAACCAGAAAACCGGTGAGACTATGACGGTGTAGATGAGCCCTCCGACGGTGGCCAGGAAGTGCAGGGTGTTCTTCAGCCCGATCTCCCGCCACAACCGCAGCGGATGGCGGGTGTGGACGAGGAAGGTCTGCATGTAGCCTTTGATCCACCGCGAACGCTGCCGGATCCAGTTCTTGAGCCGGCTGTTCGCCTCCTCGTAGGTGGTAGAGTCTAGCATCCTCGTGGTCCTGCCCATGCGCGCGAGCCTCAAACCCAGATCGGCATCCTCGGTGACGTTGTACGGGTCCCAGCTCATCGA
>JAIMBO010000155.1 GCA_023511405.1 Rubrobacteraceae bacterium
CACCTCGGGGCTCGCAGATCCGCGCCTGGTGGAGGTGGTGGCGGAGGCCGGGGCGAGGGTCGTCATCATGCACCGGGCGAGCCCACCGCGGGTCAAGGTGCCGCTGCCGCGCTACGGCGACGTGGTTCGGGAGGTCGTCGAGTTCCTGCGCGGCCGGATCGAGGTGGCGCTCGCCGGCGGCATCGCCCGGGAGAACATCATCGTCGACCCCGGGCTGGACTTCGACAAGAGCGCCCACCACTCGCTCGAGCTCCTGCGCCGGTTGCCGGAGATAAAGGCGCTGGGATACCCGGTGCTCCTCGCCGTGAGCCGCAAGGACTTCATCGGGGAGGTGCTCGAGGTGCCGGTCGAGGAGCGGCTCGCGGGGACGGCCGCCGTGACCGCGCTCTCGGTCGCTGCGGGGGCTGACATCGTACGGGTGCACGACGTGGGCTTCATGCGTCAGGTGGCGCGCATGGCCGAGGCTATAGTGGGAGCGGGGGACGATCGGTGAGGGAACCCGCCCTGCGGCTTTACCCGGCGCCCGGCGGGGAGGTGGACCCCGGGAGCATCTACGCGGACCTCGATCTCCCCGCTGGAGACCCCTACCTGGTCTTCACGATGGTCAGCACCGTCGACGGCAAGGCCGCCCAGGGAGGGAGGGCCAACCCGATCGGGTCCGACCTGGACCATCTGCTCATGCGGCGTATCCGCTCGGCGGTGGACGCGGTGATGAGCGGGGCCGGGACGCTGCGTGCCGAGGGCGTGGACCTCGGCGTGCCGGAGGAGATGGCCCGGAAGAGGGTTTCCTCGGGGCTCCGCGAGCAGCCGCTGCAGGTGATCGTCACGGGCAGCGGCGAGCTGCCGCTCGAGCGCAGGATTTTTCGGGAGGCCGGAGACGACCTCCTCGTCATCGTCTCGGAGGCGACCCCTGAGGAGAAGGTCAGGGAGATCTCACGCCGGACGACCGTCCGCCGCGTGGCGGGGGATCCCGAGCCCGAGGTGCAGGAGGTGGTGGGGCTTCTCCGCCGCGAGTTCGGTGTCCGGCGGCTCGCCGTCGAAGGCGGCCCGAGCCTCAACCACTCGCTCGTCGCGGCGGGGCTCGCCGACGAGCTCTTCCTCACTCTCGCGCCGAAGGTGATAGGGGGATCCTCGGTTCCCACCATCGTCGCGGGGGAGGAGTTGCCTGAGGATGAGGTCGCCCGCCTTCGGCTCCTCTCGGTCTACCTGCAGGGCAGCGAGCTCTACCTCCGCTACCGCTTCACCGGAGGAGAAGGAAACAGCTTGTAGAGAGCCTGCTCCAATATGTAGCTTTCGGGGGAGGTTGTGTCTAAAATAGCCGTCGAGGAAGTCGCGGCAGAGAGGAGCCTTGAGAAGACCATGATGAGCAAGTACCGTCTGATGTCGCCCGGTCCCACCCCGATCCCGCCGGAGGTCTCGGCGACGGGTGCGCTGCCGATCATCCACCACCGCACCCCGGAGTTCGGTGAGGTCTTCACCCGCGTCGGCGAGAACCTCAAGCGGGTGTTCATGACCGAGAACGACATCTTCGTCTACGCCGCGAGCGGCACCGGGGCGTTCGAGGGGGCGCTGCAGAACCTGTTTTCTCCCGGCGACAAGGTTCTCGTCGTCAACAACGGCAACTTCGGTGAGCGCTGGGCCAAGATGAGCCGGGCCTTCGGTCTGGAGGTGACCGAGCTCGTCTACGAGTGGGGGCAGAAGGCGGACAACGCCGAGGTGGCCGACGCCCTCGCCGCGGACCCGGGGATAAAGGCCGCCGTCTGTGTCCTCTCCGAGACCTCGACCGGTACTGTCAACGACATCGAGGGTTTCGCGAAGGCCACCGAGAACGTCATCACGATCGTCGACGCCGTTTCGGGGCTTGGGGCGTGTGAGCTCAGGACCGACGAATGGGGTCTCGACGTGGTCGTCGCGGGGAGCCAGAAGGCGCTCATGACCCCGCCGGGGCTCGGGTTCGTGAGCGTCTCCGAGCGGGCGTGGAAGGCCCACGAGGAGGCCGCGATGCCGCGCTTCTACTTCGACTGGACCCACGCGAAGAAGGCCTACCAGAAGAACCCGCCGCAGACCCCCTGGACTCCCCCGGTGAGCCTGGTGATGCAGCTCGACGTGGCGCTCAGGCAGATCATGGATGAGGGTATCGAGAACGTCCTCGAACGCCACGTGTTGCTCGGCCGGGCGGCCCGCGCCGGCGTCAAGGGGATGGGGCTCAAGCTCTTCGGCCCCGACGAGGACATGAACACCGCGGTGACCGCCGCGTGGGTGCCGGAAGGCATCGACGGGAAGCGGTTCGTCAACACCCTCTTCCAGGAGCACGGCGTGCAGGTCGCCGGAGGGCAGGGCAAGATGAGCGGCAAGATCTTCCGCATCGGGCACTGCGGCTACTTCGACGCCTACGACATCATCACGACGATCGCGGCGGCCGAGCTCACGCTCGAGTCCCTCGGGCATCCGGTCGAGCTCGGGAAGGGCGTCGCGGCGGCTCAGCGGGTGTTCTCGAAGAGCGGGGTGGCCGCTTGAGGGTACTCGTAACCGAGAAGATCTCCCAGTCCGGCGTCGAGCTCCTGAAGCGGGAGTTCGACGTCGACGTGGCGCTCGGGCTCTCCCCGCAGGAGCTTTTGGAGAAGATCGGGGCCTACGACGGCCTCATCGTGCGCAGCGCGACGAAGGTTACGGCGGAGGTCATCGAGGCCGCAGGGAACCTCAAGGCGATAGGGCGCGCCGGGATCGGGGTGGACAACATAGACGTCGAGGCCGCGACCAAGCGCGGCATCCTGGTCGCCAACGCCCCGGAGAGCAACACCGTCGCCGCCGCCGAGCACACTTTAGGGATGATGCTCGCGGTCGCACGGCGCATCCCGGCCGCCGACGCCTCGCTGAGGCGGGGGGAGTGGAACCGGGGTGCGTTCAAGGGGGTCGAGGTCGCCAGGAAGACGCTCGGGCTCATCGGGCTCGGGCACGTCGGTTCGATCGTCGCGCGCGGCGCTTTGGGGATGGGGATGGAGGTCCTCGCCTACGACCCCTACGTCTCCGAGGAGAGGATGCGGGACATGGGCGTCGGGCGGGCGGAGAGCGTGGAGGAGGTGCTCGAGAAGGCGGACTTCGTCTCGCTGCACGTCCCCCGTACCCCGCAGACGACCGGCATGATAGACGCGGAGGCGCTCGGTCGGATGAAGAGGAGCGCCTACCTGATAAACGTCGCCCGCGGCGGGATCGTGGACGAGCAGGCACTCTACCAGGCCCTCAAGGAGGGAAGGATAGCCGGGGCCGCGCTCGACGTGTTCGCCGAGGAGCCGCCCGCGGGGTCTCCTCTTCTCGAGCTGCCGAACACGGTGCTCACCCCTCACCTGGGGGCGAGCACCGCCGAGGCGCAGGACCGGGCCGGCCTCACCGCCGCCGAGCAGGTGGCGGCGGCGCTCAAGGGCGAGGTCCCGGTGCACGCGATCAACGCGCCGGTGCCCTCCGGCGAGGGTGCGGAGTTCGTCTCCCAGTTCTCCGGGCTGTGCGAGACGCTCGGCAGGCTCCTGTATCAGCTCACCGACCATCCGGGCAACCTGCTCAGGATCGAGTACCACGGCGAGATCGCCCGCTACGACACCCGCCTTCTGGACGTCTCGGCGCAGAAGGGGCTCCTGGAGCCGATGATCCACGAGCCGCTGAACTTCGTGAACACCCCGATCATCGCCCGCGAGAAGGGGTTCAAGGTGGAGACCTCGAGCTCGCCGGAGAGCGCGGACTACACGAGCCTGGTGGTGCTCCGGCTCTCGAACGAGAGGGAGAGCGTGGTGAGCGGGACGCTCGTCGGCCCGCGCATGCGGCCGCGCCTGGTCGGGGTTTTGGGCTTCGACGTGGACATAGAGCCCGAGCGGTACATGCTCTTCATCCGCAACGAAGACTTGCCCGGCATGATCGGCAAGGTCGGGACCGCCCTCGGCGGCCACGGCATCAACATCGGCAACATGGCCGTCGGGCGCGGGGAACCGGGCTCGCGGGCGGTCATGGCGGTGACCGTGGACGACCCGGTGCCTCAGGAGGTGATAGAGGATCTGCTCAAGATCCCGGGCTTCAAGGAGGCCCGTCCGGTGACGCTCTGGTGAGGTTTTCATGTCTGAGGTCGTAGAGGAGATACTGAAGCGCTACAGGCCCTCAGCCCCCACCTACCACCCCGGGGAGAAAGCTCCCTTCTCGGGCACCTTCGTCTGCGATCGGGGCACGATGCGTCCCCCGGTCTACGTGCAGCTCTCCCGCGGGGAGGAGTTCCCGGAGGCGGAGGGTATGGGCCGCCACACGCTCTGGCGCTCGACGAACATCCAGGCCTGAGAGAGCCCGCAGGTTCCCGCGC
>JAIMBO010000156.1 GCA_023511405.1 Rubrobacteraceae bacterium
AGGGTTCCGGAGGGGGTTTCGTTCGCGGTACTGCTCGTCTCGCAGTTCATCGCGACGACGGGTTTCACCTTCGTGATGCCCTTCATGCCGATATACGTCAGGCAGCTCGGCGTGGGAAGTGTGGGGAGCGCGGCGGCGTGGGCCGGGTTCATCAACGGGGCTTCCGGGATCACGATGGCGCTGGTGGCGCCGCTGTGGGGGAGGCTCGCGGACAGGATCGGGCGCAAGGCCATGCTTCTTCGGGCGACGTTCGCCGGGGCTGTCGTGATCTGCCTGATGGGTTTCGTAACGAGCCCGTGGCAGCTTCTGTTCCTGCGGCTGTTGCAGGGGACGCTCACCGGGACGACGCCCGCGGCGACGGCGCTGGTGGGGTCGAACTCACCCTCGGAGAAGGTCGGGGCGCGGCTCGGGCAGCTTCAGATGGTCGTGTTTCTGGCCGGGGGGGCCGGGCCGGCCGTGGGCGGGCTCTTCGCCGAGGTTGCGGGCGTGCGCAACTCCTTCTTCATAACCTCGGTGCTTCTGGCCGTCTCCGGCGCCATGATCCTCTTCGGCGTGGTCGAGGAGAGGAAGGCCGCGGTCGCCGGGGAGGGCGAGGCGGTAGAGGAGGGGGAGGAGAAGGGGCCTCTCCCCTACAGGAAGCTGCTTCCCGCGATGCTCGCGCTGTTCGTTGCGCAGGCCACGATAGCCAGCGTCGCGGTGGTGCTGCCCGGTTTCCTGGAGAAGATGTCCGTCGCCGTCTCGCACCTCTCGGGGGAGACCGGATGGATCATCGGGTCGAGCGCGCTGGCCGCCTCGCTCGGGTCCGTGCTTGCCGGGAGGCTCACGCCCAGGGTCGGGACGTGGCCGGTGGTGGCGGGTTCGCTGCTCGCGGCGGGTCTGTTCACCCTGCCTCAGGTCTGGGCTGGCGGGGTGGCCGAGCTGTGGGCGCTCAGGGTGCTCGTGAGCTTCTTCCTCGGCGGCATCATCCCGGCCGCGAACCTCGCGGTGCGCGACGCCGCACCGGCGGGGAGGAGGGCCACCGCCTTCGGGTTCGCCTCCTCCGCCGTCTCGCTCGGGTTCTCCGCCGGGCCGGTGGGGGCGGGGCTCATCGCCTCCGCGCTCGGTTTCGGGGATGCGTTTCTGCTTCCCGGGGTGATGATGCTCGCTCTCGGTCTGGTGCTCTCGGCCATGCAGGGATCATCGGGGCTCTTCGGCGGCCACTACCACCGGAAGAGGTGGGGGCCGAAGTCCGCCTCGTAGTAGAAGACGGACGCCCGTCCCGGGGGGGCGACCTCGTCGAGTCGGGCGCGGTCTGAGTCGGTTATCTCCACGTCCAGCGCGCCCAGGTTGTCCTCGAGCTGCTCCATCGTGCGGGGACCGATGATCGGGCTGGTTATCCCGGGCTGGTCCTTGCACCAGGCGAGCGCGAGCTGCCCCGGCGTGCAGCCCTTCTCCTTCGCCAGCTCCTCGACGACCTCCAGCACCCGCCAGGCCTCCTCGACGAAGTGGTTGCGCCCGAGGCGGCGCGGCTCGAGGCCGTAGCGTGAGTCCTGAGGGGCCTCCTGCTCCCGGCGGTACTTGCCGGTCAGGAACCCTCCCGCGAGGGGGGACCAGGGGATGAGCGCGACGCCGTAGGTCTGGGCCATCGGGACGAGCTCACGCTCGATGCGCCGGTCCAGCAGGTGGTAGGGCGGCTGCTCGGTGACGAAGCGGTTCAGCCCGAGCTCCTTTGCGGCCCACAGCGATTCGACTATCTGCCAGGCGGCGAAGGTGCTCGTGCCCGCGTAGAGGACCTTGCCCGCGTGGATCAGATCGTCCAGCGCCCGCAGGGTCTCGTCTATTGGGACCTTGGAGTCGGGGCGGTGGATCTGGTAGAGGTCTATGTGGTCGGTCTGGAGGCGCTTCAGCGAGGCCTCGCACTGCTCGATGATGTGGCGGCGGTGGTTGCCGGCGGCGTTGGGGTCATCGTCGTCCATCCGGCCGTGCACCTTGGTCGCGAGGAAGACCCTCTCGCGCTTGCCGTCGCGCCCCAGCGCCTTGCCGACGACCTCCTCGCTCCTTCCGCGGCTGTAGACGTTCGCGGTGTCGAGGAAGTTTATCCCGGCGTCGAGCGCCCGGTCGATGATCTCGATCGAATCCTTCTCGCCGGTGCGCCCGCCGAACATCATGCACCCCAGGCACAGCTCGCTCACCTGCACCCCGGTGCGTCCCAGGCTTCTGTACTGCATCTTCCTCCTCTACAAGTCGTATATCTCGGCGTACTTGCCGCGCAGGTACTCCAGGTACGGTGCGGTCGTTATCCCGGAGCCGGTGGCCCGCTCAAGGATCTCTTCTGAGGTGTACCTGCTACCGTGGCGGTAGACGTTCTCCTTCAGCCAGCCGTGGAGCGTCGAGAAATCACCGCGGGAGATCTCCTCGGGAACCTCCGGATGCGCTTCGAGCGCGGCGGCGTAGAGCTGGGCGCTCATGATGTTGCCCAAGGAGTAGCCCTGGAACTGCCCGCCGACGACGCCGTCGTACCAGTGGGCGTCCTGCAACACCCCGTCGCGGTCGTCGGGCGGCTCGATGCCGAGATCTTGCTTCATCCTCTCCCGCCACGCCTCCGGTAGGTCGCGCACCTCCAGATCCCCTTCGAGCATCGCGACCTCGAAGTCGAAGCGCAGGATCACGTGCAGGTCGTAGGTGACCTCGTCGGCGTCGGTGCGGATCAGGGAACGCTCGACCTTGTTTATAGCCCGGTGGAACTCCTCGAGCGAGACCCCATCGAAGTGGCCCGGGAACCTCTCTTTGAGCCTCGGCAGGAAGTGCTCCCAACACTCGCGGCTCCTCCCGACGACGTTCTCCCACAGCCGCGACTGGCTCTCGTGCAGCCCGGCGGAGGCTCCCCGGTCGAGCGGGGTCCACGCCAGGTTCGGGTCTATCCCCTGCTCGTACATCCCGTGCCCCGCCTCGTGCAGCGTCGAGAAGAGGGGATCCCTGAGATCCCCCGGCCTGATGCGGGTCGTGATCCTCACATCCTGCGGCGTGGAGACCTTGACCGCGAACGGGTGCGCGGTAAGATCCTGCCTGCCGCGCGAGAAGTCGTAGCCGAAGCCAGATACGACCTCCTCCGCGAAGGACAGCTCTTCCTCTGCGGGAAGTTCTTTGAGCAGGCACGAATCGTCTACCGGCGGCTTCTCCGTTATCTCCGCGACGAGCGGCACCAGGGCCTCCCTGAGCTCCGAGAAGAGCTTTCGCACCCTTTCCGCGCTCATACCGTAGTCCGACTCGGCGATGAGCGGGTCGGCGATGTGCTCGTGCTCGTAGAAGCCGGCGAGCTCCCGCCCCAGCTCGAGCGAGCGCTCCAGGTATGGTGCGACCGCCGCGAAGTCGTTCTCCGGCCTCGCCCTGAGCCACACCGCGTAGGATTCCGAGGTGTGCCGGGCGAGACGGGCGACGAACTCCGCCGGTTTTCTGGTCTCCCGCTCGTAGAGCCTCTTCGTCACCCGGATCAGGGCCGCCTCGTCCGAGTCGTAGGGCATCTCTTTTGCCGCGGGCGCGAGCGCCTCCAGAAGCTCCCCGACCTCCTCCGAGGTGAACCTTTCGTGGGCGAGCCTCCCGAGCGTGGCGAGTTGCTCCCCGCGTCCGGCGGCACCGCCTGGGGGCATCTTGGTCGCCTGATCCCACCACAGGAGCGCCGCTGACCTTCTCAGGGCGTAGACCTCGCGCAGGATCTCTCTCAGCCGACGCAGCTTCTCCTCCAACGTCCTCCTTTCCGAGACCGGAGACGACAAAACCAGTCTACTCCCGACCCGCCGCGGTTTTAAACACCCGCGGCGGTGGTATCAGCGTACCGGGAACCGGGCCGAGGGAGGCTTGTCTTGGCGAGCGTGAAGGTGAAGAGGGTCTACGAGGATGTGGAGGAAGGAGAAGGGCAGAGGGTTTTCGTCGAGAGGCTCTGGCCCCGCGGCATCTCCAGGCAGGACGAACGGGTCGGGTACTGGCTGAAAGAGATCGCACCGACCGACGAGCTACGAAGATGGTTTCACGAGACCGGGGACTTCGCGAACTTCTCGGAGAAGTACCGGAGAGAGCTTGCCGAGCGTGAGGAGAGCCGGCGGACGCTGGATGAGCTGCGCAGCCTGCTCTCCGAGCACGGCACCATCACCCTCGTCTACGCCAGCAGAGACGAAGAGCACAACAGCGCCGTCGTCCTCAAGAGCATCCTCGAGGAGGGACGGTGAACGAGAAGGACGTGTAGAATATCCAGGCACACGGGCCCGTAGCTCAGTCGGGAGAGCACCGCCTTTGCACGGCGGGGGTCAGGGGTTCGAATCCCCTCGGGTCCACTCCCCGAATC
>JAIMBO010000157.1 GCA_023511405.1 Rubrobacteraceae bacterium
GCTACCCGCCGTGCTCCCGGATGAAGCCCACCGCAAGCTCCGCTATGCGGGGTGCGTCGTTGTCCAGGGTGGCGACGTGGTAGGAGTCCTCGAGCCGGACCAGCTCCTTGTGCTCGCTGCCGACCTTCTCCAGGAAGTAGGGGCCGTTGTCGGGTGGGACGACGTGGTCCTCGGTCGACTGCAGGATGAGCGCCGGGCAGCGCACCTCCGGCAGCAGGTCGTCGGTTGCGCGCATGAGCGCCATGAGCTCCTTCATCGCCGGGACGGGCATCTCGTCGTAGACGAGCTCCTCCACCCCCGCCTTCTTTATGTCCGAGCCCACACCCGGCAGCGTCGGCGGGGCGTCGGGGGAGAGGACGATCCTGGCGAGCTCGGGGTTTCCGAGGAAGACGCAGCCGTTTATCGGGATCACGCCGCGCACCACCTCGGGGTGCGTCGCGCCGAGGTAGAGCGAGAGCGTCCCGCCCATCGAGAGCCCGCAGACGAAGACGGTGCGGGTGCGCTCCTCCAGCCAGGCGAGGCCTTCCTCGAGAGAAGAGATCCAATCCTGCGCCGTGCTCCTCGCCATCTCCGAGACGCTCGTCCCGTGACCGGCGAGCCGCGGGCCCTCGACCGTGAACCCCTCGCGGGCGAGGGCCTCCCCGAGCGGGCGGACGCTCTGGGTCGTTCCGGTGAACCCGTGCGAGACGAGGACGCCGACATCGCCACCCTCGAAGCGGAAGGGCTCCGCTCCTTCCATGACCCGTTCGGACATTTGTTTCCTCCTCAGGAGCCGTTTATCGCGCGCTCGGCGAGCCGGGTGCCTTCGACCATGTTGGAGAGCTTCTCGTAGGCCACCTCCCAGGTGCGGGTCCTGAGGCCGCAGTCGGGGTTGACCTCGATGCGCTCCGGGCCGAGGACGTCGGCGGCGTGGAGGATGCGGTCGCGCACGAGCTCCGCAGGCTCGATGAAGTTCGTGTGGATGTCCAGGACCCCTAGCCCGATCTTGCCATCCCAGGCGCTCTCGGCGAACTTCTCCAGGATGGCGTAGCCGGGCCTGTCTTCGGGTTTCCTGCCGGGTTCGCGCGAGTCGCGGTTTGCGAACTCGAGCTGCAGCTCGTAGCAGTCCACGAGGTCCTCGATATGAGGGAAGAGACATGCGTAGTCCGAGAAGCAGATGTGCATGCTCGTCCGGGCGTCTATCCCTTCGCGGGTCGCGTTGAAGGTCTCTACGACGAGCGGGACCTCCTCCGGGCGGGTGGTGGCGGCGGGCTCGTCTATCTGCACCCACTCCGCTCCGGCCTCGACGAGCCCCTCCACGTTGGGCCGTATCACCTCGCGCGCGACGTCGAGCCCGAACGCCCGGCGCGCCTCGGCCCGCCGGCTGGCGGAGGCCCCGAGCATGCTGCCCGCGGCGTAGTACTCGTCGTAGGACCAGTCCAGGATGGTGTAAGCCCCGGTGAAGGGCACCTTGACCACCCTGTCGGTGTGCTCGCGCACGAAGAGGAACTCCTCCAGGTCGTAGGGAGATTCCACCCTCGGGCGCTCGACGACGGCGGCCTTGGTGTAGTACTTGTTGTCGAAGGAGCGGACCGTGCCCCGGCTCTCGAAGCCGCGGGCGTGGCGCGCGACGTGGTCGTACATCTCGCTGCGGCGCTGCTCGCCGTCGTAGACGACGTCGAGACCCGCGCTCTCGAGCAGCCGTATCGCGTACAGCGCGGCGAAGTCCTGTATCTCGGCCCTCTCCTCTTCGGTGAAGCCCTCACCCTTCGCGAGGAGTTCGAACAGGCGCTCCCGCCCCTCGACCCCGAGGCGTTCCCCCCACCGGCGGGCCTCCTCGACGTCTTCGCTCCCGACCGGACGGCCGGAGACGGACTTCACCCGCCAGCCCGGCTTGGCGAGGCTCCCTATCTCGCGGGTGGTGAAGCGGATCTCGCTCATCTTCCTAACGTTCCTCCTTCGTGATCCTTGCGGCCTCTCCGAGGAGGGCCAGCTTCTGGCGGGCGATCTTCTCCGGCACGAACTGCAGGTCCCCGTTCGGGACCAGGTGCAGCTCCGCCCCTTCCTCCAGCTCCCCGAGCAGCTCCGCGGCGAACCGGGCGATCTCCTGCGGCTTCTCCAGGAGCGAGTTGCGGGAGTCTATGACCCCGGCCAAGAGCGTCTTCGGGAACGGGCGCGGCAGCGCCTCGACGTCGGTCGCGTAGAAATCCACCCCGATCGCGGTGACGTCGAGCTCCACCAGCTCGCCGAGAACCTCCCCCGCGTCCCCGAACGGGAGCTGCAGCGCGAGCGGCAGGGGGCTCTCGAGGGCGTCCAGCGCCCGGCTCAGGGGGGAGACGTCGACGTTCCCGCCGAAGAGCGCGGCCTCCTGCAGCACGACGAGCGCGCATCCCCTCTGCGCGAGGTGCCTGATCTGGGGCCCTATGACGTTCGCCGCGATCTCCTCGGCCTCGATCCCCCCCGTGGAGAGGGCGGCGAAGGAGTGGGGGGAGGGGAGCGTCGCCACCCATCCCCCGGCGGGGAGCTCGGAGAACGCGAAGTAGGGCTCGCCGAGCGGCTCGGCGAGGCGCACCCTGCCGCCGGCGGGAGAGGGTGCCCGGAAGAACGTGTTGGTGTTCAGGAAACGGGTGAGGGGGCCCGGCTCGATGCCCTCCGAGGCCTCGGCGAACGGGCGGAAGATGTCCTGCCAGACGAGGAGCCCGTCCGAGACGTAGTCCAGCCCGGCCTCCCGCTGCGCCTCGAGGAGGCGCCCGAGGTCTTCTTCCCTCCTTCTCTCTACCTCTTTCTCCGTCGTCCGCTTCCTCTCCAGATCCCGGGTGGCCTGCACCAGCTCCTCGGAGCGGGCGTAGATCCCGGGCGCGTAGGCTTTAATCTGCGGCATCTCCTCTCCTTCCCTTTTCTAACTGCGCGAGTGGGGCCTCTCTGCGGCCTCCATGACCGCCGCGGCGAGCTCCGGCGCGCCCGCCGGGGGCATTATGTACGCTCCGGAGACGAGATGCTGCGTCCGGGCGAGGATCTCCTGCGCGACCTCGACCCCGTAGAGCGGGGCATCCTCGGGGGAGAGGTCCGCCAGGCGGCGGCGGATGCGCTCGGGGATGCTGATGCCCGGCACCTCGTGGTGCAAGAACTCCGCCTGCCGGGCGCTCCTCAGCGGCAGGAGCCCGAGGAGGAGCCTCACCCTCTCGTCCCCTATCTCCTCCAGCGCCCGCTCGAGCGCCCCGACCTCGAAGACCGGCTGGGTCCAGAAGGCGTGTGCCCCCGCCTCGAGCTTGCGCCGAAGCCGCTCGACCTCCGAGCGCAGATCCTCCGCCGTCGGGTTGAAGGCCGCCCCGATGAGGAAGCCCGGCGCCCGTCCGACCGAGTTGCCCGCGAGATCCTCCCCCGCGTTCATCCTGGAGAGGATGTGGATCAGGCCGATCGAATCCGTGTCGAAGACGCTCGTGGCCTCGGGGTAGTCCCCGATCTGGGCCGGGTCCCCCGTGACGGCGAGGATGTTCTTCACCCCGAGGGCGGCGGCCCCGAGCAGGTCGGCCTGCAGCCCGAGGATGTTGCGGTCGCGGCAGGAGATGTGCGCGACGACCTCTATGCCGGCCTCCTCCTGCACCACCTTCGCCGCCGCCACCGGGTGCATCCTCAGGCGCGCCCGGGCCCCGTCGGAGATGTCTATCGCGTCCGCCCCCCTCTCCTTCAGGAGGCGGGCGGCCTCGACGACGCCGGATATGTCGTTCCCGCGCGGGAGGTCGACCTCGACGGCGATCGCGAAGCCTTCTTCCAGCCTCTCGGCGAGCCGGGAGGCTGGCCCCGATCTCACCGTCCCGTCCTCAGGCTTCCCAAGCACGGTCTGCGGGCGGGTCGTCCTCCGCTCCGGCACGAAGCCCTCGAGCACCCGGGCGAGGGCGGCTATGTGCTTCGGGGTGGTGCCGCAGCAGCCCCCGATGAGGCGGGCTCCGGCGGCGGCGAGGGTCAGCCCGCGGGCGGCGAAGTGCTCGACGTCTTGGGTGTAGCGCACCCGGCCGTCGACGAGCTGCGGCAGTCCGGGGGTGGGGTAGGCGGCGACCGGACCGGCGACGGCGGACATCTGCTCGACGATCCCGGCCATCCGCTGCGGACCGACGGTGCAGTTGGCTCCGACGAGGTCCACCCCCCACGAAGAGAGCTCGCGCGCGACCCGCTCGGGGAGACCTTCGGCGAGCGTCTCCCCATCCTCGACGAAGGTCTTGGAGGCGATGACGGGAACGCCGAA
>JAIMBO010000026.1 GCA_023511405.1 Rubrobacteraceae bacterium
CCTTGGGACGACCGAGAGGAGAGAGGAGCCGGGGGCAGGGCCCTTCCGGCACCAGCCGCGGCGGCGGTATGGACGGCCGCGGCGGCGCTCGTGGCGGTGGTCGCACCACCAGGGAGCGCAGCGACGGCCGTCCCACGCCCCGCGAGCGGCAGCGTGAGGGTGGCTCGGAGCTGCAGGACAGGCTCGTCGAGATCCGGCGGGTCGCCAAGGTCGTCAAGGGCGGGCGGCGCTTCAACTTCAGCGCGCTCGTCGTGGTCGGCGACGGTAACGGGCGCGTGGGCGTCGGACTCGGCAAGGCCAACACGGTCCCGGAGGCTATAGCCAAGGGTCAGGAGAGGGCCAAGCGCGACATGTTCGACGTACCGATGCGCAACACGACGATACCGCACGAGGTGATAGGCGAGTTCGAGAGCTCGGCGGTGCTTCTGAAGCCGGCCTCTGAGGGTACAGGGGTCATCGCGGGCGGTCCCGTGCGGGCGGTGCTCGAGCTCGCCGGCATAAAGGACGTGCTCACCAAGTCGCTCGGCTCCACGACGGCCGTGAACCTGGCCCGGGCTACCGAGCAGGGGTTGCGTTCTCTGCGCACGAAGGCCGCCATAGAGGAGATACGGGGGGTGAAGATAAGGCTATGAGCCCTCTGAAGGTAACCCAGACGAAGAGCGCGATAGGGGCCATCGAGCGGCACAAGCGGACGCTGCGGGCGCTCGGTCTGAAGCACGTGCGGGATTCCCGGGTGCACCGGGATACGCCCCAGATCCGCGGCATGATCCGCAAGGTCTCTCATCTGGTCCGCGTCGAGGAGGTGGACGGCTAAGTGAAGCTGAACGAACTCTCCCCAGCCCCCGGCTCCAAGCGGGCGCGCAAGAGAGTCGGCCGCGGCGAGGGGAGCGGTCACGGCAAGACCTCCGGCAGGGGGCACAAGGGGGCGGGCGCCCGTTCGGGGGCTGCCATCCCGGCCGGCTACGAGGGCGGTCAGATGCCCCTGCAGCGCCGGCTGCCGCGGCTGAGGGGGATGGCGCGCGGGAGGCACACCCCGGCACACCCCACGGTGTACGCGGTGGTGAACGTCGGGCAACTGGAGCGTTTCTCCGGTGATACCATAGACGTGGAGGATCTCAGGGCCGCCGGGCTGGTGGCGAAGAAGGACATGCCGGTCAAGATCCTCGGCGAAGGGGAGATCGAGAGGGCGGTGACCGTACGGGCCCACGCCTTCTCCGGATCCGCGAGGGAGAAGATAGAGGCGGCCGGCGGGAGAGCCGAAACACTGGAGAGATAGGAGATGCTCGAAGCCTTAGCGAACGCCTGGCGCATCCCCGAGCTTCGCCGGAAGCTCCTTTTCACCGGGTTGATGCTGGCGCTGTACCGGCTCGGGTCGTACATACCCGCGCCCGGTGTCAACCCTCAGGTCATCGCCTCCGGTGGGCTCGGAGGGGGTGGCAACGCGATAACCAACCTGTTCGGCATATTCACCGGGGGTGCATTCAACACGCTCTCCATCTTCGCCCTCGGGATCATGCCCTACATCACGGCGGCGATCGTGATGCAGCTTCTCACGGTCGCCGTCCCGCGCCTGCAGGCGCTCGCTAAGGAGGGAGAGGTCGGCCAGCAGAAGATAACCCAGTACACCCGTTATTTCACGCTGGCGCTCGCTCTCATCCAGTCGGCCGCGTTCGCGCTTCTGTTCCTGCCGAGCCAGTTCGGCTCCTCCTTCGCGCCGGACGCGCTGCACAAGCTTTTGATCATCGTGAGCATGACCACCGGGGTGATGCTCATCATGTGGATGGGCGAGCTGATAACCCAGCATGGGCTGGGCAACGGGATCTCGCTCATCATCACGGCCGCGATCCTCTCGCGGGCGCCGCTCGGGTTTCAGGCGCTGCGGGAGAACGCGAGCGCTATCACCTGGGTGGTGCTGGCGGTGATAGCGGTTTTGATCGTGGCGGCGATCGTCTTCGTCAACGAGGGGCAGCGTCGGATCCCCATAACCTACGCCAAGCGTCAGGTGGGGCGGAGGATCAGCCAGGGTGGCACGACCTACCTGCCTCTGAAGGTGAACATGGCCGGGGTCATCCCGATCCTCTTCGCCTCCTCGCTCTTGCTGGTGCCGATAACGATCGCACAGTTCGCCGGGGGCAACCCGAACACCACGCTCGGTCGTCTGGCTCAGTTCTTCGCTCCGGGCAGCGGCCCCTATCTGGCGCTGTACGCCGTCCTGGTCGTACTGTTCACCTATTTCTACACGGCGGTGCAGTTCAACCCGGTAGAGCACGCGGACAACCTGAAGAAGACCGGTGGATACATCCCCGGGATACGGCCGGGGGAGCCCACGGCCCGCTACCTGAACAACGTCCTGACGCGCATCACGCTCTTCGGGGCGATCTTCCTGGCGGCGATAGCCGTGCTGCCGTACATCATAACGGGGGCGCTCAACCTGCCCAACACGATCTACATCGGGGGCACCTCCATCCTGATCGTGGTGGGCGTCTCTCTGGACACGGTCAGGCAACTCGAGGGGCAGCTCATGATGCGTAACTACGAGAGCTTCCTGAGGAAGCGATGAGGGTGATCCTGATCGGGCCTCAAGGGGCCGGGAAGGGCACCCAGGCCAGAAGGATCTCGGAGAAGACCGGGGCGCGCGTGATCTCGACGGGGGACATGGTCCGCGCCGAGATAAAAGCGGGGACGGAGCTGGGCCGGAAGGTCAAGGAGTACAACGACCGCGGGGAGCTGGTGCCGGACGAGATCATAGTAGAGATGGCCAAACCTCATCTCGGGGCGCCGGAGGGTTGGGTGCTGGACGGATTCCCGCGCACCGAGGCGCAGGCCCGGGCTCTGGAAGAGGTGCTCGCCGAGCTCGGCGTTGGCATAGACCGGGTGATCGCGCTCGAAGCCCCCGACGGGGTGCTGGTCGATCGCCTCTCGGGGAGGCGGCAGAGCCAGGCCACGGGGAGGATGTACCACGTCGAGTACGACCCGCCGCCCCAGGACAGCGACGAGGACCCGGGGCCCTTCGTGCAGCGCGACGACGACACGGAGGAGGCCATCCGCCGCAGGCTCGAGCTCTACCACGAGCAGACCGAGCCCTTGAAGCGGTACTACGCCCAGCAGGGGCTCCTCGCGGAGGTGGACGCCACGCGGAGCATACCGGAGGTGACCGAGCAGGTGATGAAGGCGATCCGGGAGAACGGATGATCGTACGCAAGAGCAGAGCGGAGCTGGAAGCGATGCGTGAGGGTGGCGTCATAACCGCCGCGTGCATCAGGATGCTGCGCGAGCACGCGCGGCCCGGGGTGACGACGAAGGAGCTCGACGGCCTCGCCGAGGAGTTCATCCGCTCGCGTGGCGGCACCCCCGAGTTCAAGGGGTACCAGGGGTTTCCGGCTTCGATCTGCACCTCGCCGAACGACATGATCGTGCACGGCATCCCCGGACGCTACAGGTTGAAGGAGGGGGACATAATCTCGCTCGACGTCGGGGTCCGCTACGAGGGTTTCGTCACCGACAGCGCGACCACGGTGGCCGTCGGTGAGATCTCCCCCGAGGCACAGGGGCTGCTCGACGTCACGCAGGAGTGCCTCGAGGCGGCCACCCGGGAGGTCAGGCCCGGCAACCATCTGGGGGACATCGGGCACGCGATACAGGAGCTCGCGGAGGGGCGCGGCTACGGGGTGGTGCGGGACCTCGTCTCGCACGGCGTCGGGCGCGAGATGCACGAAGACCCGCAGATCCCCAACTACGGCAAGAGGGGGAGCGGCCCGCGGCTTCTGCCGGGGATGACCTTCGCCATAGAGCCCATGATCACCCTGGGCAGCTACGAGATAAAGATCGACGAGCGCGACGGGTGGTCCATCTACACCGCCGACGGGTCGCTCGCCGCCCACTACGAGCACACCATCGCCGTCACCGACGATGGACCCTGGATCCTCACCCTCGAAGAGGGAGTCGATAGCCGCAGGAAGAGCGCGTAGCGGTGTCGGGTGTAACGATGGGGCTTTACGTGGTAACATATCCGATTGGTTTCTGTCACCTCGTAACGACCCCGAGAGCACGGAAAGCGAAGGAGGTCCTTGGCTAAGGAAGGCGTCATAGAGGTTGAGGGTACGGTAACGGAGGCGTTGCCAAACACCCAGTTCAGGGTGGAGCTCGACAACGGGCACGAAGTTCTGGCCCACATCTCCGGCAAGATGCGGATGAACTACATCCGGATACTGCCCGGGGACAGGGTCAAGGTGGAGCTCAGCCCGTATGACCTTAACCGGGGACGGATAACCTACAGATTCAGGAGCTGATGGCAAGGAGCCTGGAGGACGATGAAGGTAAGAGCGAGTGTGAAACCGATATGCGAGCGGTGCAAGGTAATAAGACGCCGCGGGGTGGTGCGCGTGATCTGTTCCAACCCGCGACACAAGCAGAGGCAGGGCTAGCATGGCGCGGATAGCCGGGGTAGACCTGCCGAGGGAGAAGAGGGTCGAGATCGGCCTGACCTACATCTACGGCATCGGCCGCTCGACGGCGAAGAAGATCTGCGCCGAGACCGGGGTCGATCCCGACACCAAGGTGCGCGATCTGGCCGAGGGCGAGATCAGCGCGATCCGCAGCTACATAGACCAGAACCTGCGGGTCGAGGGTGATCTCAGGCGCGAGGTGAACCAGAACATAAGGCGTCTGATAGACATCGGCTGCTACCGCGGCATCAGGCACCGCAGGGGGTTGCCGGTGCGCGGGCAGCGCACCCGGACCAACGCGCGTTCGCGCAAGGGACCGAGGCCGGCGATAGGCGGGAGGAAGAAGTAGATGGGCAGGCAGCGCCAGCGCACGCGCGGGGGACGTTCGCGCCGCAAGGTCCGCCGGAACATATCCACCGCGGTTGTGCACATAAAGAGCTCCTTCAACAACACGATCATCAGCGTCACCGACCCGGAGGGCAACGTCATCGTCTGGGAGTCGGCGGGCTCTCTGGGCTTCAAGGGTAGCCGCAAGAGCACCCCCTACGCCGCGCAGATGACCGCCGAGAGCGCGGCGAACAAAGCGATGGAGCAGGGTGTGCGCCGGGTGGACATCCAGGTCAAGGGCCACGGAGCGGGCCGGGACATGGCTACCAGGACGTTCCAGGCTCTCGGGATCGAGGTTCTCTCGATAAAGGATGTCACCGGGCAGCCGCACAACGGCTGCCGGCCGCCCAAGAGGCGCAGAGGCTAGAGCGAGCAGGAGGGTACTGAGAAGCAGTGGCGCGTTATACGGGACCGAGAGGCAGGCGCGACCGCCGGGCCGGCGTGATGATCTCCTCGATGCAGAAGAACCCGCTGGAGAGGAAGCCCTACCCGCCGGGGGAGCACGGTCGGGGCCGCCAGCGGCAGACGGAGTACGGCATCCGGCTGATGGAGAAGCAGAAGGCCCGCTGGTACTACGGCGTCTCGGAGAAGCAGTTCAGGCGGGCTTACGAGAAGGCGAGCCGTGCTCAGGGCGTCACGGGTGAGAACCTGCTGCGCCTGATGGAGCTGAGGATGGACAACGTGGTCTACAGGATGGGCTTCGCCACCAGCAGGCCTCAGGCGCGGCAACTCGTGGTGCACGGGCACTTCCTGCTCAACGGCCGCAAGCACAACATACCCTCGGCGGTTCTCAAGCCGGGCGACGTGATCACGGTGCGCGACAAGAGCCGCAGGATCGAGCCGATCCAGAACGCCGTGGAGCAGGTGGTGGCGGTGCCGGCGTGGCTCGAGGCCGACCACGACAATTTCACCGGCCGGGTGCTCCACGAGCCGAATCGGGACGAGATCGATGCACCGGTGGAGGAGCAGCTGATCGTCGAGTACTACAGCCGGTAACGGTACCGGAAGAGACTTTTTCTGGCAGGTGATGGTGATTTGACGATGTTGGACGTAGCACCGCCCCGTTTCAGGGTGGAAGAGGAGGAAGAGCGGCGGGCGATCTTCGTCGCCGAACCGCTGCCCCGGGGGCTCGGGCATACTCTGGGCAACTCGCTGCGGCGGGTGATGCTCAGCGGTCTGCCGGGGGCCGCGGTGACCAAGGTGCGCATCGAGGGCGTCTCGCACGAGTTCTCGACGATCCCCGGGGTCAGGGAGGATGTGGTCGACCTCATCCTCAACATCAAGGAGCTCAAGTTCAAGCTCGAGCGTGACGAGCCGGTGGAGCTGGAGGTCAACAAGAGCGGTCCCGCCGAAGTCACCGCCGGGGACATCGAGCTCAAGGCGGATGTCGAGGTGGTGGACCCCGAGACGCACATCGCCACCGTCTCCGAAGGCGGCAGGCTGGAGATGCGCCTGACGGTGGAGCGCGGGGTCGGCTACGTGCGGGCCGAGCAGAACAAGAGCGACGCGGACCCGATCGGGGTGATCGCGGTCGACTCTCTGTTCTCGCCGGTGCAGAAGGTCAGCTACTCGGTGAGCGAGACGCGGGCCGGGGCACGCACCGACCTGGATTCGCTGAGGATGGAGGTGGAGACCGACGGCAGGATCTCCCCGCGCGATGCCCTGCAGAGCGCGGCGCGCCAGCTCATCGACATGCTCGGTCTTTTCACCGACGGCTACGAGGGCTCGCGCGCCCCGGAGAACCGCTGGAGCGGTGGCCGTCAGGTGATAACGGACGAGCGCCCGATAGAGGAGCTGGAGCTCACCGTGCGCTCCTACAACTGCCTCAAGCGTGAGGGCGTGGACACCATCGGCCAGCTGGCGACGATGACCGAGGAGGAGCTGATGAACATCCGCAACCTCGGGATGAAGAGCGTCGAGGAGATCCGGTCCAAGCTCGCGGAGTACGGTTATCAGCTGGAGAGCGAGAACTATGAGACACGCTAAGAGGGGACGCAAGCTGGGGCGCGACGCCGCCCACCGCCGGGCGATGCTGGGAACGATGGCCGGGCAGCTCATAACCCACGGCAGGATCAGGACGACCGAGCCGAGGGCGAAGGAGCTGCGTGGGGTGGTGGATCGTCTGATCACCACGGCCAAGCGCGACGACCTGCACGCCCGCAGGCAGGCGGTGCGCGTCCTGAAGGACAAGAGGGTCGTGCGCAAGCTCTTCGAGGATGTGGCCCCGGAGCTCGACGATCGCAGCTCGGGCTACACCCGCATCCTCAAGCTGGGTCCGCGTCCGGGCGACGGCGCCGAGCAGGTCTATCTGGAGCTGGTGAACTACCGGCCCACGGAGGGATAGACGCCGGAGGGGTTCTCCGCAGAGAGTCTTCCCGGTGGGGCCCGCCGCGGCGGGCCCCCGGTCGTCTCTTTCTCCGGGGTGTCGTGCCGCTACCCGGGGTCTTCGCGTGCGGCCGTCTCGGGGCTCGACTTTTCGGTATACGAGGGCGAGTACGTCGGGGTGGCCGGTCCGAACGGGGGCGGAAAATCCACGCTCGTCAAACTCTTGAACGGGCTGCTCGTGGCGTGTGAGGGCGAGGTGAGGGTGGCGGGATTCGACCCCGCCGCCGAACCGCACGAGGTGCGTCGCAGGGTCTCGGTGGTCTTCCAGAACCCGGAGAGCAACATCATCGCGCCCTCCGTCGAGGACGACGTGGCCTTCGGGCTCGAGAACCTGGGCGTGGAGCGGGGGGAGATGCGCCGGCGGGTCGTCGCAGCGCTCTCTTCCGTCGGCCTTGCGGGCTACGAGCGCCGCGAGCCGCACACGCTCTCCGGGGGCGAGAAGCAGCGCGTCGCGCTCGCGGGGGCGCTGGCGATGGAGACGGAGGTGCTCGCGCTCGACGAGCCGACCTCGATGCTGGACCCGGCCGGCAGGAGGGAGGTCCTGGAGGTGATCCGGGCGCTGAAACGCAGGCGCACCATAGTTCATGTCTCGCACGATCTCTCCGATCTTCTGACGGCCGACCGTATCCTGATGGTGCGCGACGGTCGTCTCCTCGCCGACCTGCCTCCCTCGCGGCTCCTCGCCGACGGGCGGCTCCTCGAGGAGGCGGGCCTGGTTCTGCCCGTCGCCGCGAGGCTCGCCGCCGGGCTCGGCCTCGGGGTCTGCACCGGTCCGGAGGAGCTCGCGCGGGCCGTATTGAAGCGGCTGGGGGTGCAGACCCGGTGAGGCTCGAGCTGGAGGATATCTGGTACTCCTATCCGGGAGGACGTACGGTTCTTAAGGGGATCTCGCTCGCCGTCGCGGAGGGGGAGGTGCTCGGGATCGTGGGTCCCACGGGTTCGGGGAAGAGCACGCTCGCCCGGCAGATGAACCTGTTGCTCGAGCCGGAGCGCGGACGGGTCCTCATAGACGGAGAGGACGCCGGGCGGATGGACCGCAGGGAGCTTCGGCGCAGGATCGGGCTCTCCTTCCAGTTCCCCGAAGCGGCGCTCTTCGCCCCGACCGTGAGGGAGGACGTCGCCTTCGCCCCGAGGCAGCTCGGGCTGCCGGAAGAGGAGGTGACGGAGAGGACGGAGCGGGCGCTCGCGGCGCTGGACGCCTCCCACCTCGCGGAACGTTCGATCTACGCGCTCTCCGGCGGCGAGAAGCGGAGGGTGGCCATAGCCGGTGTTCTGGCCATGGAACCCGAGGTGCTCGTGCTCGACGAACCGACGGCGGGCCTCGATCCCGCGAGCAGGCAGGCCCTGATCTCGTTGATCGGCGATCTCGCGGGGGAGGGTAGGTCGGTGGTTCTCATCTCGCACGACGTCGACGAGGTGGCGGAGGTGTCCGATCGTGTCTGCCTGCTCGATGATGGGGTGGTGCGCGCGTTCGGGACGCCTGCGGAGGTCTTCTACGCAAATCCGGATTTCGCCCCGGCGACCGTACGAACCGTGCTGCACCTGCTGGAGAGCTTCCCGCACCTCGGCCGACCGGTGCGTTTCGGCGAGACGCTCTCGGTCCTCGGGGATCTTCTGGAGGGGTAGCGTGGTACGGAGGGGCTTCGGCAGGTTCTACCCGGCGTCATCCCCGCTGCATGCGCTCGACCCGCGCACGAAGCTGCTCGGGACGGTGCTGGTCGTGGCGGGGCTCTTCCTCGTCGGGAGCCTGGCGGGGCTCGCGCTCTTCGCCGCGGCGGTGGGCATCCTGTTCGTGGCGAGCCGGGTTCCGCCGCGGGCTTTTCTGGGGGCGCTCTGGCCGGTGTCTTACATCGTCCTCCTGACTTTCGTCTTTCAGGCCCTCTTCTACCATCGGGGGGTGATCGTGTTCTCCTCCGGCCCGGTCGAAGTTCACGCCGGGGGGCTCCGGATGGGCTTCTTCCTCGCCTCCCGGATAGTGCTGCTCGTGCTGGCCGCCGGCCTTCTCACCGCGACCACCAGCCCTCTCGCGCTCGCCGACGGGCTCGAGATCCTCCTCTCGCCGCTGCGCCGGGTGCGCTTCCCGGTCCACGAGCTGACGATGATGGTGACGATAGCGCTGCGCTTCATCCCGACGCTGCAGGAGGAGGCGGAGAGGATACGCGAGGCCCAGGCCGCACGAGGGGCCGTCTTCGACGAGGGCGGCCTGCTCGGGCGCGCGAGGAGCTTCGTCCCTATCCTGGTGCCCCTCACGGTCGGGGCGTTCCGGCAGGCCGACGAGCTCGCCGAGGCGATGGAGAGCCGGGGCTACCGCGGCGGTGCGGGCCGCACCCGCTACCGCGAGCTGCATTTCGGCGGGCAGGACGCGCTGGCGCTCATCTTCGCCGCGCTGCTCTTCCTCGCGGGGGTGGCGCTGTGAGGTTCGCCGGGCTCGTCGAGTACGACGGGACGGACTTCTCCGGCTGGGCCCGCCAGCCGGGTCGGAGGACGGTCGAGGAGACGCTCTCCCGGGCGCTCTCCACCATTTTGCGCCAGCCGGTGAGGCTCACCGCCGCGGGGCGCACCGACGCCGGCGTACACGCACGGGGGCAGGTCGTCTCCTTCGACGCCGAGACCGGCCTCTCCCCATCCCTCATCGCCTACAAGACCAGCGCCGTACTGCCGGAGGACGTCGCCCTGCGCCGCTGCGTACGCGTCCCCGAGGGGTTCGACGCCCGGCGGGACGCCGTGAGCCGCAGCTACGAGTACAGGATAGTGAACTCCTCGACCCGCTCGCCGCTCGAGCGCCGCTACGCCGTCCACGTGCCGGCTGTCCTCGACCGGGGTTTGCTCGCGGAGGCCGCCTCGCTCGTTCGCGGCACCCACGACTTCAGGGCCTTCACACCGGCGAAGACCTACCACGTCCGCTTCGAGCGGCTAATCAGCGAATCCCGCTGGGAGGAGAGGGGGGACGTCCTTACCTACAGGATCACGGCCGACGCCTTCATGTACAACATGGTCCGCTCGCTGGTGGGCACGATGCTCGAGGTGGCGCGCGGCAGGAGGAGCCTGAGGGATTTCGGTCGCCTGCTCGAGGGTGCAGAGCGCTCCGAGGCCGGCCCGACGGCGCCGGCGAGGGGCCTCACCCTCGTCGGGGTGGAGTATGATGAAGATCCATGGGAGAGAAGCGATGATGGATGAAGCGGTGCTGGAGGCGTTGGACGCTTATGTGGAGCGCCTTTTCGCGCCGCAGGACGAAGCCCTCGAGTTCGCCATCTCCGCCTCGCGTCGCGCCGGGCTCCCGGACATACAGGTCTCCCCGGCCGAGGGACGGCTGCTGCAGCTTCTGGCGCGGATGGTCGGGGCGCGGCGCATCCTCGAGATAGGGACCCTCGGCGGCTACAGCGCCATCCATCTCGCCCGCGCCCTGCCCGACGGAGGTACCATGATCTCTCTGGAGGCGAGCGCGCACCACGCGGAGGTGGCGCGCGCCAACATCGAGTACGCCGGGCTCTCCGAAAAAGTCGAGGTCCGCACCGGCGACGCCCGCGAGCTCATCGAACAGATGATCACAGGCGGCGAGGAGCCCTTCGACGTCATCTTCATAGACGCGGACAAGAGAGGCTATCCGGAATACCTCGACCTCTCCCTCACGCTCTCCCACCCCGGTACCCTCATCCTCGCCGACAACACCTTCCGGGGCGGCACGGTGGTCCAGCCCACGGACGAAACCTCCCGTGCCCTGCACGAGTTCAACTTGGCCCTCGCCCGTGATCCCCACCTCGAGGCCATCCTCATCCCCGTGGTACGGGAGAGGGTGGATGGCCTCTCCATCGCCAGGGTGAAGAACATCTGAGCCCGTTTTCAGTTTAGAAAGGGCTTTTGCAGGACTTTTCCAAAACGACGTTGACACTGAAACGGCCCGGCAGCATAATGAGAGCGGCGCCGGTCGCCGGGCCCTTGAGGTCTGGCGTGAAGAGGGAATCCGGTGAGAATCCGGAGCTGCCCCGCAGCGGTGAGCGGGAACGAAAGCCGCAAGGGAGGCACTGGTCCCTGATTTTCGGGGGGTGGGAAGCCGCGGCGAGTAGGTGGCCCGCGAGCCCGAAGACCTGCCGGCGCTGCCGCCTTTTGGGGCGGGTGGTGGTCTGGCCTTCGAGGGAGGGGTCGGCCGCACGAGAGGGTTGATGTCGTGCCGGGGTGGCAGGCCGTCCCGGTTTCTCACATCTTCCTTGCGGCCGCCTATTTTCCCGAAGGCTGAGAGTGAGGAAGGACGGACGAAGGGGGAGCGTTTTGATGACGGGGGAGATGCAGGTCAGGAAGCGGGATGGCCGGATCGTTGCTTTCGACGCGGGCAGGATAGCACGTGCCGTCGAAGGAGCGTTCCGCGCGGAGCGGGGGCTCGGCAGGGACGACGCACTCGACGAGGACCTGCGCGAGGAGATCGAGCGCACGACGACGGCGGTGGTCTCGCGCCTGCCGCGGGACGGCGGGCCGGTCGAGGTCGAGGCTATACAGGATCTCGTCGAGGAGCAGCTCATGCGCGACGGGAACTACCGGGTGGCCCGCCGCTACATCGTCTACCGCGAGGAGCGTAAGAAGGCGCGGATGCTGCGCGGCGAGGAGGGCGAGGCCCGGGGCGGTCCCTCCATCAGGGTACGCTACGCGGACGGCAGGGAGAGCGCGGTGGAGACCTGGCGCATCCGGCGCAGGATCGAGGAGGCCTGCCGGGATCTTCCGGACGTGGATCCGCAGCGGGTTTTGGACGAGACGCTCGCCTCGCTCTACGACGGGATAACGCCGGGACAGCTGCAGCAGGCGATGGTGCTCGCCGCGCGCTCGTTCATAGAGGTCGAGCCCGCATACAGCACGGTCGCCGCTCGTCTTTTGCTCGGGATCATCTACCGGGAGGCGTGGGGCGGGATGCCGCGACCGGAGGAATTCGAGGAGGTCTATCGTGCCCGCTTCGCGGAGTATCTGCGGCGGGGTGTCGAGGCCGAGAGGCTCGATCCAAAGCTGCTCGACTTCGACCTGGAGAAGGTCTCCGCCGCGCTCGAGCCCGCCCGTGACGACAGCTTCACCTACCTGGGGCTTCAGACCATCTACGACCGGTACCTCATCCAGGCCGACGAGCAGCGCATAGAGTGCCCGCAGTACTTCTGGATGCGGGTCGCGATGGGGCTTGCGCTGCGCGAGGAGGAGCGCGAAGAGCGGGCCATAGAGTTCTACCAGATGCTCTCCACCTTCCGGGTCGTCTCCGCCACGCCCACCCTCTTCAACTCAGGGACTACGCACCCGCAGCTCTCCAGCTGCTACCTCACCACCGTCTCCGACGATCTCGAGGGCATCTTCAAGGCCATCTCCGACAACGCCAAGCTCAGCAAGTGGGCCGGCGGGCTCGGCAACGACTGGAGCCGCATCCGGGCTACGGGTTCTCTCATCAAGGGGACGGGCGGCAAGAGCCAGGGGGTCATCCCGTTCCTCAAGATCGTCAACGACACCGCCGTGGCGGTCAACCAGGGCGGCAAGCGCAAGGGTGCGGCCTGCGCCTACCTGGAGACCTGGCACCTCGACATAGAGGACTTCCTCGAGCTCAGGAAGAACACCGGGGACGAGCGGCGCCGCACCCACGATATGAACACCGCCAACTGGGTGCCGGACCTCTTCATCAAGCGGGTCATCGAGGGTGGGGAGTGGACCCTCTTCTCCCCGAACGAGGTTCCGGATCTGCACGAGCTCTACGGCCGGGCGTTCGAGGAGCGCTACCTGGAGTACGAGCGGATGGCGGAGGAGGGGAAGCTCCGGCAGTACAAGAAGGTCGAGGCCGCATCCCTGTGGAAGAAGATGCTCTCGATGCTCTTCGAGACCGGGCACCCCTGGATCACGTTCAAGGATCCCTCCAACATCCGCTCGCCGCAGGATCACGCCGGCGTGGTGCACAGCTCCAACCTCTGCACCGAGATACTGCTGAACACCTCCGACGAGGAGACCGCCGTCTGCAACCTGGCCTCGGTCAACCTGGCGGCCCACACCGACGCCTACGGCCTCGACGAGGAGCGGCTCGCCGAGACCGTGAGGGTCGCCGTGAGGATGCTGGACAACGTCATCGACATAAACTTCTACCCCACACCCGAGGCGCGGCGGGCCAACCTCAGGCACCGTCCGGTGGGGCTGGGGATCATGGGCTTTCAGGACGCGCTCTTCGAGCAGCGCATCAGCTACGCGAGCGAAGAGGCCATCCGCTTCGCCGACTACTCGATGGAGTTCATCTCCTACCACGCCATCCTCGCCTCCACCGAGCTCGCCGCCGAGCGGGGCACCTACGAGAGCTACGAGGGCTCTAAGTGGAGCCGGGGGCTGCTGCCCATAGACACGATAGACCTGCTCGAGGAGGAGCGCGGGATGCCGGTCCTGATGGATCGGCAGAAGACGCTCGACTGGGAGCCGGTGAGAAGGGCCGTCGCCGAGCACGGGATGAGGAACAGCAACGTGATGGCCATAGCCCCGACCGCGACCATCTCGAACATCTCCGGCGTCTCGCAGTCCATCGAGCCCACCTACTCGAACCTCTACGTCAAGAGCAACCTCTCGGGGGACTTCACCATCGTCAACGAGCACCTGGTGCGTGATCTCAAGAAGCGCGGGCTCTGGGACGAGGAGATGCTCGAGGACCTCAAGTACTTCGACGGCTCGGTGCAGGAGATAGAGCGCATCCCCGAAGACCTCAAGAAACTCTACCTCACCGCCTTCGAGATAGACTCCGGCTGGCTCATAGACTGCGCGAGCCGTCGCCAGAAGTGGCTGGACATGGGGCAGTCGCTGAACCTCTACCTCGCCCGCCCGAGCGGCCGGGAGCTCTCCGAGATGTACCTCAACGCCTGGCGCAAGGGGCTCAAGACCACCTACTACCTGCGCAGCCGCGGGGCCACGGGCGTCGAGAAGGCGAGCATGGACATCAACAAGCGGGGCATCCAGCCGCGCTGGATGAAGAGCGTCTCGGCCTCCAGCCGGGTGAAGGTCGAGGAGGACGAGCCCGTCGTGAAGGGGGCGACCTGCTCCCCGGACGACGTCGAGTGCGAGGCCTGCCAGTAGGTAGAAGAGAGGAGGGAGATTCATGTCCCAGTGCTGTGGTGGAGGGGGCGAGAAGCCCTATGACCTCAGCAAGAGGATAAACGTCGAGGACAAGCGGCTTTTGAACTGCAAGGCCGTGGACGTCAACCAGCTGTGGCCGCTCAAGTACGAGTGGGCCTGGGAGCACTACCTCAACGGGTGTGCGAACAACTGGATGCCTTCCGAGGTGCCGATGCAGAAGGACATCTCGCTCTGGCACTCCCCTGACGGGCTCACCGACGCCGAGCGGCTCGTGATCATGCGCAACCTCGGGTTCTTCTCGACCGGAGAGTCGCTCGTCGGCAACAACATCGTGCTCGCCATCTTCGAGCACATCACCAACCCCGAGGCGCGCCAGTACCTCCTGCGGCAGGCCTACGAGGAGGCCGTCCACACCCACGCCTTCCACTACATCGTCGAGTCTCTGGGCCTCGACGGGCGCGAGGTCTTCAACATGTACCACGAGGTCGACTCGATCCGGGGCAAGGACGAGTTCGTCATGTCGCTCACCGAGGCGATCATGCGTCCGGGCTTCACCACCGAGACGGTCGAGGGGATCCAGGAGTTCATCAAGAACCTGGTCGGCTTCTACGTGATCATGGAGGGGATCTTCTTCTACTCCGGGTTCGTGATGATCCTCTCGTTCCACCGCCAGAACCGGATGACAGGCATCGGCGAGCAGTTCCAGTACATCCTGCGCGACGAGACGGTCCATCTCAACTTCGGGATAGACCTCATCAACACCATAAAGGAAGAGAACCCGGAGGCCTGGACTCCAGAGCTGCGGCGCGAGATCGTGGAGATGATCCGCAAGGCCGTCGAGTTCGAGATAGCCTACGCGAAGGCGTGCCTGCCGGAGGGCGTGCTAGGCCTCAACGCGAACCTGTTCCGCGAGTACGTCGGCTACATCGCCGATAGGCGTCTCAGGAGGATCGGGCTGCCCGCGCAGTACCGCTCGCGCAACCCCTTCCCCTGGATGAGCGAGACGATGGACCTCACCAAGGAGAAGAACTTCTTCGAGACGCGGGTCACCGAGTACCAGAGCGCGGGCTCGCTCATCTGGGACTGAGGCAACATGGGGGAGTCCCCGGGGGCCTTTGGCGGCTTCCCGGGGCCTTTCTCGTGCCTGACCTTATTGTAGGTGTATGCTACTATTTGACGCGTCGTCAGGGTCAGTTGTAACCGTCGGAGATTCCGGAGGAACATGAAGAGTTACATGGCGCGACCCGGAACGGTCGAGCGGAAGTGGTACGTCATAGACGCCGAGGGCAAGCACCTCGGGCGTCTGGCCGCCGAGATAGCGATGCTCCTGCGGGGCAAGAGGAAACCACAGTACACCCCACACGTGGACGTGGGGGATTTCGTGGTCGTCGTGAACGCCGAGAAGGTCGTGGTCAGCGGGCGCAAGGCCGAGCAGAAGCTCTACCGCTGGCACACGGGATACCCGGGCGGGCTCAAGAGCCGCACCTACGAGGAGATGCTGCAGAAGCGGCCGACCGAGATCATCCGCAAGGCGGTCTACGGGATGATGCCCAAGAACAGGCTCGCCCGCAGGCAGCTCGGGAAGTTGAAGATCTACGCCGGGCCTGAGCACCCGCACGCAGCTCAGAGCCCCGAGCCCTACGAGGTGAGGTGAGAGGTTTGGCAGAGGCACTCTACAGAGCCACGGGCAGGCGCAAGACCTCCGTCGCGCAGGTCAGGCTGTACGCCGGGGACGGCAAGATCACGGTCAACGGCAGGGACTACACAGAGTACTTCCCGCGCCTGACCTACCAGCGGACGGTGCGCTCCCCGCTGGAGATACTCGACGCCGCCGGGCGCTACGACGTGGTGGCGAAGGTCACGGGCGGTGGGCTCACCGGGCAGGCCGAAGCGCTGCGCCACGGCATAGCGCGGGCGCTGGCGGAGGAGTCTCAGCAGGCGCGCGGAGACCTCAAGGAGGCGGGGTTCCTCACCCGCGACGCGCGGGCCGTCGAGCGCAAGAAGTACGGCCTCAAGAAGGCCCGCAAGCGCCCACAGTTCTCCAAGCGCTAGCCGCGCACGGAGGATTCCCCGCTGTCACCGTTGCCGGGCGCGGAGGAGAGGACCGGGCAGGTCGTGGTTGGCTGAGGCACGGATCAGGTTCGGAACGGACGGGGTGCGGGGGGAGGCCAACTCCTCCCTGCTCCCGGAGCACGCGCTACGCCTCGGCCTCGCCGCCGCCCGGACGCTCGGCAGGCGGGTGTGCATCGGGCGCGACACCCGGCTCTCGGGCGGGATGCTCTCGTGTGCGCTGGCGGCCGGGCTGGCGAGCGGCGGGACGGAGGTACTCGACCTCGGTGTCTTGCCGACGCCGGCGGTCGCGGCGCTCGCTCCCGAGCTCGGGATGGATGCGGCCGGGGTGGTGAGCGCCTCGCACAATCCCTACCCGGACAACGGCATAAAGTTCTTCTCCGGCGAGGGGGTCAAGCTCTCCGAGGAGCAGGAGCGTGAGCTCGAACGCCTTACGGCCGGGGAGTTCCCGGAGAGGCCCGTCGGCAGTGGGGTCGGCGGCGTGAGGGCGGTGGAGGATGCCGCCGGCATGTACGTCGAGGGGGTTCTCTCACGGCTGTATCCGGATGCCGGAGGCCGTAGGATACTGCTCGACTGCGCCAACGGGGCGGCGTGCGAGACCGCTCCGCTGGCCTTCGAGAGGCTCGGAGCGGATTTCGGGCTGGTCGCCGCCGAACCCGACGGTACGAACATAAACGACGGCTGCGGTTCGACCCACATAGGAGATCTCGACCCCTCCGGGTACGACGTGGCCTTCGCCTTCGACGGGGACGCCGACCGGGTACTCGCGCTGGACGAGCGCGGAGGGGTGGTGGACGGGGACAGGATCATCGCCATCCTGGCCCGGGACCTCGCCGAGCGGGGCCAGATAGGTGGGGGGGTCGTGGTGACCGTCATGAGCAACCTGGGGTTTTTCAAGGCGATGGAGCGGCTGGGGATACCCTGCGAGGTCGTACCGGTCGGGGACAGGTACGTGGCCGAGGCGATGCGGCGCACGGGTGCTGCGGTGGGCGGGGAGCAGTCCGGGCACGTGATCGTTTCGCGTTACTCGAAGACCGGGGACGGGCTCGTGACCGCGCTGGCGCTGCTCGAGGTCATGGAGCGTTCCGGGATGCCGCTGTACGAGCTGGCGGGGGTGATGGAGGTCTACCCGCAAACCCTGATCAACGTGCCCGTCGGTGGGGCTGATGCGGGGGAGGTCTGCGACTCGGAGGAGGTGAGGCGGGCGGTGGAGGAGGCCCGGCGCCGGCTCGGGGACGAGGGGCGTATTTTGCTCAGGCCGAGCGGGACGGAACCGGTGGTGCGGGTCATGGTCGAGCACTTGGACGAGAGGGTGTGCACGGAGGTGTGTGAAGAAGTTGCAGAGGTGGTCGCGGGGGTGAGGTGTTGAGGTTCGTGGGATGCGCCCTGGCCTGGCGGCCGGGAGAGGCGGACAAGAAGGTCTCGGCGCTCTCGGTCCTCGACGAGCGGGGCAACATCATAGCCAACACCTTCTGCGGAACCGTCGAGGAGATCGCGGATGCCGTCGAGGGCTACGATGCAGGACACGGTGAGATCATCGTCGGCGTCGACGCTCCGCTCGCGGTGCCGAACGAGCGGGGAACCCGGCGGGTGGAGCGGCTGCTCTCGCGGCTCTCGCTCCCGGCCTACTCTGCGAGCCGCAAGATCTTCGACGGCCGACCCCGCTCGGAGGAGCTGCTCGCGGCGCTGGAGAAGGTCGGTATCGAGTACACCGACTACCCGTTCAGGCGCGAGCGCGACCAGAGCGTCGTCGTAGAGGTCGACTCGGCGGCGACCCTCAAGGTGCTCTCGCTCGAGCGCAAGGGGATTTCTCAGAACGGCGACCTCTCCCGTCGGCTGGAGGAGATGAGGGAGCCGAGGTTGCGCAAGGGCAACAAGAAGGCCCGGGCGGAGGCGATAAAGGACGCGATAGACGTCCTGTGGAACACCCCGGGGCTGAGGTTGCGCACCGGCAACCTCTCGGCGGACCTGCACTCGCCCGAGAACGTGGACCTCTCGAAGCTTGAGGTGAACGAGGAGCTCTCCCACGCCGAGCTGGACCGGATCGTCGCCCTGATCGAGGCCACGCTCGCCGCCTACACGGTATACCGACACTGGAAGGGGCGCGACGGTTCGCTCGTGCTCGGCAGCGGGGATGCGGGGGCGGTCCTCATCCCGGCGAGCGGGGCGCTGCGCGAGTGGATCTTCCGGGAGTGCAGGGCCGCCGGGATGCCCTGCGCCTGAGAGAGATGGCCCTCTGCGTGCGCATAATCCCCTGTCTGGACGTGGACGCCGGACGCGTCGTGAAGGGCACCCGCTTCGAGAACCTGCGCGACGCGGGGGATCCGGTCGAGCTCGCCGCCCTCTACGACCGCGAGGGGGCCGACGAGATCGTCTTCTACGACATCACCGCCTCCCACGAGCGCCGCGGGACCGCGGCGGAGCTGGCCCGTCGCGCCGCCGAGGAGGTCTTCGTCCCCTACACGATAGGCGGCGGGGTGAGGACCGTGGAGGACATGCGGGCGATGCTGCGGGCCGGGGCGGACAAGGTCTCCATAAACTCCGCCGCCGTCAGGGACCCCGCCCTCATAAGCCGGGGCGCGGAGCGTTTCGGTAGCCAGTGTATCGTGCTGAGCGTGGACGTGAAACGCGGGGAGGGTGGCGCGGGTTGGGAAGTCTACCTGAACGGGGGCCGGGTGAACACCGGCAGGGACGCGTTGGAGTGGCTCGCCGAGGGCGAGCGGCGGGGCGCCGGGGAGTTCGTTTTGAACAGCATGGACTCCGACGGCACCGAGACCGGATACGACCTGGATCTCATCTCCGCGGTCGCCGGGAGGACGACCCTCCCGATCGTGGCCTCCGGGGGGGCGGGGCATCCGGATCACATGGTGGCGGCCGTCGAGGCGGGGGCGAGCGCGGTGCTGGCGGCGAGCATCTTCCACTTCGGGTCGTGGAGCATACGGGATGTCAAGGAGTACCTGGCGAGAAAGGGGGTCCCGGTCCGTTTTGAGCGCAGCGGAGAACGTGAACTTCGGTGAGAGCGGGCTGGTCCCGGTCGTGGCGCAGGACGCGAATACGGGCGAGGTCCTCACGCTCGCCTACGCCAACAGGGAGGCTCTGGAGCGCACGCTCGAGAGCGGCGAGGCGCATTACTACTCCCGATCGCGGCGAGAACTCTGGCGCAAGGGGGCGACGAGCGGCAACACCCAGAGGGTGGTCGAGGTGCGGGTGGACTGCGACGGAGACGCGCTCCTCTACAAGGTGGAGCCGCGTGGGCCGGCGTGCCACACGGGGCAGAAGAGCTGCTTCTTCAAGGCGCTCGCCGGGGAGGGCGTGGGGCTCGCGCTCGGCGGCACGAAGGAGGAGGACGACTTCGGGGCGATGGTGCGCGAGCTCGCCGGGACGATAGCCCAGCGCCACCGCGAGATGCCCGAGGGGTCCTACACGGCGGAGCTCCTCCGGCAGGGCAGGGCCCGGGTCGCACAGAAGGTGGGCGAGGAGGCGGTCGAGGTCGTGGTGGCCGCGCTTGCGGGTGAGAGGGTGGCCGAGGAGACGGCGGATCTCCTCTACCACCTGCTGGTCCTGCTCGAGGAGCAGCAGGTGGGTGTGGAGGACGTGACGCGCGTCCTGCGCGAGCGACATGGCTAGCGGGTCTCTCACCCCCACGCTGAACGAGGCGCGCTCTCTCGCCGCGAGCTACGACGTGGTTCCTGTCTACGCCGAGTTCATCGGGGATCTCGAGACGCCGATCTCGGCGGTGATGAAGTTCGGCGGGGAGGAGAACTTGTTTCTGCTCGAGAGCGCGGAGGCGGCCGAGCGCTTCGGGCGCTACTCCTTCGTCGGCTTCGACCCCAAACGCACGCTCTCCTACCGCGGCGGCGTCTACACCGTGGTGGACGCCGACGGGGCGCGCGAGGTGGCCGCCGGGGACCCGTTCCGGGGGCTCGCCGGCATAGTGGGCAGAAAGAGCGTCGCCCCGCTGCCGAACCTGCCGGCTTTCGTCGGCGGGGCGGTGGGCTACTTCTCCTACGACGCGGTACGCTACCTGGAACGGCTGCCGGACGCCCCGCCGGACGACCTCGGTGTACCGGAGGCTTACTTCCTGCTCACGGACACCCTCGTCGTCTTCGACCACCTCAGACACAAGGTGCTCGTGGTCTCGCTGCTGGACGCCTCCGGGCTCTCGGACGTGGGTGGGGAGGGTTTCGTCGCGGCCTACCGCCGGGCGGCGGACGACATCCGGAGGGTCTCGGAGCGTCTGGCGGCCCCGCTCCGGTCGCGAAACCTGCCGTCCGGAGAGGGCAGCCTCGAGATCACCTCGAACATGGACCGGAAAGAGTACGAGGAGGCGGTGGCGCGGGCGATAGAGTACATCCGGGCGGGTGACGCCTTCCAGGTGGTGCCCTCCCAGCGCTTCGAGGCCGGTGTGGGGGAGCTGGACCCGCTGCTCCTGTACCGTGGTCTGCGTACGGTCAACCCTTCCCCGTACATGACCTACCTGAAGATGGGAGACTTCGCGCTCGTCGGTGCTTCCCCCGAACCGCTGGTGCGGGTGGAGGGGAGGAGGGCGATGACCCGGCCCGTGGCGGGGACCAGGAGGCGCGGGGCTTCGCCGGAGGAGGACGTGGCCCTCGAGAAGGAGCTCCTCGCCGACGAGAAAGAGCGGGCGGAGCACGTGATGCTGGTCGATTTGGGGCGCAACGACCTGGGGCGGGTGTGCGAGGTCGGATCGGTCGAGGTCTCGGCCTTCATGCAGATAGAGCGCTACTCGCACGTGATGCACATAGTCTCCACGGTGGAGGGCGACCTGCGGGAAGACCTCACGGCGCTGGACGCCCTGGCGTCGGCCTTCCCGGCTGGAACGGTCTCCGGGGCGCCGAAGATCAGGGCGATGGAGATCATCGACGAACTGGAGCCCACCCGCCGCGGACCCTACGCCGGTGCGACGGGCTACTACGGGGTGGACGGGAGGCTCGACACCTGCATAACCCTGCGCACGGCGCTGGTGAAGGGGAACAGGGTCTACTTCCAGGCCGGCGGCGGGGTGGTGGCGGATTCGGTGCCGAAGCTGGAGTACGAGGAGAGCCGCAACAAGGCCCGCGCGATCGTCCGGGCGCTGGAGGTGGCCCGGAGCCGCCCGATGTGGCTCTAGAGCTTCTCCGAGGCGAGGTCGCGCAGCCCGCGGGCTATCCGCTCCGGACTGAACCCGAGCACGTGCCGCTGGTAGTAGTAGAGATCCACCGCGAGCGGGGCGAGCAGGGCGTGCGCGAGATACTCGAGGTCGAGCCCCCGTCTGATCGAACCCTCCCGCTCGGCTTCTCGCAACAACACCAGCACGGTCCACCGCTGCCAGTCGTAGGCCGGGTGCGAGAACCGCTCGACCCTGTCCGAGCCGCAGAGCGGCTCCTGGCCCCCGTAGAGCAGCTCCAGGTTCTCCTCGGTGAAGAGTACCATCTCCTCCAGAAACCGATCCAGCTTCTCCAGCGCACCGATCCCGCTCTCCGAGACGAGCTTCATCGTCCGTCGCTGGAAGACGCGGGTGGGCTCGTCGAGGAGGGCCTCGCACAGGAGCCCCTTGTTCGGAAAACGCCGGTAGAGCGTCCCCTTCCCGACCCCGGCGGCCCGGGCGATCTCGGACATCGTCACCCCCGTCACCCCGCGCTCGGAGAACAGAGCGCGCGCCGCATCGAGGATCCTCTCCCGGTTGCGCGCCGCGTCTTTCCTCATCTCCTCTCCGCTCCTCTGTCCCGAGCTTTGAACGTGACCCCGCATACCTCCAGTCCTTGACGACATGAGTCTACCGCGTTACCCTTCATGCATAAGCGGACTGTAGTCCACATACTGAAAAGGAGTCTGGATGGCGGTCAAGGTAGCGGTGATCTACTACAGTGCGACGGGCAACGTCTACCGGCTGGCGCGGGCTGTCGAGGAGGGTGCGCGGGAGGCCGGGGCCGAGGTGCGTCTGCGCAAGGTAAGGGAGCTGGCGCCGCAGGAGGCGATAAAGAGCAACCAGGGCTGGTACGAGCATTCGCTCGAGACGCAGGACGTACCGGAGGCGAGCCTGGAGGATCTGGAGTGGGCGGACGCGTTCGTCTTCGGGACGCCGACGCGGTTCGGGAACGTCTCGGCGCAGCTCAAGCAGTTCCTCGACACGACGGGTCCGCTGTGGGCGGAGGGGAAGCTCGCGGACAAGGTGGCGAGCGCGTTCACGAGCGCGCAGAACGCCCACGGCGGGCAGGAGACGACCATCGCGACGCTCTACAACGTGTTCGCGCACTGGGGTGCGGTGATCGTGCCGCCCGGGTACACCGCTCAGGAGGTCTTCGAGGCGGGGGGCAACCCCTACGGGGCGAGCAGCACCGGGCGCGAGGAGGGGCCGACCGGGGAGGAGCTCGCCGCGGCCCGCTACCAGGGACGCCGGGTGGTCGAGAAGGCTGCGGCCCTGGTAAGGAGCCGGGTGTAGAATCCCGTGGTGTGAGAGCGGGGACACACACCTTCCTTCCCACGCGCCGGGTGCATTTCGGCGCGGGCAGCATCGCGAGGCTCGAGGAGGAGGCGCGGCCGTACGGCCGCGCCTTCGTCGTCACCGGCCGGACGCTCGACGAAAAGACGAACCTGGTGAGGAGGGTGGAGGGGTTTTTGGGGGAGCGTCACGCCGGGACCTTCGCCGGGATGGGCGAGCACACGCCGGGGAGCGCCGTGGAGCGGGCGGTGGAGCGGGTGCGGGGGGCCGATCTCCTCGTCGCCTTCGGTGGGGGGAGCGTCGTAGACGGGGTGAAGGCGGTGGCCGCGAGGGTCGGTTACCCGCGGCAGATCGCCGTCCCGACGACCCTCTCGGGGGCCGAGTGGGCGCACCTCGTCGGGGTGACCGACGAGGCCGCCGGGCGCAAGGCGGGGTTTGCGGACGAACGGGCGGTGCCGCCGGTGGTCATACTCGACCCCGAGCTCACGCTCGCCACGCCCGAGAGGCTCTGGCTCTCGACCGGCATCCGGGCGCTCGACCACGCGGTGGAGGGGATCCTCTACGGGGGGGAGCACCCGGTGACCGACGTGACCGGGGCGGAGGGGGTGCGGCGTCTGGTGCGGCTTCTTCCGCGCTCGAAGCGCGAGCCCGAGGACGTGGAGGTGCGGGGTGAGCTTCAGATCGCGGCCTGGCTCGCGTACTTCGCCCCGCTGAACACCCCGATGGGGATCTCACACGTGCTCGGGCGCAGGTTGGGGGCGAGCTACGGCATACCGCACGGCATCACCTCGTGCATCACGCTCGCCCCGAGCCTGGAGGTCATGCGGGAGAGCTTCGCCCCACAAAGGTGGGAGCTTCTCTCCGGGGCGCTCGACGGTGACCCGCCGGAGAGGGTGGCGGCGCTGGTCCGGGAGCTCGGGCTTCCGCACAGGCTGCGGGACTTCGGCGTGCCCGAAGAAGACCTGGAGAAGGTGGCCTCCGAGTTCGGGGAGCGCGCCGCCCGGGCGCTCGAGATACTGCGCCGGGCCTACTGATCCGCGACCCTGAGTACGATCTTGCCGCGGGTGTGGCCGGACTCCACCCGCTCGTGGGCCTCGGCCGCACTCGCGAGCGGCAGGACGTCCGCGACCTCGACGTGCAGCCTGCCGGCGTCGATCATCTCCGCTAACCTCTCCAGCCTGGGGCGGTCGGAGGTCGCGCTGAAGGCGTGGTAGGAGATGCCTCTCGCCTCCTTCACCTCCTCGCCGAAGGCGACTATCGAGACGACGCGCCCGCCGTCGCGCACCGCGCCGAAGCTCCTTCTGAAGGTCTCGCCGCCGACGCAGTCGAAGACGGCGTCAACACCATCCGGAGCGGCTTCCCTCACCGCTGAGACCCAATCGCCGTGGTAGTCGATGGCCGCCTCTGCGCCGAGATCGCGCAGGTAGTCGTGGTTGTGGGGGCTCGCGGTCCCTATGACCCGTGCCCCGATCACGCCGGAAGCCAGCTGGACGGCGAAGGTACCCACGCCGCCCGTTGCCCCGGTGATGAGGATGGTCTCGTCGCGACGGAGACCTATCTCGTCGAAGAGCGCCTGATGCGCCGTGCAGCCCGCGATCGGGACCGCCGCGGCCTCCTCGAAGGAGAGCGAGGCCGGTTTGCGGGCCACCACCCCGGCCGGGGCGGTGACGTACTCCGCGTAGCAGCCACCCGAAGCGAGGTAGACCTCATCACCCTCGGCGAACCCTCCGGCCTGCAGACCGGCCGCCTCGACCACGCCCGCGCCCTCGAGCCCGAGGACGTGGGGGAAGCTCCTCTCCCCGAAGAAGCCCTCGCGCTCCTTGACGTCCCAGGGGCCGACCCCTGCGGCCCGGACGCGTACGAGGACGCCCTCGGGGGAGACCTCCGGCGTCGGGAGCTCCACGAGCCTCATGCGCTCCCGGCCGCCGAACCCGTCTATCGCCACCGCACGCATCGCTACCGGTCGGACTTCCCGATGACCGTGATGTCCTCCTCGGTGCGGGTGAAGGTCTTTCCTTCGAGGCGGGAGTTGTACCCGTCCCACATCCAGAACTCTGGGACGATCTCCGAGATCAGCTCCCCGTCGTCGAACATCCGGACCATCGAGCTCTCCGAGACGACTATCGCGACCGCCCCGGTCTGCCGGGTCACCGAGGCCGCGGCCATGTGGCGGCTGCCCAGCCCCAGCGGCAGCTCGACCCCCTCGGAGGTCGTGTCGATGTAGCGGGTGGCCGAGACGACGACGCCCTCGTCCGAGACGACGAAGGCCCCATCGAGCTGGGCGAGCTCCTTTATCGTCTCACGCATGTTGGCGTCCTCTATGTGCTTGCACTCCTCCGGATGCCCCTCCAGGGGGTCGAGGATCAGGGTCTTCGAGCGCCTGAGGACTTCCTCGGAGTCCCCGACCACGAAGAGGGTGCCTATCTTGCGTCCCTCGCGCCCCTCGCGCGCTATCTCGACCGCCAGGGATACGGTCTGCTCCAGGACCCGCGTGTTCACCCCCCGCTTTTCGGAGCATATCTCCCTGAAGAGCGTCCTCTTGCCTTTGGCCAAGTGTCAACCTCCGTTTGCACTAGAGAAGAGAACCGCCGGATTTCTCTGAACGCCGTCTGGTTCTGTGGATCTGCCGTTTCGAGCGATGTGATGGACCCACTCCCCCACCGCAGGTTATATGAGTATTGTAACATGGACCGGCGTTTCTTCTCCGGTTTCGGACTTCGCTCAGCCGGTGGGGAGGGCGGGGAGAACCTCTTGTAGTCTGTCGCGTTCGTGCTCGAGCCACGGCGGCAGCTGGAGCCTCTCTCCGAGGTGGTCGGGGTCCTCGTCCACGGTGAAGCCGGGAGGGTCGGTCGCGATCTCGAAGAGGATGCCGCCGGGCTCGCGGAAGTAGACCGAGCGGAAGTACTTGCGGTCCATGACCGGGGTCATGTTGTAACCGAAAGAGAATAGCTCCTCCCTCAGCGCGAGCTGGCTCTCTTCGTCCGGGACCCGGAAGGCCACGTGGTGGACTGTGCCCACCCCCGTGCTGCCGCCCGGGAACCCCGCGGCCTCCGAGACGTCCACGAGCGAGCCCGGCTTCCCGTCCCCGGCGGCGAACCGAACCCGGCCCTCCGCCTCGCCGACCTTCCGGAAACCGAGGTGTTCGGTGAGGAGCTCGGCGGTCTTCTCGGCACCTTCGACGGCGAGCGTGACGTGGTGCAGCCCGCGCACCGCGCTCTCCGGTGGGACGGGACCGCCGAAGTATCCCTGCCGGGTCTCCTTCCTGCCTGCGACGAGCTCCAGACGTAACCCGTCAGGATCCTGGAAGCCGAGAACCGTGTCCCCGAACCGCTCACGCGGCTTTTCGAAGCGGACTCCATTTTCTATGAGCCTCTGTGTCCAGTATCCGAGCGAGTCCGCGGGTACGGAGACGGCGGTCGTGATCACCTGCCCCGCCCCCTTGCGTCCTCTCGGGGCGCCCGGCCAGGGGAAGAAGGTGATGATCGTGCCGGGACGGCCCACCTCGTCGCCGTAGTAGAGGTGGTAGGTCGTGGGGTCGTCGAAGTTCACCGTCTTCTTCACCAGACGCATCCCCAGGACTTCCGAGTAGAACCGCACGTTCTCGCGCGGCGGGCCGGATATCGCGGTGAGGTGGTGTAACCCGTGGGTTACGGCCTTAGTCTCGTTCATCGCGGCGTCTTCAGCCCATGTGGGTGGTGTGCTCGGGACGGACGTAGATTATCACCCGCTCCTCTCCCGGCCGCCGGTCGGGGTATTCGTCCACCCCGAGGTACTTCTTGGCCATCGCGTTTATGAAGTCGAAGTTCGGATCGTCCTCGATGCGCTCCACCACACCGCGTACCTCGAGGTAGCGGTAAGGGTTCTCGGGATCGACGATCGAGAGGGCTACCCTCGGGTCGCGCCTGAGGTTGCGGTACTTCTGGCGCGTCTTGGTCTGGCTGAACTTTATGTACTCTCCGTCCCAGTCGAACCACACCGGGTTGCTCTGCGGCTCGCCTTTGGGACCTATGGTCGCCACGTGGGCCAGGGCCTTGCTCCCGAGCAGATCCTCGAACTTATGCGGGATGACGGAGGAAGTCTTCTCGCTCAACTACTCTCCCTCCTCCTGCGCCTGCTCCTCGCTCTCCTGAACGGCTTTCGCGACGATAGCGAGCGCGACCACGAGGCCGACCGGCCCCACCCAGCCGGGCAGCCGGATGCCGAAGAGCCGATCCAGCGAATACCGGCCGGGCCCGGAGAGCATGAGCGAGAGCGCGATCGCGATGTTGGTCACCGGGAGCTCCGCGCCGCCTTCTGTCACCCAGATCGGCTTGTCCCAGTGCACCTTGCGCGTGGCCATCGCCATCGCCCCGATGATCCCGAGCGGCCCCACCGGGTGGAGGAGCCCAAGCGCGGTGAGCACGCCGCCACCGAACTCCGAGGCACCGCCGACGAGCGCCCAGCGTTCGGCCGGCTTGAGGTTGAGAGCCTCCATCATCCCCCTGGTCCCCTCGGGTCCGGGGCCCCCGAACCACCCGAAGAGCTTCTGCGAACCGTGCCCGGCGAGGAGCGTCCCCGCAGTCCCCCTCAGCACGAGCTGCGAAAGATCCTTCACGACCGACCTCCTTTTCCTCTCTGGATCGCTACACACAGGCTACCCGACAGCCGCTACCCGTTAACGCCCGTCACCCCCTCCAGGTTGCCTCGTACCCTCTCCAGAAGGCCTCGCAGAAGAGCCCTCTCTTCACTGCTCAGACCGTCGAGCGCCTCCTGCTCGACCTGCTCCCAGCAGCGGAAGACGCGTTCCACCGCACTCCGTCCTCGCCCGGACAGATACACCCGGAAGCTGCGCGCATCCTCGGGATCCCTCCGCCGCTCGACGAACCCGCAGCGCTCCAGACGCTGGACCATCCGGGTCGCCGTCGGCGGTTCCACCCCGAGCCGCCCGGCCAGCTCGCACACCCGCAGACCGTCCTCCCGCCACAACTCCGCCAGCACCAGCTCCTGCCCCGGGTGCAGCCCGAGCTCCGCCAGCTCACGCCCGACCCTGCCCCGGTGAGCCCTGCTCACCCGAGCCAGCAGATGCCCGGTGGTCTCTCTGATCTCTTCTCCGCTTCCGCGGTTCACTGCCAGACTCCTACCCAATCAATTGGTTAGCCGGCTAAATATCTAGCACAGGGGGGAGGTTTGTCAAGAAGATAAGCGTTTTTGGGAGGCTGTCCGCCTCATCCCGGGCGTGGCGTGAAGCGTGCGAGCGCCAGCAGTCGTCCCAGGAGGGTTCGTGCGAACGGCCGGTAGCGGGTGTTCTGGAACGCGGCGAGGCGCCAGCCTTCCTCTCCTTCTCTGACGGCGACCATCGTCTGGACTGAGAGCCGTCGGCTCGAGGGATGATTCTGGTGTGCCCGGAGGATGGCTCCCCTGCTGTGGATGAGAGCCACGTCGGGTGAGAGGAAGCGCAGCGAGGAGGACTCGGTGACGAGGCGGGAGCCTTTCATGAACCGCTCGAAGAGCGGCCGGTGGGCCTCGGCGATCTCCTGGCGTCCTTTGAGATGCGTTCCGTCGAAGACGACGTAGTCGGCGTCTTCGGTGAACAGGGAGGCGTAGGCGTCGGCATCACCCCGGTCCCAGGCCTCACCTAACTCCTGTATGAGACCCTGGATGGCGGCTTCGTCATTCGGGTATGACGTTTTCTTCTGCATCTTCGTTTCTCCTGCATCATTGGGCACGCTGTATTTCTTTGGTGTCCGTGATCTGAGCGGGCTGCGCGCCGTCCTGGCGAGCCACCCGGTAGAACTATCCGGTGGTTATGTCTTCGGTCAGGGGCACCTGATGATCAGTCACCTCCAAGAACGTGCTACACTACAATAAGTTTAGTTGCTAACAGGAAATTCAAAAAATATTTTAGCTGATAAACTAATAGCAGAATAAACGGGGGTGAGGAAGTTGTCAAGTGGGTCGCCGAAAAAACGCGAGGAGTTGCTGGCGGAGCTTGAGAGGGAGGTTCGCCAGACGAACGTGCTCGGGGAGTTCTTCTTCCGGGCCATAGCGGACAGGGTCGGGTTGAACGCGATAGACCTGCAGGTCGTGAACATACTGGACATGACTGGACCGGTGACGGCGGGTGAGCTCGCGGAGATGACGGGGGTGACGACCGGGGCGATCACGGGTCTTATCAACCGGCTGGAGAGGGTTGGGCTGGTGCGGCGGGAGCGGGATCCTGAGGACCGCCGGCGGGTGATCGTCCGGCTGGTTCCGAACGAGGAGTTCATGCGTAAGGCCGGTCCGATCTTCGACTCCATCGGGAGGTCCTGGGCCGGGCTGGTCTCCGACTACGACGACGAGCAGCTGGCCTTCCTGGTGGACTTTCTGAGGCGCAGCAACGCCATGACCAGGGCTGAGATCTACAAGCTGCGGGGGGGAGAGGGAGGGGAGTTCGTATCACCGCTCGGTGGGGTGGAGCGCGGGAGGCTGGTGTTCGCGGCCGGGGCGTCGCGGGTGACCATCCACGCCGACCCGGACCTTGAGGAACTCTACAGGGCGCACTTCGAGGGGCCCTCTCCCGAGGTGAGGGAGAAGGGCGGCACCGTCACCATCCGCTATCCGCGGCGCTTCAGGCCGATGGAGTGGCGCAGGAGGTCCGGGAGGGTCACGCTGAACGCCGGAATCCCGTGGGAGATCGAGGTTCGGGGAGGGGCCTCGGAGCTCGTGGCGGACCTCGCGGTTCTCAAGCTCTCCTCGCTCGAGATCAAAGGCGGGGCCAG
>JAIMBO010000027.1 GCA_023511405.1 Rubrobacteraceae bacterium
AGGGAACTTCGCGGCGCCTGCTCCTGCGCGGGACGGAGCCGCACCGGGTGGCGGCCGCCGCGCTCGAGCCGTACGCGGCGTTGAGCAGGAAGAAGGCGCGGGGCCTTAAGGTACGCGTCACCATCGATCCACAGGAGGTCTGATCTCACGTGCTCGAGATAAGGAAGTTCGGCGATCCCGTCCTGAAGTCCCGGGCCACGCCGGTCAAGAAGTTCGACGAGTCGCTGGCCCGGCTGGCCGGGGAGATGATCGAGACCATGCACGCGAACGAGGGGGTCGGGCTCGCCGCCAACCAGGTCGGCTACCTCAAGCGGATCCTCGTCGCCACGGCCGACGATAAGGACTACGTGCTGGTCAACCCCGAGATCCGGGAGCGTTCATCGGAGGTCGTCACGAGCACGGAAGGGTGTCTCTCCATACCCCACGTGCAGGTAGACGTGGAGCGTGCGCGCCGGGTGGTCGTGAGCGGCCAAGACCTTGAGGGCAACCCGGTCGAGATCGAGGCCGAAGAGCCGCTGGCGATCATACTGCAGCACGAGATCGACCACCTGGATGGCATCCTGATCCTGGACCGTACCGACCGGGAGTCGCGCAAGCGTGCCCTGCGCGAGATGCGGGAGCGAACGCTGGCCGGCAGGCAGTAGAAGGTTCCGGGCTCATCACCTTGAAGGTAGCCTTCGCCGGTACGCCGGGGTTCGCGGCGCAGGTCCTGGAGGGGCTGCTCGGCTCCGGACACGAGGTTGGGCTCGTTGTCTCGCAGCCCCCGAGGAGGCGGGGACGGGGTAGAAAGTTTTCTCAGACACCTGTCGGAAAGCTCGCCGCCTCACGTAACCTCGATCTCGTTCAGCCCGAGGACATCGGAGAGGTCGCGGACCGGATAGCCTCCTCGAGCGACGTCCTGGTCGTCGCGGCCTACGGCCAGATCCTCCGCAGAGAGGTGCTGGGGGCAGCGCGTCACGGAGCGTACAACGTACACCCCTCGCTGCTCCCGGCCTACCGCGGGGCGGCTCCCGTCGAGCGGGCCATAATGAACGGCGAGAAGGTCACCGGCGTCTCGATCATGAAGATGGACGAGGGGCTCGACACCGGTCCCGTCGCGCTGAGGCAGGAGGTCGAGATAGGCCCGGAGACCACCGGCGGCGAGCTCTCCGAGAGGCTCGCCCGGATCGGGGCGGACCTCCTCGTGCGGGTCCTGGACGACCTCGAGGCCGGACGCCTGCACCTCGAGGAACAGGATCACTCCCGCGCCACCTACGCCGCAAAGATCTCGCCGGAGGAGAGGTTCATCCGCTGGGGTGCAGAGGCCCGGCGGGTGCACGACCACGTGCGGGCGCTCTCCCCGCACATCGGGGCCCGCACCACCCACCCCGACGTCGAGGGGCCCGTCAAGGTCTGGCGCACCCGAATCGCGCATGACGTGGCAGGGCTTGGGCCGGGTGAGATCCTGGCGCAGAAGGAGCGCCTTCTGGTCGGATGCGGCGAGGGTGTGCTCGAGATCCTGGAGCTTCAGCTCCCCGGGGGCAGGGCGCTCTCCTCCGCGGAGTTCCTGCGCGGGCACCGGCTCTCCGGGGCCTTCGGGGGCTAGGCGGGCGCAGCGGCGTCCCATGGATGTTAAACTGGCTCGCCAGAGCATGCGAGGGGAAGGCGAGACAGAGAGGGCCGAAGGCAGGGTGGGGATCTCGGAGCCCGAGCCCGAGGCCCGGCGGGTCGGTTTCGAGGAGGAGACCAGGATCGCCATCGTCGGGGCCGGGGGATACGGGCGGGTCGCGCTCGACGTGCTCATAGCCGCGGGCTACGAGGGCTGCATCCTCGGTTTCTACGACGACGCCCACCCCATGCTCGACAGCCACGTGCGCGGGTATCCGGTGCTCGGGGACGTGGCCATGCTCAAGAGCATGCTCTCCGTGGAGCCCGTCTCCGTCATCGTCGCCATAACCGACAACCGGGCGAGGCTGCGCGTCGCCAACTCCATAAGGGGGCTCGGAGGCACGTTCTTCACCGCCGTCCACCCTTCCGCCTACCTCTCCGACGCCTCGGTGATCGGGGACGGGACCGTCGTCGGACCCGGATGCACGGTCTACCCGGACACGATCGTGGGCAGCCACTGCTGCCTGGGTCCCTCCTCGGTGGTCGAGCGCGACGCGGTCGTCGGCGCCGGGGTGTGGGTCTCGGCCGGGGCGATCGTGGGCCCCGGGGCGCAGGTCGGGGCGCGGGCCGTGCTCGGGCAGAATTCGAGCGTGGGACGCAAGGCGGTGGTGATGGAGGACGGGAGGGTGGGCCCGCTCGAGGCCGTCGAGCGGAGGGGCGGATGAGCCTTGCCCTTCTCGCCGCGCTCTTCGGGCTTCTCATCGGCAGTTTCCTGAACGTCGCGATCTACCGCATCCCGCGGGGGCTCTCGGTCGTCTGGCCGCCCTCGCACTGCCCCGTCTGCCACGAGCCGATCGCCCCCTGGGACAACGTTCCTCTCCTCTCCTACCTTCTGCTGCGGGGCAGGTGCCGCAACTGCAAGGAGCGCATCCCGCCGCGTTACCCGGCGGTGGAGCTCGCCACGGCGTTGCTCTTCGGAGCCGCGGCGTACGCCTTCGGGATCGGGTGGGGTCTCGCGCGGGCGCTCTTCTTCCTGGGCGCCCTGATCGTGCTCGCGGCGACCGACGCGGACCGGCGCATCCTCCCGAACGCGGTGGTGCTCCCCGCGACGGGGGCCGGGCTCCTGCTCTCGGCGGCCGCCGACCCGGCGCGCTGGTGGGTCTACCCGCTCTCGACGGCGGGAGTGGGTGGTGCGCTGCTCGCGGTCGCGCTCCTCTACCCCGGGGGTATGGGGATGGGGGACGTGAAGATGGGCGGGATGCTCGGCGCGTTCCTCGGCGGGTACGCGGCGCTCGCCGTCTTCTTCGGCGCCCTGCTCGGTGCCTTGGTCGGCGTGGGTCTCATGCTCGCGGGCAGGGCCGGACGCCGCAGCGCCCTGCCGTTCGGGACCTTCATGTCCGTCGGTGGGATGGTGGTGCTCTTCTGGGGGCAGGAGATCTGGGGAGCCTATCTCGGCGTGTTCTCCGGGGGCTAGGGAGGGGGGCGGATGGAGCGTCTCAGGTTGCCTGGGAGACCGCAGGCGATCGGGATGGACATGGACAGCGGGGCTCTCAAGGCCGTGCAGGTCGGTCGTACGAAGGCCGGGTTCGTCCTCCGGCACGTCGGCTACCACCGGCTCGCGCCGGGGGCGATCGAGGCGGGGGAGGTCGCCGACCACGACCTGCTCGCCGCGGAGGTGAAGAACTTCTGGGGGGCGCACTCCTTCAAGGGCAGGGATGTCTACCTGGGGGTCGCCAACCAGGAGATGGTCGTCAGGGTGCTCTCCTTCCCTCGCATGCAGCCCTCTGATCTCAGGAGCGCCATCTCCTTCGAGGCAGCGGAGCACGTGCCGATGCCGCTCGAGGAAGCCGTGCTCGACCACGTGGTGCTCGGAGCGGACCCGGCCGACCCGGACTCCGACCGGGTGCTGCTCGTCGCCGCCCGCCGGGAGATGATAAGCCGCTACGCCTCGGCCGTGCGGGTGGCGGGCCTCAGGCCCGTAGGGGTGGACTTCAAGCCGCTGGCCCTCTCGCGCACCACGCTCCCGAGGGACGCGGCGCTGCAGGAGAGCGCCGCCCTGCTCGTGGACGTCGGCACGGAGATGAGCTGCGTCGCCGTCTGCGAGGAGGATGGGCCCGTCCTGGCGGGTCTCGTGCCGCTAGGCTCACAGGACTTCGCGCAGGAGATCTCCCGGCTCGCCTCCATCCCCGAGGACGAGGCCGAGGAGCAGCTCATGAACCCCGGCATCCGGCTGGGGTTCGAGCCGGTGGAGGAACCGGAGGGGGAGCAGGATGAAGCCGGGCGCGCCCTTCTGTACGATATCAGGCGTGCTCTCGAAGGCGTTGTGGGGAGGTTGGCCGGGGAGGTGCAGCGCTCGATCGAGTATTACTACTCGCAGCCCGGGTCTCGCGAGATCTCCGGGATGTTCGTCTCCGGGGAGGGGGCCGTGGTTCCCGGCCTCGCGGAGTACATGGGGGAGGTGCTCGGCATCTCTTCCCGTCTGGGACGGCCGCTCGAGAGGTTCGCGGCCAACGAGTCGAACGTCCCGGACGGGCAGCTCGAGGTGATGGAGCCGGTTCTGGCGGTCGCCGCCGGGCTGGCCCTCGAGGAGTAGGATGCGCCGTGTCAACCTCCTCCCGGAGGAGGAGCGGCGTAGGGCCGGGCTGTCGCTCAGGGAGAGGAACGTGATGCAGCTGCTGCTCATCTCCGGCGCCACCCTTCTGGTTTTGATGGTCGGCGTCTACGTCCTCTACCTGGTGAGGATCAACGCGGAGGAGGGCCAGATCGCGCACCTCGACCGCCAGATCTCGGCCCAGCGCGCCCGGCTCGCCGAGCTCGCGCCCTACCGGGGGCTGGAGGCGCGGCTGCACCAGAAGGAGACCATCGCCGACGGGATATACCGCTCGCGCTTCGCGTGGGATGCCTTCTTCCGGGCGCTCTCCTACGTGATACCGGATACCACGGCGCTGAACGGCCTGAGCGCGAAGGCGCCGCCGGTCAACGTCAACGCCTCCCCGGGGCAGGAGCTCACCCCGCCCGGCGAGGTCTCCTTCACGGGGGTGGCCCTCGACAGCTACACCAACGTGGCGGCTTTCATGGTGCAGCTGGACAGCCTGCCGTATCTCAGGGATACGCGCCTCAACTCGGCGACGCTCGACCGCAGTACCTACGTGCGGCCGGTTATAAACTTCGACGTCACGTCTCAGCTGGTGGTCAGGGCCGGTCAGGAGGGGAAACGCCTCCCGCTCGAGGGGGCTTCGGGCTCCCGGCGTCCCCGGGTACGGAACGGTGGACCTTGAACCCCCGCGACCGCAACATACTGATCGGCGCCGTCGCGGCCGTCGTCCTTTTGGTCGCGGCCTACTACGTGCTTTTGCTGGGGCCGGCGCGCAGCCGCTACGCCCGGCTGCAGCAGGAGCACGACGTCAAGCAGACGGAGCTCGCCCGGCTCGAGCGGAGCGTGGCGCACCTCGAGGGGGTAAAGAGGGACGCCCCGAGGATACAGCGCCAGCTTCTGCAGCTCGACAAGCGCCTGCCGAACAGCCCCCAGATCCCGACCCTGCTCGTACAGCTGCAGGAGATCTCCCGGGCCTCCGGCGTCACCCAGCTTTCGATCAAACCCGGCTCACCCGAGCCGCCGGTCGGGGGTGGAGACTTCTCCCGCATACCGATTACAATGTCCTTCGAGGGTTCCTACGATCAGATGCAGGACTTCTACACCCGCCTGCTGAACCTGGCGCGTCTGGTCACGGTCACCCAGGTGACCTACCAGCGGGCCGGCGGCACGACGGGGGCTAAAGGAGGGACGCTGCAGGTCCAGATAGAAGCCGAGATCTACGTACAACCCTCCGTCGGTCAGACGGGAAGCGCTGCCCCGGCACCTTCTCCGACCCCCGCCGGAGGGACGACCGGCGGTGGATGAGGGGGAGGCTTTGTCCCGGATCTCCACGAGATGGGTCGCGGGCGTGATCGGGGCTTCCCTCGTCGTGCTCTTCTTCCTGTGGGTCTTCGCGGGGAGGTCGTACGACGGTGGGGCATCCGCCTTCCACCGCGCCGCCGACGTGCGCAACGGCGGAAGCGTCGCGGGGAGCTCTTCCCCGGCCTCTCCCGCCGAGTCTTTCGCCGCCTACGGTCCCCCGAAGGACCCTTTCCGGGAGCTCGTGGCGCGGGCCGGCGCCCACGGGAAGAGCACCTCCCCGTCCAGCGGCGGGGGTGGGCGGCGCCCGTCCTCGTCTCAGGCCTCCGGGTCCAGGCCTTCGAAGCCGTCGCGTCCCGGCGGCGGCACCGGGCACAGCCCGTCTTCTTCGCCGCCGCCGTCGTCCTCCCGGCCGGCGCGACACCCGGCTCCGGGACCCGCGGCGGCCTCGAGCCCCGCGAGCGGGGGGGCTCTCTTCAATAGCGGCGGGAACCTTCCATTACCCCGAGAGAGATAGAGAGGCGTGAAGAGACGAATATGAGGTTCGGTTTTTCTACGGCGGGAGAGTCCCACGGCCCGGCGGAGGTCACGATAGTGCACGGCGTGCCCGCCGGGCTCAGGCTCCTGGCCGAGGACGTCAACCGGGATCTTGCGCGCCGCCAGCGCGGCTACGGGCGCGGCGGGCGTCAGAAGATAGAGAAGGACGAGGTGGAGTTTCTCGGCGGGGTCCGCCACGGCTACACTCTGGGCTCCCCGGTCGCGATGCTCGTACGCAACCGCGACTACGCCAACTGGGAGCAGAGGATGAACCCCGCGCCCGTGGAGGATCCGCCGAAGCCCATCACCCTGCCGCGTCCCGGACACGCCGACCTCGCCGGGATGCAGAAGTACGCCACGGGTGATCTTCGCAACGTCCTCGAGCGCTCGAGCGCCCGGGAGACGGTCGCGCGGGTGGCCGCCGGGGCGGTGGCGAGGAGGCTGCTCGCCGAGTTCGGGGTGAGCATCTCCAGCGCCGTCTACCGCATCGGCGGGGCGTCGATGGAGAGGGAGCGCGCCGCGCTGGAGGCCGACAAGGCCGATTCGTCCGAGGTCCGCTGCCCCGACCCCGAGGTCACGGAGAAGATGAAGGCCGAGATAGACGCGGCGCGCCGGGCGCGCGACGCGTTGGGCGGGGAGTTCGTCGTCGTCGCCGAGGGGTGTCCGCCGGGGCTCGGGTCCTACGTGGACTGGCGGGACAAGCTCGACGCCCGGCTGGCGCACGCGGTCATGTCCATAAACGCGATAAAGGGCGTCGAGATCGGGATGGGCTTCGGCCTCGCCCGGCACCGCTCGAGCGAGGTGCAGGACGAGATCCTGCCGGGCGAGGGGTTGCCGGTGAGGGCGACCAACCGGCTCGGAGGGCTCGAGGGCGGGATGACCAACGGCGAGCCCGTCGTCGTCTCGGCGGCGATGAAGCCCATCTCGACGATAGCCCGGGCGCTGAGGACGGTCGACGTCTCGAGCGGGGAGGAGGCGCGCGCGTTCAAGGAGAGGGCGGACTCCTGCGCGGTGCCGGCGGCGGCGGTGATCGGGGAGGCGATGGTCGCGGTGGTGCTCGCGGAGGCCTTCCTGGAGAAGTTCGGCCGGGACAACCTCACCGACATCCGGGCCTCCTACGAGGCGTACATGGACCGCCTGCGCGGCGGGTTCGGCGCGGGGTGAGCTTGAAGGGCCCGCTGGCGATAATCGGGTATATGGGGAGCGGCAAGAGCACGGTGGGCCGCATCCTCGCCCGCCGGCTCGGCTGGGAGTTCGTGGACCTCGACACCGAGCTCGCGGTGCGCGAGAAGCGTCCGATCCCCCAGATCTTCCGGGAGTCGGGCGAGGGGTACTTCAGGGATCTCGAGAGCAGGGGGCTCGCGTGGGCGCTGCGTACGGAGGAGCGGGTAGTGGCCTGTGGGGGAGGGGTGGTGCTGAGGGAGGAGAACCGCAGGCTCCTCTCCGCGGTGTCCACGGTCTTCCTGGAGGAGGATCTCGGCGTACTCTACGCCAGGACGCGGGGCGACTCCCGGCCGCTGCGGGGCACCTCCAGGGAGGAGTTCGAGCGGCGCTACGCCGAGCGTGAGGCGCTGTACGCGGAGTCCTGCGGCCTCAGGGTCCTGGTCGACGGCAGGACGCCCGAGGAGGTGGCCGAGGAGGTCCTCCGGTGGATGAAAGGATAGAGGTCGGGGGGGATGCCCCGTACCCGGTGGTGCTCGGGGAGGGGATCGACCTCGCCGGGGCGCTCGAAGGGGCGATGGAGAGCGGTCCGTGCGCCCTGCTCACGGACTCGGAGGTCGGGGTGCACCATGCCGGGGCGGTCGTCCGTGCTCTCGAGCGTGGAGGCTGGCGGGTGGTCTCGGTGGTCGAAGTGCCTCCCGGGGAGCGCTCCAAGAGCCTCGAGACCTACGGGCGGGCGGCGGCCGCGCTCGCGCGCGACGGCCTGACCCGCGACGGGACGCTCTTCGCGCTCGGCGGAGGGGTCGTGGGGGATCTCGGGGGCTTCCTCGCCGCCACCTACATGCGGGGGGTGGGGCTCGTGATGCTGCCGACCTCGCTTCTCGCGATGGTGGACAGCGCCGTCGGGGGCAAGACCGGGATCGACCTCCCCGAGGGGAAGAACCTGCTCGGGGCCTTCGTCCGTCCCCGGGCGGTCGTGGCGGACCTCGCCTGGCTCCGGACGCTGCCGGAGCGCGAGGTCTCGTGCGGGCTCGCCGAGGTGGTGAAGATGGGGCTTTTGTGCGGGGGCGGGTTCTTCGAGGATCTCGCGCTCGTCGGGGCGGCCCGCGGCGGGGACATGGCGGCCGTGCGCACGCTCGTCGCCCGTTCGGTGCGGTTCAAGGCCTCGGTGGTCGCCTCCGACGAGCGCGAGCGCGGCCGGCGCGCCATCCTCAACTACGGGCACACGATAGGACACGGCATCGAGGCCGCCTGCGGGTACGAGATCAGGCACGGGGAGGCCGTCGCCGTCGGGATGCTCGCCGAGGCCGACCTCTCGCGCGAGAGGTTCGGTCGGGACCTGCTCGGGTTGCATCGGGAGCTCGTCGGGCTCGCCGGGCTTCCCTCGCGGGCTCCGGGGGTGCGGGTGCGGGACGTCCTGCTCGCGATGCGCCGGGACAAGAAGCGCACGCAGAAGGACGTGCATCGCTTCGTCCTCCTGCGGGACGTCGGTGAGCCCGTGTGGGGGGTGGAGGTCGGAGAGGAGGAGGCCGGGCGGGCCGTGGAGAGGGTCGTCGCCTGAAGATTCTCCGGAGACGCGGGCACGATGTGTGCGATAATATCCCCTTGCCCGGACGGGGCGGCGAGCCTGGGAGGTATCTGTCTCTCTATGTGTGGCTGAAGATGCGTGCGAGGTGATCTGCGTATGATATCCACGAACCAGTTCAAGAACGGATCGGCGATAAAGGTGGACGGCAAGAGGTTCACGATCCTCTACTTCCAGCACGTGAAGCCCGGCAAGGGCGGGGCCTTCGTCAGGACGCGCCTGCGCAACATGGACACCGGGGCGGTCATAGAGAAGACCTTCCGGGCCGGAGAGAAGGTCGAGGACATAAGGACCGAGTCCAAGGAGATGCAGTACCTCTACCGGGACGGGGACCTCTTCTACTTCATGGACCTCGAGACCTTCGAGCAGGTCGCGATCCCGCTGGATGTCGTCGGGGACGCGGTCAACTACATCGTGCCCAACGGCACGGTGAGCGTGCTCTACGCCGACGGGGAGGTCGTGAGCGTGCAGCCCCCGGCCCACGTCGACCTGGAGGTCACCCAGACCGACCCCGGCGTCAAGGGGGACACGGCCACGGGCGGGAGCAAGCCGGCGACGCTGGAGACCGGGCTCGTCGTGCAGGTCCCGCTCTTCATCAGCGAGGGTGACCGGGTGAGGGTCGACACCCGCACCAGAGAGTATCTGACCCGGGTATGAGCCGCAGGAGGGCACGCAAGCAGGCATTCATGGTGCTCTACCAGAGCGACGTGACCGGCGAGCCCGTCGAGAAGCTCATGGCCCGCTGGACCCTGTTCAAGGGAGAGCTCGACCCCTACGCCCGCCGTCTCATCCACGGGGTGGACGAGAGGCGGGCGCTGCTCGACGAGAGGCTCGAAGCCGCCTCGGAAGGATGGCCGGTCTGGAGGATGAACGCCGTGGACCGCACGATACTGCGCCTCTCGCTCTACGAGATACTCCACGTCGAGGACGTCCCCTTCGAGGTCGCGGTCGCGGAGGCGAAGGAGCTGGCCAAGGGGTTCTCCGGAGAGGAGGCGCCGGCCTTCGTCGGGGGGGTCCTGCGGGGGGCCGGAAGGCTGGTCGAGCATGGATAGCATGCTGCGGTGGGAGAGCCACCGCGAGAGGTTCGAGGAGTACCTGCACGGGCTGCGCTTCTCGCAGAACCCGGCGCTCGGTCCGCTGGTCGAGGCGATGCGCTACGCGATGCTCTCCGGCGGCAAGCGCGTACGTCCCACGCTCTGCATGGAGTCGGCGTGGGTCTTCGGGGCCGACCCGGAGCTGGTGCTGCCGTCTGCGGCCGCGATAGAGCTCATCCACACCTACTCGCTGATCCACGACGACCTGCCGGCGATGGACGACGACGACTTCCGGCGCGGGCGCCCGACGGTGCACAGGAAGTACGGCGAGGCGATGGCGATCCTCGCCGGGGACGCCTTCTTCGGCGAGGCGCTCACCCTGATCACGGTCCACCAGAAAGGCACCCCGGAGCAGGTGCTGGAGGTGGTGCGCGAGCTCGCCGCCTCGACCGGTGTCGAGGGGATGGTCGGCGGGCAGGTTCTGGACATAAACTTCACCGGGGCCGGATCCGAGGTCGACACCGAGACGCTCTACATGATCCACCGCTACAAGACCGGCGCCCTGATCAAATCCTCGGCGCGCATCGGGGCGATCCTCGCCGGCGCCTCTGCGGAGGAGCAGGCCGCGATCTCGGAGTACGCGCTCGAGCTCGGGCTCTGCTTCCAGATCGTCGACGACGTGCTCAACGCCACCTCGACCGCCGAGAAGCTCGGCAAGAGCGCCGGCAGCGACGCCGAGCGGGGTAAGGCGACGTTCGTGAGCGTCTTCGGCGTGGAGGGGGCGCGGCGGGAGGCGGATGCCGCCACCGAGCGAGCGCTCGCGGCGCTCGGCCGGATCGGTGGGGACGTCTCCGGGCTGCGGGAGATGGCGATGTTCGTCCGACACCGGGAGAGTTGAGCCGAGAGGTGATGCGAGGGTGAGGATGGTGCGCCTCGACCGCCTGCTGGTCGAGCGCGGGCTCGCCCCGGGCGGGAGCCGGGCGCGGGAGATGGTGCTCTCGGGGGCCGTCCGGGTGCGTGGAGAGGTGCTCGGGAAGCCCGGCCGGCGGGTGCGCGAGGACGAGGAGATCTCCGTCGAGGAGGGCGCCGGCCGCTACGTCTCGCGCGCGGCGGCGAAGCTCGAGGCGGCGCTCGAGCGGTTCGGCCTCACCGTCGAGGGGCTGGATTGCCTGGACGCCGGGTGCTCGCGGGGTGGTTTCACGGAGGTCCTGCTGCGGCGGGGGGCCCGGCGGGTGATCGCGGTGGACGTCGGACACGGGCAGCTGCACCCTTCGCTCGCGCGGGACGGGAGGGTCTTCTACATGGAGGGGACGAACGTGCGCCACCTCTCCGGCGGGGATCTCCCCTTCCCTCCACGGCTTCTCGTTGCGGACCTCTCTTTCATCCCGCTCGAGGTGGCGCTCGCCGGGCTCCTCTCGAGCACGCCCTCGATCGAGGAGGCCGTCGTCCTGGTCAAGCCCCAGTTCGAGGCCGGTCCGGAGGGGGTCGGGCGCGGGGGGCTCGTGAGGGACCCCGAAGTCCGCCTGCGGGCCGTGCTTGGGGTGGCGGAGGCGATGGGGTCTTTGGGGTTCGGGGCGCGGGATCTGATGCGGGCGCCGGTCGCCGGGAGACGCGCCGGCAACGGCGAGTACCCGATGCACCTCGTGAGGGGGGCGGGGAGCGCGCTGGGAGAGGGGCGCATCCGGGAGGTGGTCGCCGGTGAATGAGGTGAGAAGGGTCGGGATCGTGCGCAACCCGGAGGTCAGCGGCGGCTACTTCGAGCGGCTGGTGGCCGCCCTGGAGAAGGAGAAGGTCGAGATCGAGAAGGTCGTCGAGGCGGACGGGGGACCCGGGTATCCGGTGGACGCCGACCCCGACCTCGTCTTCGTCCTCGGGGGGGACGGGACCATGCTCAGGGCCTCGCGGATCTTCCCGGGGAGGGTGCTGCTCGGGGTGAACCTGGGCAAGGTGGGTTTCATGAGCGGGATGCTCCCCGAGGAGATCGAATCCGGCGTCGAGCAGGCCACGGGAGGCGGGCTGCACATCCAGGACTACCGGATGCTCGAGGTGCGGGTCGGGGAGGAGGCGGCGACGAGCCTCGCCGCCAACGACGCCGTGCTCGTCAAGCAGAGGACGCACCAGATCATCTCGGTCGACGTCTCGGTGGGGGGGGAGGAGCTCTTCGCCTTCCGCTGCGACGGGTTCATCGCGGCCACCCCGCTCGGGTCCACGGCGTACGCGCTCTCGGCGGGGGGGCCGATCGTCTCGAACGACGCCCAGTGTTACGTGCTGGTCCCGATAGCCCCGCACGCGCTGGTGAGCCGGCCGCTGGTCCTGGGCGAGAAGCAGACCGTCGAGCTCAGGCTGGTCGAACGGAAGGCCCTGCTCTCGCTCGACGGGGCCGAGCCGCGCGAGATCTCGCCGGGGGAGAGCGTGAGGGTGCGGCTCTCGAAGGAGAGCGTCAGGATAGCCCGCACCGGCGGGTGGACGTGGTGGCGGGCGGTGAGGAGGACCTTCTTGTAGTGCTTTCGCGGCTCTCCGTAGAGAACGTCGCCCTGATAGAGAGGGTGAGCCTGGAGTTCGAGCCCGGGCTGAACGTGATCACGGGGGAGACGGGCACCGGGAAGACGCTCCTGGCGACGGCGCTGCAGCTGCTTCTCGGCGCACGGGCCCGGGCCGAGACGGTGCGCGCCGGGGCGCAGAGGGCCACGATCGAGGGGGAATTCGGGCTTCCCGGGGATCTGGCGGAGGGGATCCTCCGGGAGACGCTCGGGGATCTGGCGGAGGAGATCGAGCCGGAGGACGGGATCGTGCTGCGGCGGACGATCACGCCGGACGGGCGATCCCGCTGCTACGTGTGCGGGGTCTCGGTACCGGTGCGGGCGCTGGCCGCGCTGGGCGGACGGCTGGTCTCCTACCACGGCCAGCGGGAGCAGGCGAGGCTCTCCGATCCCTCGGAGCAGCTCGCGATCCTCGACGACTTCCTGGACGAAGGGACGCGCCGGGCGAGGGAGGAGCACGCGGCGCTCTGGACCGAGGTGGAGAGAAAGCGCCGCCAGCTCGAAGATCTCAAAGGGTCCGAGGAGGCGCGCCTGAGGGAGCTGGACTTCCTGCGCTACCAGATCTCGGAGATCGAAGAATCGGGCTACAGCGCGCGGGAGGTGGAGGAGCTCAGGCGTGAGCAGCGCCGGCTGCGCAACGTGGCCGAGCTCGCGGGCTCCGTCTCGGCGGCGGCCGCGGCGCTCTCTTCGGAGGAGGGAGGGGCGAGCGAGGCCCTGGCCTCGGCCGCCCGCGAGCTGGAGTCGGCCTCCCGGCACGACGAGGAACTCTCGGGGCTGGCCGGGAGGCTCTCCGGGCTCTCGGCGGAGCTGGACGACGTGCTCTACGAGCTGAGGTCCTACGCGAACGACCTGGAGGCCGACCCGGCGAGGCTGGAGGAGGTGGAGGCGCGCCTCGAGGAGCTGCGCTCGCTGGAGCGGAAGTACGGGGAGGACGTCCCGGGTTACCTCGAAGAGGCCAGGGAGCGCCTCTCGAGGCTCGAGAACTTCGAGGCCGAGACGGCCGGCCTCGAGCGGGAGATAGAGGAGGGGGCGGCCCGGCTCGATGAGCTCGCGGGGAGGCTCTCGGAGGGCAGGAGGGAGGCCGCCCGAACCCTCTCGCAGAGGGTGCAGGAGAACCTCGAGGGGCTGAACCTGGGGCAGAGCGTCTTCCGGGCGGTGCTCGAGCCCGCGGAGGCCGGTCCTTCGGGCCGGGAGCGGGTGGAGTTCGTCGTCCAGCCGAACCCCGGGGAGCCGGAGCTCGCGGTGAGGCGCTACGCCTCCGGCGGCGAGCTCTCCAGGATCATGCTCGCCATCCGCCTCGCCCAGCGCCGGGAGGATCCCGCTCTGAGCTACGTCTTCGACGAGGTGGACGCCGGGATCGGAGGCGAGACGGCGACCGCGGTGGGCCGCAGGCTCGAGGAGCTCGGGCGGCGCTGCCAGGTGCTCACGATCACGCACCTGCCGCAGATAGCCTCGGTGGCGGGATCCCACGTGGTGGTCTCCAAGGGGGAGCTGGACGGGAGGACGGTCACGCGGGCGGTGCGGGTCGAGGGGGAGGAGCGAAGGCGGGAGATCGCCCGGATGCTCTCCGGGAGGGTCGACGGCGCCTCCCTCGCCCACGCCGCGCGGCTCCTCGAGGAGGAGTAGGGTCTCTCAGCGGCCCCACGTCTTGCGCAGGACGCGCAGCCAGTTCTCGTGCGCGATCTTCTTGAGGTCTTCCTCGCCGTAGCCGTGCTCCCGGAGCGCCTGCATGAGGCGGGGCAGGCCCCTCACGTCACCGATGGCGTCGGGGATGCAGATCCCGTCGAAGTCCGAGCCGAAGCCGACCCTCTCCATGCCGAGGTGCTCCACCAGGTGGTCGATGTGCCGGACCATGACCTCGATGGGGGTATCGGTATCCTCGGAACCGTCCTCGCGCAGGAAGTGGACCCCGAAGTTCAGCCCGACCATCCCGTCCGAGGCGGCTATGGCCTCGAGCTGCGCGTCGGTGAGGTTGCGCGGGGAGGGGCAGATGGCGTGGGCGTTGGAATGGGTCGCGACGAGCGGCGCCTCGCTCAGTTCGGCCACGTCCCAGAACCCGCGCTCGTTCAGGTGCGAGACGTCGATCACGATGCCGAGCTCGTTGCAGGCGCGGACCAGGCGCCGCCCGGCCTCGGTGAGGCCCGCCCCGGTGTCCGGCGTGCTCCCGAACCGCACGCGCACCCCCTCGGCGAAGGCGTTGGGGCGGCTCCAGACTATCCCAAGCGAGCGCAGCCCGGCGCGGTGGAGCACGTGGAGCGCGTCGAGGTCCGTGTCTATGGCGTCGGCCCCCTCCATGTGGAGCACGGCGGCGAGGATGCCCTCGTTTATGCAGCTTCGTATCTCTCCGGCGCTGCGGACGATCCTGACCTGCCCCTCGGAGAGCTCCTCGATCCTGAACAGTGTGGCCGCGGCCGAGAGAGAGTACCGCAGCGCGTAGGAAGGATCGAGCGTCTCGTGCGCAGCCTTCCCTTCCGGCGGCGGGACCCACACCGCGAACATCCCGCCCCCGAAGCCGCTCTCCCGCGCCCTCGGCAGGTCCAGGTGTCCCTCTTCCCGGCGCTCGAAGAAGCCGGCCGGGTCGTCGAGCCGCTCGAGAACGTCGTTGTGACCGTCGAAGACGATGGGGAATTCCCCCTCTTTCATCCAGCAACCCCGCTTTCTGGCCACGAGACCATCATCGGCCTTCAGACTTTAGCTCATCCAGCCCCGGGCGGGCGTGACGGCTAGAACTTTGATTTTTTCTCCACGGGGCTTATCATGAACGGCGATGCGAAGGCGGCGATCTCTACGGCCCTTCTGCTGCGGCCATCTCGCGTCCACCGTGGGGTGGTGGTCCTTGTTCTCTCTGTAAGCGGGCGAGGCCGGTCTCCGGCGGCCGTGGAAGCCGGTTGAAAACTGCTGCTGTGAGGTGATGATGGCGGATTTCGATACCAGGTACATCTTCGTGACCGGCGGGGTGGTCTCCTCCATAGGCAAGGGGACGAGCGCCGCCTCCCTGGGGATGCTACTCAAGAGCCGGGGCTACAGGGTGGCGTTGCAGAAGTTCGATCCCTACATAAACGTCGACCCGGGCACGATGAACCCCTACCAGCACGGGGAGGTCTTCGTCACCGAGGACGGGGCCGAGACCGACCTCGACCTGGGCCACTACGAGCGGTTTCTGGACGAGAACCTGGGCCGGCTCTCCAACGTCACCACCGGCAGCGTCTACTGGGAGGTCATCCAGCGCGAGCGGCGGGGCGACTACCTGGGGGCGACCGTGCAGGTGATCCCGCACATAACCAACGAGATAAAGAGCAGGATCGGACGCCTCGGCGAGGACAAGGACATCGTCATCACCGAGATCGGCGGCACGGTGGGGGACATCGAGAGCCTGCCGTTCCTGGAGGCGATAAGGCAGTTCCGCAACGACGTGGGCCGGAAGAACGTCCTCTACGTGCACGTCTCCTACGTCCCCTACATCGAGGCCGCCGGGGAGCTGAAGACCAAGCCGACCCAGCACTCCGTTCAGCGGCTGCGCGAGATAGGCATCTCCCCGGACATCATCATCTGTCGCGCCGACCGCCCGATAAGCGAGGAGATAAGGCGCAAGATCGCGCTCTTCGGCGATGCGGACTTCGAGTCGGTGATCCCGGCGCTCAACGCCCCCTCGCTCTACGCGATCCCGCTCGACCTGCACGACGAGGGTCTCGACGAGCTGGTCCTGGAGAAGCTCGGCCTGCCCGCCCCGCGCGCCAACCTGGCCCGCTGGCGCGATCTGGTGGAGCGGATGACCTCCCTCGAAGAGAGCGTGAAGATAGCGATAGTCGGCAAGTACACCCGGCTGCAGGACGCCTACATCTCCATCGTCGAGGCGCTCGGGCACGCGGGCGCGGCCTGCGGGCTCAAGCCCGATCTGGCCTGGATCGACGCGGAGGAGATTACGGACCAGCGGGCGGCGGAAGACCTGCTCGGGGATGCCGACGGCGTGCTCGTCGTTCCCGGCTTCGGCAGCCGTGGGGTGGAGGGCAAGATCGAGGCCGTCCGTTACGCCCGCGAGAGCGGCAAACCCTTCCTCGGGCTGTGTCTGGGGATGCAGGTCGCGGTCATCGAGTTCGCCCGCAACGTGGCCGGGCTCAAAGGGGCAGATTCGACGGAGTTCGACGAGGACACGCCGCACCCGGTCATAGACATCATGGCCGATCAGGTCGGCGTCGACAAGGGGGGTACGATGCGCCTCGGCCACTACCCCTGCCGGATAGTCCCCGGCACGCTCGCCGAGTCCCTCTACGGGAGCGGCACGATCGGGGAGCGCCACCGCCACCGCTACGAGGTGAACAACGCCTACCGGGAGACGCTGGAGGAGGCGGGGATGGTCTTCTCCGGCCTCTCCCCGGACGGGCGTCTGGTCGAACTGGCCGAGATCCCCGACCACCCCTTCTTCATCGGGAGCCAGTTCCACCCGGAGTTCAAGAGCCGGCCGCTGCGCCCGCACCCGCTGTTTCTGGGGTTCGTCAGGGCCTGTGGCCAGCTGCGCGATCTCTCGCCGGAGGTGGCCAGGAGCGGGGAGGGCGGCGGACGCTGAAGGGGAGGGTGCTCCTGCTGCCGGAGGAACCGCCGGGCACCGTGGTGAGCCGCACTCCCGGGGCCTTCCTGCTGCGGGCCGCTCTGAGCTGGGAGGAGGCGCCGCGTGAGGGGGTCGCGGCCCTGGCTTCCGCCCTCGATCCCGCACCGATCCGCGGCAGCTTCCACGCGGTGTACGGGATGACCTCAGATACGGCGGGCCGTGTGGCGTGCGAGGTGCGCTCTTTCTACCGGCGCGAGCTCGCGCGATCGCTCGACCGGACGCTGCGTGCGGTGAACTCCCTGGCCGCTCTCACCGGTGCGGTGCTCGAGCTCGGGGTGGAGCGCATCGCGGGTGCGAGGGTGTTCAGCCCGGACCGCCGCCGGGCGCTGTCCCGATCGCTGAGCGGGCACGGTCTGCTCCCGCGGGAGGCCGCTTCGCTCGTGCCCGTGGGCGCCGGACCCGACCTCTGCCTGGGGGTCGGCGCGCTGCTGGACGAGTTGCGTCCGGCGTTGCTGCGGGACGGCTGGGAGGTCGTCGGGGTATGGACCGACCCTTCCGGATGGGGTAGGCTCTCCATCGAGAGCGGGGAGGACGGCTGGTTTTGAGGATCGGGATCTTGCGAGAGAGGGCTCCCGGCGAGACGCGGGTGGCGCTCGATCCGCACGCCGTCTACGAGCTGACCCGGGTGGGGCACCTCGTGCTGGTCGAACGCGGGGCCGGTGAGGGCGCGGGCATCCCGGATGCCCGCTACCGGGAGGCCGGCGCCCGGATCCTGAAGGAGGCCGCTCCGGTCTACGAGGGAGCGGAGCTCATCGCCCGGGTCTCGGGGCCGCCACCCGAGGAGTATTCCTACCTGAGGAGGGATCTCATCCTGCTGGCCTTCCTCTCCCTCCCGGTCAACCCGGATCTGATGCAGGCCCTGCTCCGCTCGCGCTGCATCGCCATCGCCCTCGAGAGCATCCGCGACCGCCGCGGGCGTCTGCCGGTGCTCACGCCGATGAGCGAGATTGCCGGGCGTCTCGTGCCCCAGATCGGAGCGCGCTACCTGCAGAAGAACGAAGGGGGGCGCGGGATCCTGCTCGGTGGTGCGACCGGTGTCCGGCCGGGGCGGGTCGTCGTCCTGGGCTGCGGGATCGTCGGCTCCGTGGCCGCCAGGGTCGCGAGCGGTCTCGGTGCGCAGGTGACCGTCGTGGACCGGGACCTCGAACGCCTGCGGCGCATGGAGGAGTCGGGCCTCGGCGGGGTGACGACGCTCGCGGCGAACGCCATGAACATAGAAGAGGCCGTCACGCGCGCCGATCTGCTCATCGGGGCCGTCTTCGTCTCAGGAACGAGAACCCCGCACCTGGTCGGACGCAGGACGGTGGCGGCCATGCACGACGGCAGCGTCATAGTCGACGTGGACGTCGACTACGGGGGATGCGTGGAGACCTCCCGCCCCACCACCCTCGAAAGCCCCACCTTCGTCGAGGAGGGCGTGATCCACTACTGCGTCAAGAACGTTCCCGCGACCGTCCCCGTGACCGCCACCCACGCCCTCTCCAACGCCCTTCTCCCCTACGTACGCAGCATCGCCGGGCTCGGCCTCACCGACGCGCTCAACGCCGACCCCGGCCTCAGGGCCGGGGTGGTGCTCGCCGAGGGGAGCGTGGTCAGCCGTTCGCTGGCCAGAACCTGCGGTATGGATTACCACTCGATCTCCTCCGTCTTGCCCCTTCACCGGGAGGTGAGATGATCCGTTCCCGGCCGCTCTCGGACTTCAGCGTCGAGATAGAGGTCTACTCCGGACCTTACGAGTGGCTCCTGGCGCTGATCCTCCGGCATGAACTAGAGGTTTTCGAGGTGCCGCTGCACGAGCTCGTCGACCTGTACCTTAGGGATAGGGATGAGGTGGGTGCGGACACCCTCGAGCGAGACACCGACTTCGCCGGTTCGGCCACCGCGCTCGTGCTGCTCAAGAGCCGCTCGCTCTTCCCGGCGATGGAGGAGCCGGCGGACGGAACGGAGGGTGAGGTCTCCGCGGAGGATCTCGCAGATCGGCTCTCCCTCTACCTCAAGGTCAGGAGGGGGGCGGAGTATCTCAGAGGGCGCTTCGAGGAGGGTGCGGGGTATCATCCATCGGGGCATGCGCTCGAGCCACGAAAGGGGCGTCTGAGGGTCGATCGCAGGAGGCTCGAGATGGCCACGAGGCGCATGTTCTCGAGGCTGGAGGAGCCTTCGCTGGCGCACATCGACCGGATAACGCTCAGCCTGGAGGAGCTCGCCGCCGTGATCCGGGGCGCCATCGCCGGGAGTGGTGGACGGCCGCTCTCCTACGAGGAGCTCGTGCGCGGCATGGACCGGGTCGGCCGGGCGCTGACGTTCGCGGCGGCCGTCTCGCTCGCCTCCGAGGGCGAGGTGCGTCTGTTGCAGGAGGAGCCGTTCGGGGAGCTGAGGGTGATGCCAGCGTGACGGACGGAGCCGGACCGGAGGCACTGGTCGAGGCCATACTCCTGGTGAGCGAGAGGCCGGTGGAGGAAGAGGTGCTCCTCTCGTCGGCGGGGCTCGACCGGGACGGGCTGGAACGGGCGCTCTCCCGCCTCCTCGACAAGTACGACGCCCGAAGCTCCGGGGTGGTCCTGCGGCGTGTGGCCGGGGGGTGGCAGCTCGCGACGAACCCCCGGTGCGCGGAGGCGATCGAACGTTTCCGCGGCGAGGCCCGTCCCACACCGCTCTCCGGCGCCGCCTACGAGGTGCTCTCCTGCGTGCTCTACCTGGGGCCGATGACGCGCGGCGCCATCTCCGCCGTGCGGGGGGTGAACTCCGACGCGGTGGTACGCAACCTGATCGAACGCAACCTCCTCGCGGAGGTGGGCGCCGACGAGGAGAGCCCGGGCGCACCGGCGCTGCTGGACGTGACCGAGGATTTCCTCATCGCGGCCTCCGCCGGGAGCCGGGAGGATTTTCCCCCGCTGGAGGAGCTGGTGAGCGAGGAGGAGCTCGCCCGGGTGCGCGAGCGCCTGAAGGATCACGCCTCGAAGGAGCCCTGATGCGCCTGCAGGCTTACCTGGCCCGCAGCGGCGCCGCCCCCTCCCGGCGTAAGGCCGAGGCGCTCATCGTCTCGGGCCGCGTCAGGGTCAACGGGCGCGTGGCCGGGCTGGGGACGAAGGTCTCCGAAGGAGACGCCGTCTCTCTCGACGGGAGACCCGTCCGCCTGCCGGAGACCAGGACCTACCTGGCGCTCAACAAACCGGCGGGTTACATCACCACCCTCTCCGACGAGCGGGGCAGGCCGACGGTCGCGGAGCTCGTCCCCTCCATTCCCGGTCTCGTCCCCGTGGGCCGGCTCGACGCGGATACGACCGGCCTGATCATCATGACCAACGACGGAAGGCTCGCTCACCGCATAGCGCACCCCTCCTACGAGATCGAGAAGGAGTACCGCCTCGTCCTTCAGAACCCGGTCGACGAAGAGGCCCTGCGCGCGCTCGCCTCGGGACCCGAGCTCGAGGACGGACCGATGGTTCCTCCGGAGGTCTCCCGTCTGCGGCGCGGGCGGCGCCGCACCGTCCTCCACCTCACCATCCATGAAGGCCGTAAACGCATAATACGCAGAGCCTGTGAGGCCGTGGGGCTTCGCCTCGTCCACCTGGAGCGTGTGAGGGTGGGGCCGGTGCGGCTCGGGGAACTGGCCCCGGGGGAGTACCGCAGGCTGACCGACGAGGAGGTGAAGAGGCTGTGGCGCGGGAGGTGAGGGGTGTCCCCGGACGGGACTTCGGCGTCGAGGACGTGCGCGGAGAGTTTCCGCAGGAGCTGGAGATCGTGCCCTTGAAGGAGCCCCCCGATGCAGAGGTCCGGGTGCCCGGCTCCAAATCCATAACCAACCGGGCGCTCATCCTGGCCGCGCTGGCCTCCGGGCGTTCCGTGATCTCCAACCCGCTCTTCTCCGACGACACATTCTGGCTGATGCGGGCGCTCGTGGATCTCGGGTTCGAGGTCTTCGCCGATGCGCCGGGGAGGAGAATCGAGGTGGTCGGGATGGGCGGGGAGATCCCGGCCGAAGAGGCCGACGTCTTCGTGGGCAATGCCGGGACCGCCGCCCGGTTCCTGCCTCCCTTCCTCGCTCTGGGCCGGGGCACCTACCGGGTGGACGGGACAGCGAGGATGCGCGAGCGCCCCGTCGCCGACCTCGTGGATTCACTGCGCGCCCTCGGGGTCCGTGTCGACTACGAGGACCGCGAGGGCCGCTTCCCACTGATCGTCCGCGGCGGTGGCATACCCGGGAGCGTGGCCACCGTCTCCGGTGAGAAGAGCAGCCAGTTCCTGAGCGGCCTGCTCCTCGCCGCTCCCTATGCCGGAGATGGCCTTCGGCTGGAGGTGTCCGGTCGGCTGGTCTCGAGGCCCTACGTCGAGATCACGGCGCGCATGATGCGCTCCTTCGGCGCCACGGTCGAGCGCGAGGGAGGGGTATATCGCGTCCCCCCCGGCACCTACCGGGCGCGCCACTACGCCGTCGAGCCCGACGCCTCGGCCGCCTCCTACTTCTTCGCCGCCGCCGCGGTGACCGGGGGTCGCGTCCGAGTCCCCGGCCTCTCCCCCGACGCCATGCAGGGCGACCTCGGGTTCGTGCGCGTCCTCGAGCGTATGGGATGCCAGGTCGCCTTCGACGCCGGCGCGGTCGAAGTCCGGGGCCCCGAACGTCTGCGCGGGGTCGACGCCGACATGGGGGACATCTCCGATACCATGATGACCCTCGCCGCCATCGCACCCTTCGCCGACGGCCCCACCACCATCACCAACGTCGGACATACCCGCCACCAGGAGACCGACCGCGTCTTCGCCGTCGCCCGCGAACTCTCCCGCCTCGGCGTCCCGGTCGAAGAAGGCGAAGATTGTTTACGCATAATACCAAAGGGAGGGGTGCGTGGGGCTCTGGTGCGCACCTACGACGACCACAGGATGGCGATGTCGTTTGCGGTTGTGGGGCTCGTGGCGGGGGGCATCCGCATAGAGGATCCTGCGTGCGTCGCGAAGACGCTCCCTTCTTATTTCGGGCTGCTGGAGGGTCTGCGCGATTAGGGGCGGGGGCATCCGTTATACTTGCGGTTCGTATATGGGTGGATTTCTGGTTGCCATAGACGGACCGGCGGGGAGCGGCAAGAGCTCCGTGGCGCGGGAGGTGGCGCGCAGGCTCGGTGTGACGGACATCAGCACCGGCGCGGTCTACCGGGCGGTGGCGCTGGTCGCGATCGAGGATGGGGTGGACCCCGCCGACGAGGAGGGGCTGGTCCGGATAGCCCGGAGGCTCGAGCTGGGGCCGGGGGGGGTGAGGTACGACGGGAGGTGGATCTCCGGGGAAGAGCTGCACGCTCCGGAGGTCTCAGGCGTCGCCTCGAAGGTCTCGGCGCATCCCCGTGTCAGGGAGGTGCTCCTGCCCGTGCAGCGGCGGGCGGCGGAGGAGGCCCGGCGGGCGGGTGGGGCCGTGGTCGAGGGGAGGGACATAGGCACGGTGGTCCTTCCCGAGGCCGACCTGAAGATCTTCCTCTCCGCCTCTACGGAGGAGCGTGCCCGGCGCAGGGCTCTGCAGAGCGGCAGGGAGGCGGATCTGGACGAGGTCCGTGAGGCGATCATGCTGCGCGACCGTCAGGACACCGAGCGGGAGAGCGCCCCGCTCAGGCCCGCGCCGGATGCGGTGATAGTGGACACGACGGGCATGGGTTTCGAGGAGGTCGTGGAGAAGGTGATGGGCCTCGCCCGTCGGCTCTGCGGTCCTTCCGGGGGGTGAGGGGATGCCGCGGGTCGAGATGTCGGGCAGGTACCGCCTGCTCAGGAGGATGGTCGTCACGGCCGCCCGGATCGCCGTGGGGTTCGAGTGCGAGGGGGAGGAGCGGACGCCGGGGAGCGGGCCGCTCATCGTCGCGGCGAACCACACCAGGTATCTCGATCCCCTCTTCGTCTGCATGGCGGTCCCCCGGCGCATCCAGTGGATGGCCAAGAAGGAAATCTTCGTCTTCCCTTTCCGGGGGTTCTTCCGGTTCGTCGGGGCGTTCCCCGTGGACCGGCAGGCCGGGGGGCACAGCGCGCTGCGGGCCGGTCTCAGGCTGCTCGGAGAGGGGTGGGCGCTCGGCATCTTCCCCGAGGGCACCCACCGCACCAAGGGCGTCTCGCGCGAAGCCAAGAGCGGAGCCATCATGCTCGCGGCGCGCGGCGGGGCGAAGATCCTGCCGGTGTATCTGGGGCCGGTGCCCGGCCCGATCGCGCGGCTGCGGGGTGCGAGGTTTCGCACCTACGTCGGAGAGCCGATCAGCGTACCGCGGGATCTCAAGGGGCGCGAGGCGTACCAGAAGGCCGCGGATGAGTTGTTGCGCGAGATATACCGGCTCCCGCGGGAGGCGGAGGGGAGGCGGCGTTGAGCGGTCGCCTTCCCGTGGTGGCGGTCGTCGGGGCCCCCAACGTGGGCAAGAGCACGCTGGTGAACCGCGTCCTCGGGCGCAGGCAGGCCGTGGTCGCAGAAGAGCCCGGCACCACACGCGACCGCACCTACACGAAGGCCGAATGGGCCGGCAGGGAGTTCGTGCTCGTCGACACCGGCGGCATGGAGCCCTACGGGGCGGATGGTCTGCAGGCGCTCGTGACGTTGCAGAGCAGGATCGCGGCCGAAGAGGCCGATGTGGTCATACACCTGACCGACTCGCGCACCGGGGTGACGGAGGCCGATGCGGTGATCGCGAGGGAGCTGCGCCGGATGGGATCTACGGTCGTGCTCGCCGTGAACAAGCTCGACGACCCGCAGAACGACGCCGATCGCTACGGGTTCTACTCTCTGGGGGAGGGGGAGCCGCATCCGATCTCCGCGCTGCACGGCATAGGGGTGGGGGACCTGCTCGACGTCGTGGTCGGGATGCTCCCGGAGCTCCCGGACGCGGAAGAACCCGAGCATCCGCAGCTCGCGATCGTGGGCCGTCCCAACGTCGGGAAGAGTACGCTGCTGAACAGCCTGCTCGGCTCCGAGCGGGCCGTCGTCTCCGAGGTGCCCGGTACGACGACCGACGTCGTGGCGGGGACGCTGGAGGTCGACGGGCAGACCTTCTCGGTGCTGGACACCGCGGGGGTGACCCGGAACGTGCGCAGGGCACGAGGCGTGCCGTACTACTCCGCGCTGCGCAGCGCCGAGGCGATCCGCAGATCGGAGGTCTCGCTCCTGCTCGTGGATGCGGTCGAGGGGCTCGTCGCCGGTGACCTGCAGATCGCACGCCAGGTACAGGAGGCCGGCAGGGCCTTCGGCGTGCTGGTCAACAAGCGGGACCTCGTCTCGCAGGAGAGGATAAAAGAGATCGAACGAACGCTCGAGGTACGCATGACCGACCTCAAGCCGCCGGTGAGGGCGCTCTCCGCGCTCGAAGGCAGCGGGCTCGAGGGGGTGTACGAGCTCGCCCTCGGGTTGCACCGGGCCTACGGTCTGAGGGTGCCGACCCACGAGGTCGCGGAGTTCGTCCGGGAGCTCACCGCGAAGAACCCGCCGCCGCGGAGGGTGAAGGTGCGCTTCGCCCTGCAGACCGGTGAGCGGCCGCCGGAGTTCACCCTTTTCGCCACCAGGCCGAAGGACATTCCCGACAGCTACGTCCGCTATCTCGAGAACGCCTTCAGGGAGAGCTACGGGCTCTGGGGGGTGAGCTTCAGGATCAGGCTGCGCTCGAGCAGATGAGTTTTAAGGTGGCCCCACGGGCCGGGTGAGGTTAAAGTTAAGATGAAGGAGTCTCCGAAAAGACCCGGAAGGGCAGCGCCGGGGAGGCTTACAAGGGGGTGTTGAGCAGAAGGTGAAGGCCGTGATAATGGCCGGCGGGCAGGGAACCCGTCTGCGGCCGCTGACGAGCAACCAGCCCAAACCTATGATCCCGATAGCCAACGTGCCGTGCATGGAGCACATCGTCAACCTGCTCAAGCGGCACGGCTTCACGGACATCGTGGTCACGCTGCAGTTCATGCCGGACGAGATAAGGGACTACTTCGGCGACGGATCGCGGTGGGGGGTCGACATCTCCTACTCGGTCGAGGACGTGCCGGCCGGGACGGCCGGTTCGGTGAAGATGGCCGAGCGCAAGCTCGACCTCAGGGGGGAGCGTTTCCTGGTCATAAGCGGGGACGCCCTCACCGACGCCGACCTCAGCGCGCTCGTCTCCTTCCACGAAGAGAAGGGTTCGGAGGCGACGATGGTCCTCAAGAGCGTCGAGAACCCGCTCGACTTCGGGATCGTGATAACCGAGGAGGACGGGCGCATCTCGCGCTTTCTGGAGAAGCCGGCCTGGGGGCAGGTCTTCTCGGATACGGTCAACACCGGCATCTACCTGCTCGAGGCCTCGGTGATGGACGAGATCCCGGACCCGGAGAAGGAGGGGGAGTACGACTTCTCCAAGGAGCTCTTCCCGAAGATGCTCGAGGAGGGAAGGAAGCTCTACGGCTACGTCACCGACGACTACTGGGAGGACATCGGCACCCTCGAGCAGTACGCCTCCGCCCAGCGCGACGTCCTCGACGGGAAGGTGAAGGGCGTCAGGCCGCCGGGCACGAGGCTCAAGGGCAACGTGTACATCGGCAGAAGGGCGCAGGTCGACGAGGAGCAGCTCGAAGGCCCGGTCGTCATCGGCGAGAACGCCCGCGTCGACGAGGGTGCCAGGATCAGCCCCTACTCGGTGATCGGGGACAACGTCGTCATCTCCTCCGGTGCGACGATAGAGCGTTCGATCATCGCCGAAGGGACCTACATCGGCGAGGGGGCCGAGCTGAAGGACACGCTGGTCGGGCGCTCCTCGTACATCCAGGCCCGGGCGCGCATCCTGGAGCGCAGCGCGCTCGGGGACGACGTCATCGTCGGCGAGGGGGCGACCATCGCCCCGGAGGTCAAGATCTACCCGCACAAGACCGTCGAGAGCGGGGCGAACGTCACCCACAGCCTCATCTACGAGACGATGGGGTTGCGCACGATCTTCAAGGGCGGGATCGTCTCGGGCAAGTTCAACGTGGACCTCACCCCCGAGTTCGTCGTCAGGCTCGCCTCCTCGTTCGGGACGACCCTCGACCCGGGGGCCGTGGTGACCCTGGGGCGGGACGCCTCACTCGCCGCCCAGGCCTGCAAGCGGGCGATGACGGCGGCGCTGCTCGCCACGGGGGTCAACGTGCGCGACCTGCGGGCGGCGCATGCGGGGGTGGTGCGCCACGACGTCCTGGCGGGCAAGTCCTCCGCGGGGGCACACGTACGCTCGGGGGAGGATCCGGACGACGTGGAGATCCTGTTCTTCTCCTCGGACGGGACCCCGATGGGCGAGTCCGAGCAGCGCGGCATCGAGAAGGTCTTCGTGCGCGAGGAGTACCGCCGGGCCTTCGACGGGGATATAGGGGAGCTGATCTACCCCGGCCGCGCCGTCGAGCAGTACGTCGAGCGCCTGGAGCGGGCCACCGACCGCGGCAAGACCGCGGGATCCGCGATGGTCGTGGATTTCTCCGGCGGGGTCGCCGGGCTCGTCTCCAACCGGGTCTTCTCCCAGCTGGGCGTGAACGCCGTCGTGATCTCCGGGTTCGTCAACGCGAACGTCGTGGGGAGCGTGCCCCGGCCGAACCTCGAGGAGAGCCTCGAGCGGGTCGGTAACATGGTCCCCACGGTCGGGGCGGCCTTCGGATGCGTCGTCGAGCCCTCCGGAGAGGCCGTCTGGTTCGTCGACGATCAGGGGGAGCCCGTACCCCCCGACGTGATGCTCGCCTGCCTCATCGTGGCTCTGGAGCCGAACCTAGTCGTGCTGCCGGTGAACCTGAGCAGCGAGTACACCCGCCTGGTCGAGGAGTCCGGCGGCAGGGTCGTTCTCAGCCGCACGGGGCTCGGCAACGTCGCGCTCACCGCGGCCGAGCATCACGCCGACCTCGCCGGCACGGACGATGGACACTACATCTTCCCCTCGTTCCTGCCGGCCTCCGACTGCTTCATGACGCTCGCCCGGGCGCTCGAGGCTTTCCGGGAGAAGCCGCTCTCCTCGGTGCGCCGGAGGTTCGGGGAGAGCTTCGGGGGGGTGGTGCGCGAGCGGCTGGAGTGCCCCTGGTCCGCCAAGGGCCGGGTGATGCGGGGCCTCGCCGAACGCTTCGGAGGTGACCCGGACGCCATCCTCACCGACGGGGTGAGGCTGAGCCTCGACGGCGGGTGGGTGCTCATGCTCCCCGATCCGGACAACCCGCTCTTCTACGTCTACGCGGAGGCAGAGGACGGCGGCCGGCCCCAGCGGCTGATGCAGGAGTACGTCGAGCTCGTGCGGGATCTCATTCGCAACGAGTGACGTTCGCCTAAGACTGTACTTCAGGTTCATCTCAGGCTATACTGCACCTCGTGCGAGGAGGCCGGCGTCGCGAGAAGGGGTCCGTTGGAAGAAGAGTTCGACGAACAGCTCCCTGACCTGACCTCGGCTCCCTCGGACGAGCTCAAGGAGCTGCTCGGGGATCTGGTCGAGGAGGAGCGGAGGATCAGCTACCGGCGCCGGATCATCCAGGGCAGGATAGACGCGATCCGGGCGGAGCTGGTCCGCAGGGGTGCGGCCGCGCTCACGCCGGAGGAGCTGGCCGAGGTGATGCTCAGGGAGAGGGGATTTCGGGAGGAAGACGCTTTTTGAGCAGGTGCCCCAACTGTGGCGCGGAGGTTCTGCCGCAGATGAAGTTCTGTGGGGAATGTGGCGTACCGCTGACCGAGGGTTACGCGACGGTCTCCTATTCCCCGAGCTTCTCCGACTACGAGGAGGAGCTCTCTCAGCCGGTGCCGGAGGGCCGCGGCGAGGCCCTGCTGATAGAGCTCGACCAGGTGGAGGGCACCGCCGGGCGCCGGATGCACGACATCCGGGGAGACCGGGTGACGGTCGGGCGCAGCCCGAACAGCGACATCTTCCTCGACGACGTCACGGTCTCCCGGCGGCACGCCGAGATAAGGCGCAACGATCACGGTTTCTCGATCAAGGACGTCGGGTCGCTCAACGGGACCTACGTCAACCGGGTGAGGGTCGATGAGGTGGATCTGCGCAACGGGGATGAGATACAGGTGGGCAAGTACCGCTTCAAGTTCGTCTCGTCCTAGTCCGATGGGGGAGAGATGACATCGGAGGGTGGGACCACCAGGGACAGGTACACCATCGGGGAAGTGGTCGAGAAGCTCCGGCCGGAGTTTCCGACGCTCTCGGTGAGCAAGATACGCTACCTGGAACGCCGGCGGCTGCTCTCGCTCTCGCGCACCCGTGGTGGTTACAGGCTCTTCTCGCCGCGGGACGTCGAGCTTTTGCGCTACATCCTGAAGCTGCAGGACGAGGAGTACCTGCCGCTCAAGGTCATCAAGGAACGCATAGACAGGGGGGAGCCCTTCTACTCCTCCCAGGACTCCCCGGACGGACTGCCCCGGGTCTCCGAAGACCGTACCTACACCCGGGAGGAGCTGGCCGAGGCCGTCGAGGTGGAGCCGTCTTTCGTGGACGAGCTGATCAACCTCGGCGTCATCGGAAGGAACGGCGACCTCAGGCAGCGCGACGTGGAGATCGTGCGCATGGCGCGTGAGATGGCGAAGTACGGGATCCAACCCCGCCACCTGCGCGGGATCATGGCCGCCGTCGAGCGGGAGGCCGCGATGTTCAAGCAGATACTCAACCCGGACCTGCGCAGCGGCGACGAGGCCCGTATCGCCGAGGCGATGCACAAGGCACGGCACCTGGCGGGGATGGACTCGCGCCTGAAGGAGCTCATGATGGCGAGCATCATAGAATCGTTCGCGCCTTGAACCGGCTCTCCATAGAGGAGCTGGAGCGCAGGATCCGGACGGTCCCGGACTTCCCGCGCCCCGGCATCTCCTTCAAGGACATCACCCCGATAATCGAGGATGGCGAAGCCCTGCACGCCGCCGTGGACGCGCTCGCCGAGGCCACGGAACCTTACGAGTACGACAGGATCCTCTCCGCCGAAGCCCGGGGGTTCGTCTTCGGTACCGCCCTCTCCTACCGCGCCAGGAAGGGTCTCATCCTCGCCCGCAAGCCGAACAAGCTCCCCCGCCGGACCATCTCGGCCTCATACGAACTGGAGTACGGTACCGACGCGCTCGAGACCCACGCGGACTCCATCCCCCCGGGGACCCGCGTCCTCGTCACCGACGACCTCCTCGCCACCGGCGGTACCGCCCGCGCCATGTGCGAGCTGGTCGAGAACGCCGGTGGCGTCGTCGCCGCCTGCGCCTTCCTCATCGAGCTGCGCTTCCTCGACGGCCGCAGCCGCCTCTCTCCTTACCCCGTGGTCTCCCTCATCTCCTACGATGAACCCTGAGAAGAACCTCCCCGCCCCACGTGCGTACACCCACCCCGAGCACCGCCGCCTCGTCGACCTCTTCCTGCGTACCCTCTCCAGCCCCCAGACCAAAAAGACCTATAATACAGAAGTGAGGCTGTTCCTGGGCTTCGTCGAGGGGGAGCTCGGGCGGGGATCCATCGAGGAGCTGAGCGCGGAGGACATCTCGCTCTACAGGGAGCGGTTGCTCGATCGGTATCCTGCGGCGACGGCGGCGAAGAAGCTCACGGTGGTGCGCAGGTTCCTGACGTTCGCGTACATGGCGGGTGTGACGAGGGTGAATCCGGAGGCCGTCAAGTTCTTCGCCAAGAGCCC